>NZ_JAIQDD010000099.1:0-1032 GCF_020036995.1 Corallococcus sp. AS-1-12 | reverse complement strand
ACAGCGTAGCTCAGTGGGGCTGAGCAACTGGGTAGCCGCAGTGAGAGAACCAGCCTGCGGCGTCCCTGGGCGTGAGTGCAGCCAGAGCCAGTCGGAGGCCCCAGCCCAGAGACTGACGCGTGCGCAGCTTCCACTTGCGCAAAAGCGCCTTGAGCTTGCTCCATGCTGGCTCGATAGGGCTGAAGTCCGGGCTGTAGGGCGGCAAGAAGAGGACTCGGGCGCCACGCGCCTCAATGACGTCGATGAGTGCGCGGCAGTGGTGCACAGCCAGGTTGTCCCAGACGACGACCTGGCCTGGTTCGAGGACAGGCACCAGATGCTCCAAGACGAAGCGGCCCCAGACTTCCAAGGTGGTGCCCCCCTCCACCTCCAGGTGAGCAGTGATGCCTTGAAGTGTCAGGGCGCCGATAACCGTCGTGACGCAGCCCCGGTTGCGAGGGACGGCTTCGCCCCTCAACCGCTCCCCACGAGGTGCGCGCCCATGCGTGCGGGTCATGTCCGTGCGGCAGCCCGTCTCGTCCACCACGACAAGCGCTTCGGCAGGCACACGCCGCAGGGCCCACGCGTACTGCCATCGCAGTGCCTCTACGGCCGGGCTGTCGCTCTCCACGGCATGGAGTGACTTTTTTTACGCGTCAGCCCCATGCGGTGCAGCACTCGATTCACAGTCGCGTGGCCCACGGCGCACTGCGCATGCTGGGTATACAGCCGCGCCAACTCTTCGTCGGTCGCATCGGGACGCTCCCCCACCAACCGCCGTAGTAGCGCTTCTCCCTCGGCATCCACCTTGCGCCGAGCCCCGCCTCCATGCGGACGGGGCCGGCAGCTTCCGCTCGCCTCGAACCGAGCGATGTATCGGCGCACCGTCGCGTACCCCAGCATGAAGCGCTGGGCGATGGCGCTCTTGCCCTCGCCCTGTTGCCAGGCCGCAATAACGCGCTCTCTCAGGTCGAGCGAATGGCCGTTGGACATGGTGTTCCCTCCTCACCTCTCCAACACCCCAGTCTGCTCACCTCATTCAGGCTCCGCTGT
>NZ_JAIQDD010000098.1:0-1082 GCF_020036995.1 Corallococcus sp. AS-1-12 | reverse complement strand
GTGCTGTTCGTGGCGAAGGCCTCGTAGAAGGCCACCATCTCCCGGACGAGGACGCCCATGGACCAGCCGTCGGAGACGATGTGATGCATCGTCACCAGCAGCAGGTGGGAGCTCTCGGCAATCCGTACCAAAGTGCTGCGAAGCAGTGGGCCCTTATTGAGGTCGAACGGCCGGCGCGCTTCCTCGTTGGCCAGTCGCCGTGCTTCTTCCTCCCGCAGTGCCTCCGGCTGGGCGGAGAGGTCCACGAGCGGCAGCGCCCAACCGCTGGGCGCGTGGATGGTCTGGATGGGCTGGTCCTGATGCGCGTGGAAGGTGGTGCGCAGGGCATCATGACGGGCGACGAGTGCTTCGAAGGCACGACGCAAGGCTTCGACGTCAACGTGTCCGGAGAGCTGGAGCGCCGTGGGGATGTTGTACGACGCGTCCCCAGGCTGGAGTTGATCCAAGAGCCACAGCCGTTGCTGCGCGAAGGACAGCGGCATCGGACCGTCATTCGAGACGCGCGTGAGCTTCGGGGCCTGAGAGGTCGCGCTTCCGTGCAGTCGCCCGGCGAGTGCCTCCACGGTGGGGGCCTCGAAGAGGGCACGTAGGGGCAGTTCCACGCTGAACTCGGCGCGGATACGCGACACCACCTGGGTGGCCAGCAGTGAGTGGCCCCCCAGTTCGAAGAAGGAGTCCTTCACGCCCACCTGGGGCAGACGCAGGACTTCGGCCCAGATGGAGGCCAGCTTCGCTTCGGCCTCCGTGCGAGGCGCTTCGTAGGTATTGCCGGACTGGGGCGCCTCCGGCTCCGGGAGTGCCTTGCGGTCGACCTTGCCGTTGGAGTTGAGGGGCAGGGCCTCCAGTACCACGAAGGTGGTGGGGACCATGTACTCAGGGAGGCCCTGACGCAGGTGCGTCTTGAGAGCCTCTACCTCCAGTGAAGCATTCGCCTTGGGCGTGACGTAGGCGACGAGGCGCTTGTCAGCGGCTTCGCCCTTGGCGACGACGACGGCGTCCTTGAGGCCCAGGGCACGGCGAAGCGCAGCTTCGATTTCGCCCAGTTCGATGCGGAAGCCACGCACCTTCACCTGGAAGTCGAT
>NZ_JAIQDD010000097.1:0-1135 GCF_020036995.1 Corallococcus sp. AS-1-12 | reverse complement strand
GCGAACCGGAGCTCCTTCTCCATCGCGACCGGGGTGATGAGCTCCACCTCGATGGCGATGTTGTCGCCCGGCATGACCATCTCGACGTTGTCCGGCAGCTTCACCGTGCCCGTCACGTCCGTGGTGCGGAAGTAGAACTGCGGACGGTACCCCTTGAAGAACGGGGTGTGGCGGCCGCCCTCTTCCTTCGACAGCACGTAAATCTGCGCCTTGAACTTCGTGTGCGGCGTGATGCTGCCCGGCTTCGCCAGCACCTGGCCGCGCTCCATGTCCTCGCGCTTGAGGCCACGGACCAGCGCGCCGATGTTGTCGCCCGCGCGGCCCTCGTCCAGCAGCTTGCGGAACATCTCCACGCCCGTCACCACCGTCTTCTGCGTCGCGCGCAGACCGACGACTTCGACTTCCTCGCCCACCTTGATGACACCGCGCTCCACGCGGCCCGTGGCCACCGTACCACGGCCGGCAATGGAGAAGACGTCTTCCACCGGCATCAGGAAGGGCTTGTCCGTCGCGCGCTGCGGCGTCGGGATGTAGCTGTCCACCGCCTCCATCAGCTTCAGGATGGCCGGCTCGCCGATGTCGCTGGTGTCACCCTCCAGCGCCTTCACCGCGGAGCCGGGGATGATGGGGATGGTGTCCCCGGGGAACTCGTACTTCTTCAGGAGGTCGCGGACCTCCATCTCCACGAGCTCGCGCAGCTCGGGGTCGTCCAGCAGGTCCACCTTGTTCAGGAAGACCACGATGTAGGGAACACCGACCTGGCGCGCCAGCAGGATGTGCTCACGCGTCTGGGGCATCGGGCCGTCCGCCGCCGACACCACCAGGATGGCGCCGTCCATCTGCGCCGCGCCCGTGATCATGTTCTTCACGTAGTCGGCGTGCCCCGGGCAGTCGACGTGCGCGTAGTGACGGTTCTTCGTCTTGTACTCCACGTGCGCCGTGGAGATGGTGATGCCGCGCTCGCGCTCTTCCGGCGCCTTGTCAATCTGGTCGTACGCCAGGAACGTGGCGCCACCGGTCTTCGCCAGCACCTTGGTGATGGCGGCCGTCAGCGACGTCTTGCCGTGGTCCACGTGCCCAATCGTTCCGATGTTCACGTGGGGCAGGCTGCGATCGAACTTTTCCTTGGACATGA
>NZ_JAIQDD010000096.1:0-1179 GCF_020036995.1 Corallococcus sp. AS-1-12 | reverse complement strand
GGCTGGTTGTAGTTGGCGGAACCGGTGCTATCGGTGTAGCCCTCTACGATCACCTGGCGCTCCGGGTTCTGCTGGAGGAACTCGGCCAGTTGCTGGATGTTGCGCATGGCGCCGGGCTTCAGGTCGGACTTGTCGAGATCGAACAGAACGTCGCCGAAGGTCACCATGGTGCCGCGCGAGGTCTGCTTGGCATTCAGTTGGCTACGCAGCTTGTCCAGTTGCGCGGTGCGCGCGTCGAGGCGGGCCTGGGCGCGCTGGGCGGAGGCGTTCTGCAACTGCGCCTCGGCATTGCGCAGGACGATGGTCTGCTTGGCCAGTTCGATGCGCTGGTTGGTCAGGTAGGCCAGTTGGTCCACGTCGCGCTGGTCTTCGCCATCCTGGTAGGCCTTGTCGGCCTTGGCCAGCCAGTCGCCGGCGTCCTTGGTTTCCAGGGCCGCGACCTTGGTCGCGTCGGGCTGCGACTGCAGCGCGGAGAAGTTGCTGCGGGCCTGTTCCAGGTTGGCGTTCGGCGGCGTGGAGCAGGCGGCCAGCGCCAGGGCCAGCAGGGATACGGCGGGGAGGGCAATGTACTTACGCATAGGGGTCATCCTTAATCACGAATCGACGAAAGAAGGGCGGAATCCGGCTTAGTGCTGCGTATCGCGCATGCCTTCCTCACGCAGTTCCATGACGCCCTGCTGGGCATCCTTCACGGCTTTCTGCGCCTTGGCGGCCTGGGTCTTGCGCTCGGCGACCCGGGCGTCCCACTCGGCCTGCTGCGCCAGGCGCTTGGCCTGGTCGTATTCCTTGTCGTTCATGGCGATGCGCGCCTGGCTCAGCTTGTCCTGAGCGGACTTCATCTCGACCGGGGCATATTCCGGGCCGCCGGCGCTCACCGCGTTATTCACCGCGGATTCGGTCACGGCGAACTGCTCGGTCGGCGGGTTGCCGGCGCAGCCGGCCAGGACCAGGCTGCTGCCTACGGCCAGCAGGGCCAGCTTGAGGCCACGCAGGGAACCGGTGTGTTGCTTGCTCATCGCTTTTTGCTCCATGGGAAATTTCCTCTGACAGGGATGCTGATTCCTTGGCTTTCATCTCTGGCCATTACCGTGGGCGCGTTTCCGGCCCTCCGGTCTTTTCTTCCTGCTCACTGAGCAAGCCTCTGCCAGGCCTCTGTTTCAGGGGCTTAGATCGGAAGAG
>NZ_JAIQDD010000095.1:0-1233 GCF_020036995.1 Corallococcus sp. AS-1-12 | reverse complement strand
ATCGCCGCTCCCGACGGGCTCATCAGGGCGATCCGCTTGGCCGACCCTCACGCGATCCATGACCCCGGTCCTTGACAGCCAGCGTAGTTGTCGCCCGGACCGCGAGGCCGGCAGCAGCCGCCGTGGTTGCCCGCTTCCGCAGGGTGGCCTTGCGGTGAAATGAGGCAGCCCCTGCTGAAGCACGCACACGCGTGCCGTCCTGCGCGACTCGTCGTGGCCGGTGCACGGCACCGCGGCTGCACAGGTCATCCAGCAGTTTGCCCAGCAACGCCCGGAAGGCAGGGCCTGAGCGCGCCATGAAGGAGGACAGCGTATGCGCCGACACACTGACGCCGCCGCACAACCACCAATACGCAACGTCCGTACGCAGTCTCGCCGCAATGGCGTGAGCACTGGAGAGGCCTTCCATCTGCCCATACACCCACAGCGCCAACAACAACCGCGGATCCACTGCCGCACGCCCCGCGTGATGAGGACGCGCACGGATGGCGCGCTCGAAGTCCGACATGTCCAGCGCTTCAACAGCCGCCCATACGGCGCGCACCGGATGACCTCGGTCAACCAACTGCTCGTAGGTCCGCGCCGACAGCACCTGCGTCCGTTTTGGCCGGAGCACACGCACTCGCGGCCGTTCGCTCCCCGCCATGGCGATTCATCATCGCACTGCTGCGCTTATGCATCCATTGGACGCATTAGAAACGTTAAATTTTTCTCAGCCCCTCAGCCCTTCGGCCGCCGCCAGCACCCGCAGCTTCTCCTGCCCCGTCCACTTCCTCTCCACCTTCGCCGCCTCCGGCTGCTGCTCAGACTCGCTCGTCATCGCTCCCACCGTAGCCCTCTTCAGCCACTTCGACAGCGTCGACTGCGGCACTCCCACCTGCTTGCCCAGGGCCGTCGCGCTCAGCACCTCCGGCCCCATCATCCGGCGCACCATCTGCTCCTTGAATTGCTCCGTGTACGGCACGGCCTACCTGCCCTTCACGCCCCCTGGGTGCTTCTGCCGGCCTCGCGGTCCGGGCGACAACTACGCTGGCACAGGGGGAGCTCGTCCACATCCTCGAGGCTGACCTCACCCAGAAGTGCAGGGCGGATTCAAGCGGTCGTCGCAACGCCTCCTGGTTGAAGTGAACATAGATGAGTGTTCAGCACCTCGGAAGGGAGGTAGTCACAGAGGGTGTGGAAACGAGAAAGGCGACGTAACGATCCCCGGTGAGCACCACCGAAACGAGGCCG
>NZ_JAIQDD010000094.1:0-1272 GCF_020036995.1 Corallococcus sp. AS-1-12 | reverse complement strand
CCATCCCCCTGGTCGATGAACCCGAACTGAATCGTCATGTCCCCTCCCGACTCGGGACTGACAGGATTCAGCCACCCGGGCCGCGAGTGAAGGACTGGCCGGGTGGGACTGACAAAGACTGACTCAGGGTGCGCTTTGCGGCCCCGTCACGCGAGTGAAGAACACTCCCAGGTTCCCCACCTGTTCGAGAGCGGCCTTGACCTCCTCGGAGACAATGAGCGCTGTCTTGAACTTCCTTGGCCGCAGGACATGCGCGTCCCCGGTCTTGGAGGGGTCGATTCGCAAGCCGTGGATCCAGCGGTACTCTCCTGCATACTCAGGAAAAGGGTCGTCTTCGGCGTAGTGCTGCACCTGTCGACACTTCGCTTCGTCAATGCAATCGACTGTCCTTGTTGCGTTGATGATGAAGTGTTGATCGGGTTCCCCTTCGATGGTGATTGGGAACAGTTGCACATCGTTGGAGGCCTGCGTCCTGAAAACGTTCGCGGCCGCTCCACTGCCGATGGGCGTACGCTCAACCCCCGCGAAAACAAGGGCGCGTTTCTGACCTGGGTTTCGAATCCGAGCCTTGCTGGGCCCGGGATCCGGAAGAGGGTGCCCCTCCCCGAACATCCACGGTTCTGCGAAGGCTCCTCCGGAGGCGGGCACAGGTGTCGTGATGTACCACTGAGGCACATCCGCGATATTCACCCAATAGAAGTTCCGTTCCACGCTGCTCTCCTACTTCACGATGTAGCTACGCAGGTCCGAGCCCGCCGTGAGCAATTCATTTGCGATCCTGGCGGGTTCATTCAGCAGCTTCGTACGGCAGGCTTCCGTGGTTCTGCATGTCCTTACGGCCGTCTGCAGGCGATTCACGACCTGATTGTGATAGATTTCAGGGTGAGGCCCTTCGTGTCCCTTGAGCCGCACCTTGTTGGCTGCGTCCTCAAGCGTCATGCCGGCCTTCTCGAAGATTTCCTCGCACGCTGGCGTCCAAGGCCCTCCGGAGACAGCGGAGACGTTGTTCTTGTTGGTGCAGATGTGATGAACCGGCCCCTCGGCGTCACCTGGAATCTGGCCGTTGGAGTACATCGCGAGAGCAGCCGCTGCTCCAGGCGCCAACGCGACGTTGAGCACCCCCGCGGCAGGCAGCGCGATGGACGTCACGCCGCCGTTCAGCGCTGCCCCAAGTGAGAATCCCGTCTCGGCCTGTCCCCGGAGCGCGGCCTGGGGGAAGCCCGGGAGCTTGGGGCCCTGGGCGGCCATCGCGTTCTTCCCGCCCAGCGCCGC
>NZ_JAIQDD010000093.1:0-1340 GCF_020036995.1 Corallococcus sp. AS-1-12 | reverse complement strand
CCGGCCTTGCCTCGAAGCGTTGCCCCGTTCGCAACCCATGGCAAGGCTCCCGCCTTCACCACTAGCTGGATTTCCACGGCCACCCCTTTTGCGGACCGGTAGGTCTTGACGGAGGTTGCCTCAAGCGCGTTCCCCGCCGCTTGGGCAACGTCCTTGGTCACGACTCGCCCTGTCACACCGTGCTCATCCAGTGCCCCGGAAGAGACGAGGCCCGCCAGCCCGCCCGGAGCATCTTGTTCGGCCACCAGTCGTGCGATTTCGCCCTGGTAGCGCATCAACTCCGCACGCAGTTCCCTGGCTTCCTGCTGGTACGTCTCGATCGTCCGCTTCCCGCGATAGACCTCGATGAGCGGTTCCGCCTTTGCGGGATGCACCCGAAGGAGGAAAGAAGCTCTCCCAGGCGCCGCTCCATCCCGGAAACGCACGACCAGCCGAAACTTCTCGCCAGCCGTCACGTGCGACGAAGGCACCAACCGGAGAGTAGTTCGTCCCACATCCACAAGTTCGAATCGGTCTCGGCCTTCCAGTTCGACTTCGTCGTGCGTCATGTCGGAGTCAAAGACGAGTATTGTCGAAAGCCCGGTACTGATCGCAATCTCGGGTGCAGAGAAACCGTCGTCAGGAGTCAGCTCAATGCGACGCGCGCTCGGCGAGGAAGCCGAGGCTTCCGGTTGAGCGACCGACGCCCCACTCGCGAGAAAGAGCCCCAGGAACACGACGACGAAGGAAGAAGACACTCGGCGATGACTCCCAGGTAATTCTGCTACTCGAACTCACTCACCGCCTTCACGCGAGCTGACGTGAAGATACGGGCACTGGAGGGTGAGTCGTCGCCAGGTTCTCGGGCCATGCCTCGGTCCCCCTCCTCCGCGAAGACCTCCATGCACACGGGAAAGCTGTCGCCCTTCGGCGTCGTCGCCCAAGTCAGGCGCCCATACACGCGCTCTCTCACGATGAGCCGGCCAGACAGTACCGTTTTGCTCGGCATGTCCCCCCAAGGACCCGCCAGGACCAATTGCGTCGGGCCCTCACGCACCGAGATGACCTCCGGCCGGGCGACGACGAAGACCGCGTTGTGCTTCCCCCCTATGTCGATATCCAACTTCTCCATGGTCTTCACAGCCCCCACGGGGCACGGCTCAGGCGCAGGTGCTGGGCGCACTTGAGGACCGGGACAAGCCGTCAATGCGGTGCAGACTGCCGCCGTGCTGACTGCACGGGACATGACGCTCATGCCCTTCTTCGTGGGCTTCGAGGGGAGCAGAAGGGGCTGCGTCTCTTTCGGCTGCGTCGTCACGGTGGCTGAAACCTCCTGGAGCGTCGCGGGGAGAGCGACGGCC
>NZ_JAIQDD010000092.1:0-1385 GCF_020036995.1 Corallococcus sp. AS-1-12 | reverse complement strand
GAGGTAGTCACAGAGGGTGTGGAAACGAGAAAGGCGACGTAACGATCCCCGGTGAGCACCACCGAAACGAGGCCGGGTTGCCGCCCGGCCCCAAGGGAACGAGACATCGCCATGAAGAAGAGTACGCAGGGGGACGCCACGGCGTCGAGTTCGCGGTTCGAAGCGCTGGAGGTACTGGCGCGAGAGCAGATTCAGCAGTGGTTGCAGCGGATGCTGGAGGAAGAGCTGACGGCCTTCCTGGGGCGGCCGAAGAGCGAGCGGCGGACACAGGTGGACGCGAAGCCGGGCTACCGCAACGGGCATGGGAAGGAGCGGCGACTGGCGACGAGCATGGGGACGGTGCGGGTCAGGCGACCGCGAGTGCGGGGAAGCGAGGAGCCGTTCGAGTCGAAGGTGCTGCCGCTGTTCGTCAGGCGCACGAAGCAGGTGGGGGCGCTCTTGCCAACGCTGTACCTGCACGGCCTGGCGCTGGGGGACTTCGAGCTGGCGCTGCGGGGCCTCTTGGGAGAAGGGGCGCCGCTGTCGAAGACGAGCCTGGAGCGGTTGAAGGCGGGCTGGCAGCAGGAGCACGCCGCGTGGAGCCGACGCTCGCTGGTGGGCAAGGAGGTGGCGTACGTCTGGGCGGACGGGGTGTACGTGAAGGCGGGGCTGGAGAAGGAGAAGGCCGCGGTGCTGGTGCTCATGGGCGCGCTGCGGGACGGCACGAAGGAGGTGCTGGCGCTCGTCAGCGGGCACCGGGAGTCCGAGGAGTCGTGGGCCGAGGCGCTGCGGGACTTGAAGAAGCGAGGGCTTGAGGAGCCACGGCTGGTGGTGGCCGATGGCCACCTGGGAATCTGGGGCGCGGTGGCGCGAGTCTGGCCCCAGGCCGAGCACCAGCGCTGCTTCAATCACAAGCTGCGCAACGTGCTGGACAAGCTGCCGAAGAAGGAGCTGGAGGCGGCCCGAGCCCTGCTCAAACCCATCCCCTATGCCGCGACCCGTGCCGAGGCCGAAGCGCTGCGCGACGCCTTCGTCGCCGAGTACCAGCCGAAGGCGCCGAAGGCGACCGCGTGCCTGCTCGATGATTGGGAGCGGCTCGTCACCTACTACCGCTTCCCCAAGGAGCACTGGAAGCATCTGCGCACCACCAACATCATCGAGAGCCCCTTCGCGTCGCTGAGGCTGCGCACGGACGCGGCCAAGCGCTTCCGCAAGGTGGAAAACGCCACCGTGCTGCTCTGGAAGCTGCTGCTCGTCGCCCAGAAGAGCTTCCGCAAACTCGACGCCGCCGAGCACCTCCGAGACGTACTCGCTGGCCGCACCTACGAGGACGGCAACCTCGTCATGCTACCGCAGGGAACTCGTCGCGCCGCCTGACGCGTTTCCACTCCAATTGACACGACCTC
>NZ_JAIQDD010000091.1:0-1389 GCF_020036995.1 Corallococcus sp. AS-1-12 | reverse complement strand
GACAGCGTCTCGGACTTCGGGCAGGTGGTGCGCGCCCTCAAGCTGGGCTCGGACAACGCGCCCGTGGGCGTCTGGTTCGGCGCGCTGGAGGGCTACAGCCTGCTGTCCGCGCACCTTGTGCGGCGCTACGGCGGGCGCCTCAACCCGGACTACCACCCGGCGGGCGGCTTCCTCACCGGCACGCTGGGCCCCCTCTACACGGAGGCCTTCGTCTCGGACGTGCTGGGCGCGCGGCTCATGGGCGCCGAGTTCTCCCTGGACGTGGAGCACGTCTTCTTCGGCCCACCTCGCGAGAAGGCGCGTTACACGCTGGCACTGTCGGCGGTACACGACTGGGGCCGCGCCGGAGGCCGGACGCCCTCGGTGACGCTGGCGCACCTGGATGCCATGGCCGTGGTGGTCGTGCGGCCCACGTACGAAGTGCACGTCCAGGCGGGCTGGGGTGGCCAGCCGGGTGAAGGCGGTGCCTGGGGCGCGGTGGTGGGCGCGGGCGTGGACGCGAGGACGCCCACGCTGCGTCTGCTGCTGCGTCTGGAGGGGCGTCGGCAGCACGGCGGCTTCCGTCAGGGCTTCTTCGGTCCGGACTATGAGCTGGCGCGCTTCAAGGCCGCGGGGCCGGAAGGCGTGGCGCTGGCGGAGGCGTCCTTTCCGGACGGGTACTCAGCCCATGGCGAGGCGGAGGTCGGCTGGGATGCGGTCCGCTACTGGGGCATCCACAAGCACCTGAAGCTGTCGCTGGGGGTGGAGGCCTTCAACTGGGGCCGCTTCGACGTGGACGGCCGCGTGGTGGTGCAGCTCTTTGAGCGCTCCGTGGAAGTCGCCTTGAAGGGGCTCGCGGTGGGGGCGGGACAACCTGGAGCGCGCTACCTGGGCGGGGCGGAGCTGCGCTGGCGTTTGTTGGGCGGGAAGCTCTACGCCATGGGCACGGCGGGCACGCTGCTGTTTCCCGAGGGAGTGGGCACGCTGCGGCCAGGTGCCTTCGCCTCGCTGGGCCTGGGGGTGGACAATGCGCGTTGACGCCCTGCTGCTGGCTCTCGCCATGTTGGCGACGGGTTGCGTTTCGGTGTCGCCCACGCCTCGTCGAGGCCTGAGCCTGAGCTACACGCAGCCCTCAGCCCCAGCGCCAGCGAGGGCTCAATCGCCGCGCGAGGAGGTGCCGCCCACTCGGACCTCTCCGCGAACCTCCCTTGCGACTTCAGGGGAGCGGATGGCGCGCCACCGGCAGCTCCGGGAGGACACGTCGGGCGAGGACTCGCGAGCAATGGCTGGGGCCGTGGGTGGCAGCCTCGCTCCCCATGACGCGAAGGAAGACGCCTGGGAGAAGCTGCTGACGGACGCGGGGCTGGATGCGTGGGACGAACGCCCCGTAGGAGGCGTGCTGACGCCCGC
>NZ_JAIQDD010000090.1:0-1408 GCF_020036995.1 Corallococcus sp. AS-1-12 | reverse complement strand
GTACCACCTGATCAGATTCGTGAGGGGCCGCGCGGCAGGTTCGAGTCGTCGACGAGCCTGCGGCAGAGGGGGCAGACGCCTATCCAGTGCAACAGCACCTGTTGAAGACGGCGGCGGACTTCAGGCAGCGTCCATTTCACCCGGCCCCGGGGGGGAAAGCGCTCGTCGGAGCGCGAGAAAGCCATGGGCCATGGCGCAGAGGGTGGCGTGGTGGTGGAAGCCCCGCCAGGTGCGGCCCTCGAAGTGGTCCAGGCCGAGTTCCTGTTTCATCTCCTGGTAGTCGCGCTCGATGCGCCAACGCAGCTTGGCCAGGCGCACCAGGGTGCGTATGGACGTGTCAGATGGGAGGGAGGAGAGCCAGAATTTCGTGGGGGCCTGCGCTCCCTGGGGCCATTGGCACAGCAGCCACTGCTCATCTCCCGGCGGCACTCCATTCATATGCCGGTGCGCCGTCCGGATGCGGACGGCTGCGAAGCGTGAGGACTGCCAGCCACGGCTTCCCTCGCGCCAGATGACGGAGCGGTACTTCAACCCCTTGGCCAGCACGCCCACCAGCAACGGCGGATGCTGGTCGTCGTAGTGCCGAGTGGAAGGCCGGCCGCGACTGCCCGGCGGCTTCTTGCGAATGGCCGGGGCGCTGCCTGGCGGCCAAACAGAGGTCTCGCCCTTGATGCCCACCACATAGCCCAGCCCTCGCTCGACGAGGCCTTCGCGAAACTCCCCGCAGTCCCCGTAGCCCGGATCGGCAAGCACGACATGCTTGCGCACGCCAGAGGCAAGCGCCGAGTCCAACTGCCCCAGAGCCAGCCGCCACTTCTCCGTGAGGCCCACGTCCTCTGGAATGCCTGCCTTCTTGCGACGTGCGGTGTCCTTCGCCCAGGCCTCTGGGAGGTACATCCGCATGCCGATGCAGCCAGAGCCATTCTCGCCCGCCAGGTGCAGACTCACAGCCACCTGGCAGTTGTCGATTCGCCCCAGCGTGCCTGAGTACTGGCGTGCCACGCCGGCCGAGTGCGTCCCCTTCTTCGGAAAGCCCGTATCGTCGAGGACGAACGCCTCCAGTCCCGGCAGTTCCCGCTCCAGCTTTTGACCCAGGCGTCGGAACACCTCCGCATCGGACCATCCGCTGATGACGACGCACTCCTGAAGCCGCTGGCGCATCGCCTCCGTCTCCGACGCGTCATCCACCAGCCGAGCCGCCATGGGCTGAATGCTCTTGCGCTCGCCGTCGAGCAGCAGCCCCGTGACGTACGCCGCCATCGCGGCGCGCCGCTCGGGGCGGCCCATGCCTTCCACCATCGAATCGAGGTACTCGCGCAACTCCTCATCGAGTCGCTTCAGCGTCCGCCGGTCCATCGCGACCGTAGATCATGATCGACCGGCGGCTTCAACAACCGACTAAGTGGTA
>NZ_JAIQDD010000008.1:0-357425 GCF_020036995.1 Corallococcus sp. AS-1-12 | reverse complement strand
CCCGGCCTCGTTTCGGTGGTGCTCACCGGGGATCGTTACGTCGCCTTTCTCGTTTCCACACCCTCTGTGACTACCTCGATATCGCTCTCAATCCGCGCTTCCACGTACGCCACGAGCCCGCCCCGGTGCATCCCCATCCCCCTCTTCGCCTCAGCATCGCCATCCAACCATGGGGGTCTGACATGGGCGCGAGCCCCCACCGTCCGCGTGGCCTGCTGGAAGGGGGCACCCTCCAGCCCCGAGCGATGCAAACCTGTCCGACAGTCGGACACGTTCGCGGGTTCAGGCATCGTGCGGCGAAAACCTGTCCGACAGTCGGACAGGTTTTGAGCGAGCGCGCCCGGCGGGCCGCCTCTGCCGGTGACTCCGCCCTTCCTGACGTCCGCGAAATCACCCTGGACTGAGATGGCTCCCCGTTGAACTCCGCGAGGCGCGTGTCCTGTGGAGTCGTTTCAGGTCCATGACCTCCTCGACGTGCCTCTGCCCCACTGCTCAGGAAGTCCGGCCCGCCAGGCGGCGGCAGGCGGAGGACTTCACCGCGAGGTACACGCGCAGCCCCGGGGCAATGCGCAGCTCATGCACGGCGGCGTGTGTGAGGCGGACCACCCAGTGCACTCCCGTCACGTCCACGTGGGTCCCGCACTCCCCTGCCCCCGCGTCCTCCAGCTTCGTCACCGTGCCGTCGAGCACGTTGCGCGCTGAGACGCCGCTCAGCGGTCCGGTGGACAGGAGGATGTCCTCGGCGGGCACGGCGTAGGCGGCGCGGGTTCCGTGGGGCAGCTCCGGCGCGTCCGGCACCCAGAGCGACAGGTCTTCCGTGACGCGCAGCCGCGTGCCTCCGGATGAGGGATGTTCCAGGGTGCCTTCGAGGATGTTCTCCTCGGGCTCACCGGTGAGCAGGCCTCGCGCCACGGTGCCCAGCACCGTGTCCGCGGGGCCCACGGCCTTCACCAAGCCGCCGTCCAGGAGCAGCGCCTCGCGGGCCAGGGCCCGTGCCTCACCGAGTTGGTGGGTGACGTAGAGCAGGGGTACCCGGGCTTCGTCGCGAACACGCAGGAGGTACGGCAGCACGCGCTCCTTCAACGCAACGTCCAGCGCGGCCAGGGGTTCGTCCAGCAGCAGCAGCGCGGGGTTCGTCGCGAGCGCCCGCGCCAGCGCGACCCGCTGCTTCTCGCCTCCGGACAGCGTCACCGGGTAGCGGTGCAGCAACGGCTCCAGCTCCAGCAGATGCACGGCCTCGTCCACGCGCGACGGCCGTCCGGCGCGCACGCCGAAGCGCACGTTCTGTCCGGCGGTGAGGTGCGGGAAGAGCAACGCGTCCTGCGGCACGTAGCCCATGCGGCGCGCTTCGGGCGGCACGTCGATACGAGCGGCCGTGTCGAGGAGCACGCGGTCATCGACCACGACGCGCCCCGTGGCGCCCCGCCGCAGACCCGCGAGCACCTCCAGGAGTGACGTCTTTCCAGAGCCCGAGCGCCCCAGCACCGCCACCGACGCGGACGTGAAGCGCGCTTCGACCTCCAGCGTGAAGCGTGCCAGGGGCAACCGCAGGGAGAGCTCCATCACGAGCGCGCGCCCCCTGCCCACGTGGTGCCCCGTCCACCCTCCGTGGACACGCGGTATCCCGAAGCCGCCGGCTTGGGCATACGGGACCGCACGACGTGCATCGCCCAGCGTGCAGGCCCGTGGCTCACGCGAGCCCCCGGGCCCCGCGCCGCCGTGTCACCACTTCCGTCACGTACATGGCCCCGAACGCGAGCACCACCGAGACGCCCGCGAGCCTCAGCGCCTCCGCGTCCTGCCCCACCTGCGTGCGCTGGAAGATGGCCAGCGACAGTGTCTGCGTGCTGCCCGGGATGTTGCCCGCCACCAGCACCGTCGCGCCAAACTCGCCCAGCGCCCGTGAGAACGCGAGCAGCGCGCCCGTGAGCACCCCGCGCCACGCCAGCGGCAGCGTCACCCGGAAGAAGGCCCGCGTGCGCGTGTCCCCCAGCGTGCGCGCTACGGCCACCAGCCGTGGATCCACCTCCTCGAAGCCCGCGCGCGCGGAGCGCACTAGCAGCGGGAACGCCATCACCGCGCTGGCCAGCACCACCGCCTTCGGCGTGAACACCACCTCCACGCCCAGCGCGTCCAGCATCCGCCCCAGCGCCGAGTCCCGCGCGAGTAACTCCAGCAGCACCAGCCCCACCGCTGTCGGAGGCAGCACCAGCGGCAGGGCCAGCACCGTCTCCACCACGCCGCGCCCCGGGCCCCTCCAGCGTGCGAGCGCGTACGCCGCCGCCACGCCCGGCACCAGGATGAGCACCGTGGACAGGGCCGCCACCGCCACCGTGAACAGCACCAGCCCTGTCAGTCCGTCGTCCATCACGGCGAGGGATGCCCCGTGGCCAAGGCCATGCAATGCCTCACCCGCACCGGTGCCAGGCATCGCGGCGAAACACTGGAGCGAGGGAACTCACGGGCGCCCTTCCCCGCGGCACACGCCAGTCCTGGCACAACCATCATGGTGCGTCCTTCCATGTGCCCACACCGTCCGGCATCGCCCTCGCCAGCAGCCATCATCACGGTGCTTCCTTCCGCGTCCAAAGCCAGGGCCACAGCACCCGCGCCAGCAGCCACCGGCACAGCGCGTCCTTCTACGTTCGAGGCTACGGCCTCAGCACCCGCGCCAGCAGCCACCGTCACGGCGCTTCCTTCCGCGTCCCAGCTCCGGACTTCGATGCCGGTACGGCTCGCGGCATCCCTGCATCCAGTGGCCCCGGGCCACCCGAGCTGCCCGGCGCCGTGCCCGTCACTCTCGCGTCCGGCGCGGCTTTCGCCGTGCTCGCGTCCAGGAAGCCCAGCCGGCGGAACTCCTTTCGCGCTTCTTCTGTCTGGAGGAAGCGCACGAACGCGAGCCCGCCCTCCGGTGCCTTGCCCTGTGTCAGCGCCGCCGCCGGATACACGATGCGCGGCGCGTCCCCCTCCGGCACCGTGAACACCACCCGGACCTTCTTCGATTGCGCTGCGTCCGTCGCGTACACCACGCCCGCGTCCGCCCTGCCCGATTCCACCGCCGCCAGCGCGGCCCGCACGTCCACCGCCGGCACCACGCGCGGCGCCACCTCCGCCCATACGCCCGCCTTCGTCAGCCACGCCTTCGCGTACACGCCCGCCGGCACCGCCGCCGGCTCCGCCAACACCACCCGCTTGAGCCCCTTCAGGTCCGCCGGCCCGGCGACCTTCACGGCCGATTTCACCGGCACCACCACCACCAGCCGGTTGGACAGCAGGTCCACCCGCGAGCCCGCCTGCACGAGCCCCGCCCGGTCGACCACGTCCAGCTTCGCCTCGTCGGCGGAGAGGAACGCATCCGCCGGAGCCCCCGCCACCACCTGACGGGCCAGGTCGCTGGACGCCCCGAAGGCGAACCGCACCCGGTGCCCCGACGCCTGCTGGAACGCGGGCGCCAGCACCTGGAGTGCGTCCGTCGTGCTCGCCGCCGCGAACACCAGCACCTCCTCCGCTCGCGCCGCGGACACCGACACCCACGCCAGCAACAACGCCCACCCCGCATGTCGCATCGTCCGCTCCTCCCGCCACCGGCCCCGCCGGGAGCCCTTTCCGAGCCTACAAGTTGACCCGCTCCCACCCCGCCGCTAATGAATATTCTGTGTCACGGAATATCCATAAAGAGGATGAAGCGCTCTCGAAGGACATCGACCGGCTGCAGGAGTTGATGTTCTCGCTGGGTCGTCGCCGTTCACTCCGTGACCCCATCGCCAGCACCTGCGAGCAGCTCCAGTTCACGCCGCCCCAGGTGCATGCCCTGCTGTGGCTGGGCCTGGACGGCTCGCTCACCATGGGCGAGCTGGCCCGGCGACTGGGCGTCACCGAAAAGACCGTCACGGGCGTCGTGGACCGCCTGGAGCGCGAAGGCCACCTCGTCCGCGAACGCGGGGAGACCGACCGGCGCGTCGTGCGCTGCCGCCTCACCGACAAGGGCAAGCAGACCTTCGCCAAGCTCGACCGCTCCATGCACCGCGCGATGGGCGTGGTGATGGGCATGCTCGACCCGGACGACCGGCAGGCCCTCTTCCGCGTCCTGGAGAAGGTGCTCAGCAAGCTGGACGCGCCGGACGCCGCGTCCGGGAGCTGAAGGCCGTCAACGCCCGTCCGGAGCCCGCGCCCACAGGAGGCGCGGGTGCAGGAGCAGCGCGAACGCCTCCCGCACCGTCCAGTACGCCCGGTCCCCCGCGCGCATCCGCCCGGCGATGGGGGCGGGGCTCGTGGCCACCTCCAGTCCCTCGCGCCAGAAGCACTGCCTCGCGCGCAGCAGGTGATACGGGTCGGAGACCACCACCACCCGGCGCGCGCCCCGCTCGCGCAGCACGCGCGCGCTGAACCGCGCGTTGGCCTGCGTGGAGTGGCTGTCCTCCTCCAGCACGCACGCGGACGCGGGCACGCCCGCCGCCACCGCCAGCTCGCGCATCACTCGCGCCTCGGACGGCGGATGGGCGCCCACGCCTCCGGACAACACCAACCACGGCGCCACGCCCCGGTGATACAGCGCGACCGCCTGCTCCACGCGCGCCACCAGCGCCCCGGACGGCACGCCGCCCGGCAACACCCGCGCGCCCAGCACCACCAGCGCGTCCGCGTCCGTCACGCGCTCGCGCCGGCCAAAGCGGTCCACCCACCAGGCCAGCCCGAACACACCGCCCGTGAGCACGCCCGCGCACAGGAGCACCGCCCGGCGCGCACGTCCGGGTCTGGGGAGGAGGGCAAGGGGACGCACCGCCAGGACCCTAGTCCTGCACCGGACATCCCGCGGCCCCGGATACGCCTTCAGCGAGGCAGTGTGTCCGCGATGACAGGTTTCACGGTGTGAGGTGGACGCACGACCCGGTGAATTGTCGCGATGCGTATCGCCCCGGAGTGGGTCTCAAGACACAATGCGCAAATGACCCGGCCGGGGTCCGAGGCGAACCCGGGGCGGCCGGTGGGAGGCATACGGATGGATGTCAAAGGCGTCGCATTCCTGGCACGGCAGACCATGGCGGTGCAGGCCTTCGGCGAACCGGCGTGGAAGGCCTTCCTCGCGGAGCAGGCGAAGCGGGACCCCATCTTCGGGCAGCTCATCATGCCGGTCTCCCGCATCCCGGCGGACGCCTTCCTCCGCCTCAACGAGGCCTTCACCCAGCGCTTCTACGGCGGCGACACCAAGGCCTACTGGCAATACGGCATCAAGTCCGCCGAGTACGCGCTGGGCCAGGGCCAGCTCAAGACGATGTTCGGCAAGGACGACTTCCGCCGCTTCGCCCTGTTCACCCCCGGCATCTGGAAGGGCTACTTCACCGAAGGCGAGCTGACCGCGCAGTTGCAGGGCGACACCGTGGAGCTGCGCATCACCGGCGTGCCCCGGCCGCACATCTACTTCGAGCTCGCGGTGATGGGCTTCGCCTCCGGGGGCCTCGCGTACCTGAGCGGCCGCAAGGAGATCCACCACGAGGTGCTGAAGGGCTTCAGCAAGGGGGACATGGAGGTCCTCTACCGCTTCACCCTGCCCCCCCCGGCGTGAGCCTCAGGGCGCCGAGGCGGCCGTGGCCGTGCCCGCGGGCGCGGCTCCAGCCGGAGCCACGACGACCGGAGCCTCGACCGGTGCCTGGGAGGGCTGAAGCCGCAGGTCCGCCACCACGGGGTAGTGGTCGGACGCGCCCACGCGCAGCACGCGCGTGGACACCGGGGTGAAGGCGCCGCACGCCATCACGTAGTCGATGCGCAGGGACCTCAGGAACAGCGGCATGGGGTAGGTGCCCGTCCCGTCGGAGCGGGTGACGCGCGCCACGTCCTGGAGCTGGCGGCGCAACAGGCGCACCGGGCGCGAGTCCGGGTCGTCGTTCAGGTCCCCCATCAGGAGCCGGGGCCGGGTGTCCTTCGCCAGCAGCCGCGAGATGAAGACGCTCTGGCGCACGCGCGCCGCGCCGTTGAAGGGCCGGCGGATGAGGTGCGTGGCGTAGACGCTCACCTCGCGCCCGTCCACGTCCAGCACGGCGTGCGCCAGCGTGCGCGGCTCCGCGCCCCTCGGCGTGGGCAGCGGGTACTGCGCCAGGGACTGGAACGGGTGGCGCGACAGGAGCGCGATGCCGTACGCGCCGCCGTACAGCCGCGTGGTGCCGAAGTGCGCGCGGTACTTCAGGCCGGTGAGCGCGGACAGCCGCTCCACCTGGTCCTCGCCGCGCGCGCGCGTGGAGCCCACGTCCACCTCCTGCAGCGCGACGACGTCCGGGCCCTCCTGGCGGATGACCTCCGCCACCTGCTCCAGCCCCTTGAGGCCGGACTGGATGTTGAAGGTCATCACCCGCAGGGCGCCCGGGTCGCGCGCGGGGGCGGCGGCGACGGGGGTGGTGCCCGAGGACAGGGTGGGACGCACGGGACCGGAGGCACAGGCCAGGGTTCCCGCGACGAACAGGGCGGTCAGCAGGGGGCTCGTTCGCGTCATTCGCATCAGGGGGGGCGATGGTAGGCCGCCCGCCCTCGCGCTGTCGTCCCGCCCCCCGGGGCCCGGCCGGAGGGCAGGCGGGCCCAAGGCCCCGGCTCAGGACCGGCGGCGGCGGCGCGCGGCCAGCGCCGCGAACACCGCGATGAGCGCCGCGGGAGCGCCGCCGGTGGCCACGGAGCAGCCGCCCTCGTCCTCCTTGATGGGCGCCGGGTCGCTGCCGCCGGTGACGACGACGTCCAGCGTGGCGTTGGCGTGCGCGTCCCCCGTGGCGGCCGTGTCGCCGTTCACGGAGTTGCCGGCGGCGTACACCTTGTAGGTGCCGTTGGTGGCCGGGGCCACCAGCGAGAAGTCGAAGCGCGCCGAGCCGTTGGAGAAGGCCTTGGGCAGCGAGTGCGTCAGCTCGCCGTTCAGCACCTTCGTGCCCGAGCCCGCGGTCAGCGTCGCGCCGTCCGAGGCCACGTTCATGCCCGCCTTCGCGCCAGGGCCGCCCGTGATGATCAACGAGTACTGGCCCGTCTGGCCCGCCGTCAGCGCCGTGGGCCCCTCCAGCGTCACCGTGGGGGTGCTCGAACCGCCGCCGTGGCAGCCGGACGCGGTGCAGGACACGCTCTGCTTGCCGCTGCGCCCGCTGATGCCGGTGGAGTTGGCGAACGCGGAGCCCGCGACAAGGCACACCGCGACCGCGCCCACGGACGGAAGAATGGACCGCATGGAATGGACCTCCTGGGGGGAACTCAGGAAAAAGAGGGAGGTCCTCTTGTAGCGCAGCGCGGCGTGGAGTGCAGCAGGTGACACTCCCCTGCGACGCGGAGGCAGGGCGTACCGCGACCTACAGCCGGGAGAAGGCGTCGTGGAGGGCCTTCTGGGCGCCGTGCTCCAGCACCTGGCCGTGACAGACGATGACGCGCTCCACGTCCCACCTCAGCGCACGCTGGAGCGAAGCGCGCACGGCCTCCGGGTCCTTGGTGAACAGGCGCAGGAAGCGCGGGGCGGCGAACCGGCCCAGGACGCCGTCCAGCCACAGGTACGCGCGCAGCTTGAGGCCCTCCGCGTGCGCGTAGTGGAAGGCCAGGTCGGTGACGAGCGCGGTGCGCGACGGGCGGTGGAAGAAGAGGAACTCGTTGAGCTGGGGCATGCCGCGCACGTGCATCTGTTCCAGCACGGGGGCCCAGGCGGGGTCCGGGAGGTCCTCCAGCTCCAGGTCGATGCGCAGCGCCGGCTGCTTCGCGCGCAGCCCCCGGGGCGCCACCACGCGGGCGCCGGGGAAGGCCGCGGCCCAGTCCGGCAGGTGCAGGTGGTGGAAGAGGTTGGGGGCCACCAGGAAGCGCACGGGGCCCAGGGCGGCCACGGCGGCCCTGCGCTCCGGCGTGAAGGCGACAGGCGAGTGCACCCACAGCCCGCCGTCCGGCAGGCGGAGGACCGTCATGCGGCCGCCCACCGGCACGCCGAACAGGGAGAAGGGGGCGTCGAACACGTGGACGCCGTCAGCGAGCTGGCGGGGCGAGGTGTCAGGGGGCGTGGGCATGGCGGGTCGTTTTCCAAGCATGGACGGCGTCCAGGGGACGAGTCCGGCCTGCGTCCGGCGTTGATTTCCGGAACATCCCAGCGTAGGCAACCCCCACTTTCCATCCCCTAGCAAGGTTCCCAAGCACATGGCCGAGAAGCTCACGCCCCGCGAGAAGGGCTTTTCCGAGTGGTACGTCGACCTGGTCCAGAAGGCGAAGCTCGCCGACTACTCGGACGTGAAGGGCTGCATGGTCATCCGCCCCAACGGCTACGCGCTGTGGGAGAACATCCAGCGGACGATGGACAAGATGTTCAAGGATACGGGCGTGAAGAACGCCTACTTCCCGCTGCTCATCCCGGAGTCCTTCCTCAAGAAGGAAGCCGAGCACGTGGAGGGCTTCAACCCGCAGTTGGCGGTCGTCACGCACGCGGGCGGCGCGAAGCTGGAGGAGCCGTACGTCATCCGGCCCACGTCCGAGACCATCATCAACCGCAGCTTCTCCAAGTGGATCCAGAGCTACCGCGACCTGCCCCTGCTGGTGAACCAGTGGGCCAACGTGATGCGCTGGGAGATGCGCACGCGCCTGTTCCTGCGCACCACGGAGTTCCTCTGGCAGGAGGGCCACACCTGCCATGAGACGGAGGCGGACGCGGAGGAGCGCACGCTGCAGATGCTGGAGGTCTACCGCACGTTCGCGGAGGACTACATGGCCATGCCCGTGCTGCCGGGGCGCAAGTCGGAGTCGGAGAAGTTCGCCGGCGCGCTGCGCACGTACAGCATCGAAGCCATGATGCAGGACAAGAAGGCGCTCCAGGCGGGCACCAGTCACAACCTGGGCCAGAACTTCGCCAAGGCCTTCGACACCACGTTCCAGGGCCGCGACGGCAAGGTGCACCACGTGTGGCAGACGTCGTGGGGCTCCTCCACCCGCCTCATCGGCGGCCTCATCCTCACGCACTCGGATGACGCGGGCCTCGTGGTGCCGCCGCGCATCGCGGCCACGCACGTGGTCATCATCCCCATCGCGGGCAAGGCGACGGACGCGGAGAAGACGCAGGTGATGGAGAAGTCGCACGCGCTGGCCGCGGACCTGCGCAAGGCGGGCCTGGGCGTGGTGGTGGACGACGACGAGACGAAGGGCCCGGGCTTCAAGTACAACGAGCACGAACTCATCGGCACGTGTCTGCGCATCGAGCTGGGGCCCAAGGACCTGGCCAAGGGCTCGTGCGTGATGGTGCGCCGCGACCTGCGCCAGAAGGAGTTCGTGTCGCTGGACGAGGCCGTCGCCAAGGCCCAGGCCATGCTGGACCAGATGCAGAAGGACCTGTTCCAGAAGGCCAGGGACTTCCGCGACTCGCACACCTTCGAGGTCAACTCCTACGAGGAGCTGAAGGCGCGCGCGGAGGACGGCTTCCTGCTGGCGCACTGGGACCTGGACCCGAAGACGGAGGCGCGCATCAAGGAGGAGACGGGCCTCACCACCCGCTGCCGCCCGTTCAGCCTCAAGCAGGAGCCGGGCAAGTGCGTGCTGACCGGCAACCCCTCGCCGGGCCGCATCGTGTTCTCCAAGGCGTACTGAGCCGGGGAGCGCGTCCGCCGCATCCGCGGGGCTGGGAGGCGACTCCCGGCCCCGTTGTCATTCCAGCGCGTCAGCTCGCGGCGAGCAGGCCGCGCCTGCGGGGCAGGAAGGTGGCCACCGGCTCCGGCTTGCCCGCGACGGGCAGCGGGGCGGCGGCCTCGAAGTCGAAGGTGTCCCCGCAGCGCTCGCGCGTGGCGTGGGAGACGAGCACCGGGGCGCCGACCTTCTTCGTCAGGCCCTCGATGCGGCTGGCCAGGTTCACCGCGTCGCCGATGACGGTGTACTCGCGGCGCTGCTCGCTGCCGACGGCGCCCACCACCACGCGGCCGGTGTGGATGCCCACGCCGATGTCGAGCGTGAACTCCCCCCGGGCGGCGCGCTCCTGGTTGAGGGCCTTCAGCGCGTCCAGCATGGCCAGCCCGCAGGCCACGGCGGCCTCCGGGTGGTCGGGCTGCTCCAGGGGCGCGCCGAAGTACGCGAGGATGCCGTCGCCGATGAACTTGTCTAGGGTGCCGCCGTGGCGGAACACCACCTCCACCATGCGCGACAGGTACTCGTTGAGCAGCGCCACCACCTGGGGGCTGTCCATCCGGTCCGACAGCGAGGTGAAGCCGCGGATGTCGGAGAACAGCAGCGTCACCTCGCGGTGCTCGCCGGCCTCGCCGTCGGTGCCGCGCTCGGAGATGCGCCGGGCGACCTCCGGGGAGAAGAAGCGGCCCAGCCGTTCGCGCTGCATCTCTTCACGCACCACGTCCGTCACCAGCCCCATCACCGTGCGGCTGATGAAGAAGGCCACGGACGACGCGAGCACCATCACCAGCACCATGCCGGGCAGGAACTGCGAGGGCGAAAGGCCCGCGCTCAAGGTGAGCAGGGCGACCGCGACGATGCCCAGCGCCGTGGCCCCCGCGACGATGAGCCGCGACAGCGTCACCATGGACACGATGACCACCAGCACCATGTACGCGCCCATGGTGAGCAGCGCGGTGGGCACGCCGTTGGCGGTGGCCGGGATGGCCTGCGCCTGGAGGAAGTAGATGAGCGGCATGTCCAGCAGCGCCACGCCCAGCGCGGGCCGCCGCAGCAGGTCCGGCACCTTGCGCCCCGCCGCCCACAGCGCCACCGCGAGCGCGAGATAGGCCCCCAGCACGCCGCGAGACACGCTCCAGTCGTCCGCCACGGCCATCAGCAGCCACGCGGCGGTGGCGCCAACGCGCGTCAGGCTGAGCCAGGAGCCGACATCGGCCCGCCACTCGCCCAGCCGGCGTTGCAGGGTGCCTTCGACTCGGGCGCGTGAGAACAGGAACCGCATGTCTCCCCGGAGGCTACCCCACGCGTGGGGCCCCTCTCCAGGCGGGGTCCCCGTGCGTTAGGGTCCCGGCCCATGGCGAGCATCGGGCACGTGGCGGTGGGCATGGCGTTGGGGCGTCATGAGACGGGGGCGGGCGCGCCCTGGCGGCGGCGGGTGGCGGTGATGGGGTTCCTGTCCCTGCTCGCCCTGCTGCCGGACGCGGACGTGGTGGCGTTCGCGCTGCGCATCCCCTACGCGGCGACGTGGGGACACCGCGGCGCGTCGCACTCGCTCGTGTTCGCGGCGGCGGTGGCGCTCGCGGTGGCGGCGCTGGCCCGGTGGAAGGGCGAGTCCGCCACGCGCTGGGGCCTCCTGACGCTGGCGGCGGTGGCCAGCCACGGCATCCTGGACACGCTCACGGACGGCGGGCTGGGCGCGGCCCTCTTCTGGCCCTTCTCCGACGCGCGCGTCTTCGCCCCGGTGCGTCCGCTGCCGGTGGCGCCCATTGGCGCGGGCATGCTGTCCGCGCGGGGCCTGTACGTGAGCGGCGTGGAGTTCCTCGTGTTCCTGCCCGCCTGGGCCTACGCGCTGTGGCCCCGGAAGAGGGCGCGCGCGGTGGGGAGCGTCCAGGTTCCCTGAAGGAGGAGGTCCTTCGCGATGCGCCTGTTCACCGCCGTGACGTTGGGAGAGGTCCTCACCGCGCAGACGGAGCGGGGCATCGAGCGCCTGCGCGCCCTGGCTCCGGACGCGAAGTGGGTGCGGCCGGAGGGCGTGCACCTGACGCTGCTCTTCCTGGGGGACGTGGAGGAGGGCCGCCTGCCGGAGCTGCGCGACGCGCTGGAGCCGGTGGGCCTCTACCACGCGCCGTTCGTGCTGTCGGTGGCGGGGGGAGGGACGTTCGGTCCGCCGTCCCACCCGCGCGTGCTCTGGGCGGACGTGCGCGGGGACACCGCCGCGCTGAAGGCGCTCCAGGCGGACGTGGCGCGCGCGCTGGAGCCCCTGGGCTTCACGTCGGAGCACGGCGAATACATCGCGCACCTGACGCTGGCCCGGGCCCGGCCGCCGCGCGGGGACCCAGCGCTGGCGGCGTGCGCGAGCGAGCTGCAGGGCGCGTCCTGGGGCGAGGGGCGCGTGGACCGGCTGGTGCTGTTCGAGAGCACGCGCGGCCACTACGTGCCCCGCCTGGAGGTGATGCTGGAGCGCGGCTAGCAGGCGCGCAGGGACTCCGCCACGGGCACGGCGGCCGGCAGCGTGACGGTGAGCAGCGTGCCGCGGCCCTCGCGGCTCTCCGCGCGCAGCGTGCCGCCCAGGCCGGTGACGATGGTGTGGCTGACGGACAGGCCCAGGCCGGTGCTGTGGGGGCGCGCGGTGGCGAAGGGCTCGAAGATGTGCGCGAGCGCGTCCTGCGACAGGCCCTTGCCGGAGTCCTGCACCTCCACCACCACCTCGCCGTCCTCGCTGGTGTAGGCCGCCACGCGCAGCACGTTGTGCGCGGCGTCCTGCGCGTCCATCTGGTGCAGGCCGTTGAGCAGCAGGTTGAGGAAGAGCTGGGTGAGGCGCGCCTCGTCCGCGTCCACCGTGGGCATGTCGTGGAAGTCCCGCTCCAGCCGCGCGCGGTGCTGCAGCTCGCCGCGCAGGAGCTTGAGCGCGTTCTCCAGCACCGGCTGCACGGCCACGCGGGCGCGGTGCTCCGGCGGCTTGCGCGACAGCGTGCGCAGGTCCTGCACGATGTGCTTGAGCCGGGTGGCGCCCTCCACCGTCTCGCCCAGCGCCTCCAGCATGTCGTCCAGGTCCGCGCGGGGCACGGGCCTGCCTTCGAGCAGCGGCTGCTTCAGGCGGTCCATCTCCTCGCGGATGAACGACAGGTTCGCCAGCACGAAGGCCAGCGGGTTGTTCATCTCATGGCCCACCGCCGCCGCGAGCGAGCCCAGCGCGGACAGCCGGTCCGCCTGGAACAGCCGCGCCTCCATCTGCTTGCGCAGCGTCACGTCGCGCGCGAACACGCGCAGGCCCGGCGGGTCCCAGAGCTGCGCGATGGTGAGCTCCCAGTAGCGCCCGTCCAGGTGCACCGTGGGCGGCGGCTCTCCCGGGGGCGCGCCCCGCCACGCCCAGACGATGGCGGCGTTCACCAGCGGGTGCTCGGCGCCCTTCTCCACCAGGTCCTGGAAGGCCGCGTGGGTGGCGGGGTTCGCGTACCGCAGCGCCCCGTCCATGCCCAATTCCAGCAGCGGCTCCGGGTGCAGCAGCGGGAACGACGCCAGCCGGTACAGCGGGTCCTCCAGCGCGCGCAGGCCGCTGACGTCGCGCACCAGCAGGCCCAGCCGCACGCCCGTGTCCCCGGGCGAGGGCTCGCACGGGGTGATTTCGGCCGCGTAGACGCGCTCGTCGCCGTTCACGGTGAGCCGGTACTCCAGCCGCCCGTCGGAGCCGCCCCGGAGGACGGCGTCGAGCAGGGACATGAGGGGCTTGCTCGCGGCGGTGCCCAGGACCTCCTCCAGCATGCGCCCCTCCCCACCGCGCACGCTCAGGCCGAAGGCGCGGCCGGACGGGGACCACAGCCGCAGGCAGCGGCCCTCCGCGTCCAGCTCTCCGGCCAGGTACTCGGCGGTCCCCGTGGGACGCGGGCCGGACGCGGGCGCGTCCAGGCCGGGCGACCGGACGAAGGTCTCCACCCGGAAGGGGCCCATGAGCATCTCCAGGCCCGCGCCGTCGGTGTTCATCCGGGTGAGGACGGAGATGAGCGCCTGCGCGTCCGCCTCCGGCATCCGCTTCGTGAGGATGAGGCCGTCGGCGAGCGTGGGGATGGTGAAGAGGAACGGCGTGAGCCTCGGCGCGTCCGCGCCCAGGTACGTCGTCAGCGTGGCGCGCATCGCGTGCGCGTCCTTGTGGTTGCAGAAGAGCGCGCACAGGTCCGACTCACCGCGCAGCACGGCATCCAGCGCCTTGCGGTAGGTGCCCAGGAAGCGCTGCTCGGAGAAGAGCGTGTCCGGGCGCAGGCCCAGCGACTCCAGGTGGCGCACCGGCAACAGGTGCCCGCCGGTGGAGCGCGGCGCCACCCAGGCCACGCGCTTGCCCGGCAGCGTCTCCAGCGTCAGCGGCTCGTCCGCGCGGCAGATGAAGGCCGCGTGGTAGTAGCAACTGCCGGAGCGCACCGCGCGCAGCACCGCGCGCGCCTGCGGCTCGAAGGCGTTGCACTGCTCGGCGGTGCCCCAGGCCATCTCCACCCGGCCCGCCGCGAGCTCCGCCTCCAGGTACTCGTAGGTGGGCGCCATGGACATCACCACCGGGCGGCCCATCCGCTCCGACAGCGCCCGCGCGAACAGCTCCACGCGCACGTGCTCCCGCACCTCACCGAGGGTCGGATAGAGCAGGCAACGGATGGGCGCGTTCGATGCGGTCACGACGAATTCCTCCGATGAGCCCCCTCTCCCGCATGCACGGACTGCCGGCGCGCGAGTGCTCCCTGACTACCCCAAAATTTACGGCGATGCCACACTATTCTTGATTCGCTGTAATAAGTAGATTCCCCAGGTTTACCACGTTCCGACCCAGGGTCGGAGGCGACTTCCGCGCACCGTGAGTGAAACCCGACTCCGGAGGGGCTGGCACCCGGGCTGCACTGGGGGTGGGTGGACGGATGCAACCCATGGAAGGAGCGGACGGATGCGCTGGCTCGTGAGGGGGCTGTGGCTGCTGGCCCTCGTGCTGGTGGGGGCGGCGTGGCTGGTGGGCCGCGGGACGCAGGCGGCGCCGCGACAGGCGGAGGGCGTGGCGGCGAAGGTCCGGACGGGGGACGTGGTGTTCCAGACGTCGGGATCACGCCAGTCGAAGGCCATCCAGGTGGCCACGCACAGCCCGCTGTCGCACGTGGGGCTGGTGGAGGTGACGCCGGAGGGGGTGTTCGTGGTGGAGGCGGTGCAGCCGGTGAAGCGCACGCCGTTCGCGCAATGGAAGGCGCGCGGGGTGAAGGGGCGGCTGTTGGTGATGCGCCCGCAGGGGGTGGATGACGCGGCGAAGGCGCGCGCGGTGGAGGAGGCGAAGCGGCACCTGGGCAAGCCGTACGACGCGCTCTTCGGGTGGGGGGACGAGGCGATGTACTGCTCGGAGCTGGTGCGCAAGGCGTACGCGGCCGGCGCCGGCGTGGAGTACGGCAGGATGGAGCGGCTGGGCGACCTGGACGTGGCGGGGCTGCGGCGGGAGATCGCGGAGCGCTACCGGGGGCCGGTGCCGGTGGACCTGGAGCTGGTGACGCCCGCGAGCCTGGCGGCGGATGCCCGGCTCGCGGTCGTGCATTCGGACTTCCCGCGGGCGCCCTGACGCCCGCGCCTCAGCGCTTCACGCGCAGGACCTGGAACCCCTTTCCTCCGGCTCCGAAGCCCTTCAGGTTCTCCGCCCGCACCACCAGGTCGCCGCCGGGCAGCACGCCCCAGACCTCCACGCGGGCGAGGACGCCGCTGGTGGCCCGCTCGTAGCTCCGGGCCTCCGTCCACGCCACGCCGTCCGTGCTGGTGAAGAGCCGCGCGAAGAGGTCCGACGCGGGCTGCACGTCGCCCACGTCCGCCCTGGCCGTCCCCAGCACGAAGCCGCCGCCCGTCAGCGCCTCCAGCGAGTACGCCGGGCCCGGCAACGTCATCAGCGCGTCCACCCTTCCGCTCGCGTACACGCGCAGGAGCTTCGGGTGCTCGGGCTCGTAGAGGGTGGACTGCCCCATGAGCAGCTCGCCTCCCGGCAACACCGTCCCCGTCACCGCGTTGGCCGCGTAGCCGCCCATCACCTTCGTCCAGTTGCGGCCCCCGTCCGTCGAGCGCACCACCGCCGCCTGCGCGCTGCTGCTGCCGAACGTGGCCCACAGCGCGCCGCGCGTCGCGTCCGCGTACAGCGCCGTGCCGTGCCGGTGGCCCTGGAACGTCGCGCGCGTGGACCACGTCGCGCCCCCGTCCGTGCTCGCCCACAGCCGCAGCAGGGTGCTCGCGGAGGTGAACGTCTGGTACTCCAGGAAGAACACCGCGCCGCCCAGCTCCGCGAAGCTCGCGGGCGACATCGCGCGGTAGCTCCCGAGCGCCGCCACGTCCGCCCACGTGCGCCCGCCGTCCGTCGAGCGCTCCAGGTGGTAGCCGCCGCTGCGGCTCATCTGCGCCAGCAGCGTCCCGTCCTGGAGCACCGCCATCACCCAGAACGACGCGCCGCCCACGCCCTGCCCTCGCGCGCTGAAGGTGCGCCCGCCGTCCGTGCTCGCCAACAGCTTCGAGCGGCTCCCGTCCAGCGCCAGCGCGTACACGGTGCCCGCGCCGTCCACGGCCAGCACCTCATGCGTCGTGTTCGTGAACACCGGCTCCAGCGTCACCGGCCCCTGCGCCCCGCCATCCCCCGGCAGAGTCCCCGCGTCCACGCCGCCATCCGTGCTCGAGCCCGCGTCCGGAGTCCCCGCGTCCACGCCGGCATCCGTGCCCGTTCCGGCATCCGTGCCCGAGCCGCCATCCGGCGTCCCCGCGTCGAAGCCGCCATCCGGCGTCCCGCCGTCCTGCCCGGAGCCGCCGCCGCCTTCCGGCTGACGGGCCAGGGCCACGCGCATCACCCGGCCGCTGGAGTTCGCATCCACCGCGTCGCCGTAGAAGCACGGCACCTCCGTGACGCTGTCCGGCAGCACGTCCAGGGTGCTCAGGTAGCCCTTGAAGCTCGTGCGCGAATCCAGCGTCACCGGGTCGCTGAACACGCCATTGCGCAGCACCCGCGCGCGGATTTCGTAATCCGTCGCCGTCTGGAAGTGATTGTAGAAGACATACAGCGCGTCCCCGATGCGCGTCACCGCGGGCTGCAACGCCCAGTCCGGCGTCCCCTCCACCAGGATGCGCGAGCCGAACGACGTCCCGTCGAAGCGCCGGTAGTACAGCCGCTCCGTCTCGTCCTTGTAGACCAGGTGGATGCCGCCCTTGCCGTCCTCCACCGCGCTCAGCGCCGCGCCGTGGTAGATGCCGTCGGAGAACGCGTCCCGCTGCGGCCCCCACGTGTCCAGCGGCTCCGCCGCGTCACGCACCCGCATCCGCGTGGGCTCGAAGCCGTCGTGCATGGCCCAGAAGAAGACGAGCTTGGACCCCACGCTGAGCAGCCGTCCCCCGCCCCGCTTCCGCGTCCGCCCCAGGTCCGGCTGCCGCTGGAAGCTCGCGCCGCCGTCCGTGGACACCGCCACCACCGCCGTGGCGCCGCCGTCCGCCTCCAGCCGGAACGCCTGCACCCACAGCCGCCCCTTCGAGTCCCGCGCCAGCAGCGCCCGCGAGTACGCCGTCGCGCTGTCCGCGTTGAACACCCGCACCGCCGGCTCCGGCGTCCAGGTGTCCCCGTCCGCGTCGTAGCGCCACCACTGGAAGTACACGTCGTGCCGCGACGACGCCGCCAGCGAGGGGGCTTCGTACGCGTACACCATCGCCACGTCGCGCCCCACCGCGACCAGCTCCGCCCGGTCGTGGTGCGACGCGTCCGGCTGGATTTCCGCCAGCTTGGAGAAGCTCTGGAACCCGTCCTCGGAACGGAACAGGTTCAGCCCCTGGCCCTCCGCCCCCTGCTGCTGGATGGCCAGGAGCCACGTGGGCGCATGCCCGTTGCCTGTTTCAATCCGCACCGCGTGCCGGTGCGCCGGCAGCGTCAGGGCATTGCCCCCGCCGGCCGGCACCATGGGCACTCCTCCCGCCGCCACCACCGTGGTCAGCAGGGCCCCCACCCAGGACATCATGTGATTTCGCGCCCCCTGTCGTATCCCCGCCCGAAAGGTAGGGACGGCAGACCCGGGAGCAATCCGGCGGAGGCGGACCTGGAGGGCCCGGCCATCTCCGCGCGGACAGGTGAACACACCCCACCGCGCGACGCCCCCGGACTGTTGGGAGCGCCGCGCCGGTGCCCTGCGACTACTTCGCCTTGCGGCGGCGCGGGGCGGGGGTGCCCGCGTCGGTGGCGGTGCCCGCGTCCATGCCCTCGAGCGTGCCCGCGTCCGCGTCCGTGCCGGCGTCCGGCGTGGCCGTGGTGACGGCCGGGGGCGGGTTCACCAGCTTCAGCGAGGTGAGGAACTGGTCCGCCGTGGTGTTGGGGTGGTTGGGGTTGTAGATGACCAGCAGCGTGTACAGGCGCGGGCCCACCAGGAAGTTGCGCGCCTTCACCTCACCGACCACCGGCGAGCTGACCGTGTAGGCCTTGCCGGGGTAGCCATCCAGGGTGACGTCCGACTCTTCCTTGATGGTGCCCTGGACCTGCTTGACCAGGCCGTCCTTGCCCTCGTTCAGCAGGGCCTCCGGGGGACGGCTCGACACCAGGCGCTCCGGGTAGTCCGCGGTGCTGACGGAGTAGATGGTGCCGTCCTCGGTGCGCGAGGAGAAGGCCGCGGTGTTCACCGTGTTGGCGCCCAGCGGGACCTGCTTGCGCTCCACCTGGGGCTCCGTCGGCATCTCGATGGAGAAGCCTTCCGTCGCCTCGTAGGGCTTGAAGGCCGGGGCCGGGGTGGCCGAGCCCTCGTTGGGCACGTCCTCGATGGTGGAGGTCGCCTGGGGGCCACCGGTGCCGCCCGACGTGGACGACGAGGAGCCTTCGGTCTTCTGCTGGTTGGCGCACGCACCTGCGATGAGCGCGAGGGTGGTGAGCGACGCGAGGAGGAGGCGGGACAACGGGCGCATGGGCACGCTTCCTGAGAGGGAAGTGGAAGAAAACAGACTGACTTGTCGGACGGTAGACGAAGTCCTCCGCCGCTGACTACCCGAGTTTCGACACGGCGCGAGCAACTTGCCCACGCGCCGCCCCCGGAAGCGTCCGGGGGCGGACAACGTGCAGCGAGGCCGGAAAATCGGCGCGGGAGGGCTATTCGCCCAGGTACGCGCGCCGCACCTCGGCGCTGTCCAGGAGCGCCTTGCCGGGGCCGGCCATCACCACCTCGCCCGTCTCCAGCACGTAGCCGTAGTGGGCGGCGTTGAGGGCCAGGTGCGCGTTCTGCTCCACCAGCAGCACGCTGACGCCGGTGGCGTTCACCTCGCGCAGCGTGCGGAAGATGGTCTCCGTCACCTGCGGCGCCAGGCCCAGGGACGGCTCGTCCAGCAGCAGGAGCTGCGGCTTGCTGAGCAGCGCCCGGGCGATGGCCAGCATCTGCTGCTCACCGCCGGACAGCGTGCCCGCGAGCTGCTTCTGACGCTCGCGCAGCACCGGGAACAGGCTGAAGCCCTTGTCCATGTCCAGGCGCACCTGGGCGGTGTCCTTGCGCAGGTACGCGCCCAGCTCCAGGTTCTCCGTCACGGTGAGGTTGGGGAAGATGCCCCGGCCCTCCGGCGCGTGCGCCATGCCGCGCGGCACCAGTTGGTGCGCCTTGAGGCCGGTGATGTCCTGCCCCGCCAGCGTGATGCGGCCCGCGGACGGCTTGAGCATGCCGCTCACCGCGCGCAGGGTGCTCGTCTTGCCCGCGCCGTTGGCGCCGATGAGGGCCACCATCTCGCCCCGGCCCACCGTCAGGGACACGCCCCGGAGCGCCTGGATGGCGCCGTAGCGGACCTGGATGCCCTCCACCGACAGGAGCGGCTCGAACGCGCGCCGCTCGCCCAGCACCTTCACCGGCTCGCTCACGCCGCGCCTCCGTGGGACTCCAGGTAGCTGTCGCCCAGGTACGCCTCGATGACCTTGCGGTCGCTTCGCACCTCCGCCGGGGCGCCGCGGGCGATGGTCTCGCCGTGGTCCAGCACGGTGATGCGCTCGCAGATGCCCATCACCAGCTTCATGTCGTGCTCGATGACCAGCACCCCCAGCGAGAACTCGTCGCGCAGCCGGCGGATGAGCACCATCAGGTCCGCCTTCTCCCGCGTGTTCATGCCCGCCGCGGGCTCGTCCAGCAGCAGCACCTTGGGGCGCGTGCCCAGCGCGCGGGCGATCTCCAGCCGGCGCTGCTCGCCGTAGGGCAGGTTCTTCGCCTCTTCGTCGCGGCGGTGCGACAGGCCCATGACCTCCAGCAGGTGCTCCGCCTGGCGCGTCAGCTCGCGCTCCTCGGCCTGGAAGCCGGGGGTGAGCAGCAGCGCGCGCCACCAGTCGCGGTAGTTGCGCATCGCCGTGGCGGCCTTGGCCATGGGGCCCAGGCGCACCGGGTGCAGCCCGCCTTGAGCGCGGCAGGCCACCTTCACGTTGTCCAGCGCGGTCAGGGCGCGGAACAGGCGGATGTTCTGGAACGTGCGCGCCAGGCCCAGGTGGTTGATTTGGTGCGGCACCCAGCCGTTCACCCGCTGCCCGGCCACGCGCACCTCGCCCTCGGTGGGCTGGTACACGCCGGTGAGCACATTGAACGCGGTGGACTTGCCCGCGCCGTTGGGACCAATGAGGCCCAAGAGGTCGCCCTGGCGCACGGTGAGGTTGAAGTCCGTGAGGGCCTTGAGGCCCCCGAAGCGGATGCTCACGCCGGACGCTTGCAGCAGCGCGTCGCCAGGAGCGGGAGCGGCGGCAACGGTGCTCATGTCAGCCCCTTCTTCTTCCGGGGAAGCCACCGGGGCAGCACGTCCCAGAGCTCCTTCGTGCCGAACAGGCCCTGCGGACGCGCGAGCATCAGCACCACCAGCAGGAGGCCGTACACGGGCATGCGGATCTGATCCACCTTCTGCGCCAGGCTGCCCTCGGCGCCCAGCGCGCCGAACAGCGAGCGCAGGCCCTCCGGCAGCAGCGTGAGGAAGATGGCCGCGACGATGGCGCCCGTGGTGGAGCCCAGGCCGCCCAGCACCACCATGACGACGATCTCCATGGACTTCACGAAGGTGAACGAGCCCGGGTTGATGATGGGCACGAAGTGCGCGAACAGGCCGCCCGCGATGCCCGCGAAGAACGACGAGATGACGAACGCGCGGACCTTGTAGCCGGTGGTGTCCACGCCCATGGCCTCGGCGGCGACCTCGTCCTCGCGGATGGCCCACAGGCTGCGGCCGTGGCTGGAGCCCGCGATGCGCCGGGCCACCAGCACCACCAGGAAGACCCAGAAGTACACCATGGCCACGCTGGAGTACTGCGGGATGCCGGACAGGCCCAGCGCGCGGCCAAAGGCCTCCGTGTTCTGCACCACCACGCGGATGATTTCGCCAAAGCCCAGCGTCACGATGGCCAGGTAGTCCCCGCGCAGCCGCAGCGACGGCAGGCCCACCAGGAAGCCGCACAGCGCCGCGCAGGTGCCGCCCGCGAGCAGCGCCACGGTGAAGAGCACCTGGTCGCTGGCGGCCACCGGCAGGAAGGACAGCGCCACCTCCTTGAGCGAAAGGGACGTGACGCCCGCGATGTACGCGCCCACCGCCATGAAGCCCGCGTGGCCAATGGAGAACTGGCCCGTCATGCCGTTCACGATGTTGAGGCTCACCGCGAGGATGATGTTCACCCCCACCACGGACAAGAGGTACGTGGCGAAGGGCGAGGCGCCCAGCAGCACCTCCGCCAGCGCCAGCACCGGCAGCGCGATGAGCACGGGCAGGATGCCGCGCAGCGCCGGGGGCACGCGGCCCGCGTCCACGTCGGTCAGCGTCGTTACGCCAGGGGCCGCCATCAGACCTTCTCCGCCGCGACGCGGCCGAACAGACCGCCCGGCTTCACCAGCAGCACCAGGATGAGGAAGCCGAAGGCCACCGCGTCACGCCAGGTGCTGGCCGCGTAGCCCACGACGAACTCCTCCACCAGGCCCAGCAGCAGCGCGCCCACCACGGCGCCCGGCACGTTGCCGATGCCGCCGATGACCGCCGCCACGAAGGCCTTGAGCCCCACGTACAGGCCCATGAGCGGGCTCACGGACGTGTCCTTGATGGCGTAGAGCAGGCCCGCGCCCGCCGCCAGCGCGCTGGAGAGCATGAACGTCAGCGCGATGATGCGGTCGGTGGGGATGCCCATCAGCGCCGCGGTGCGGTGGTCGAAGGACACCGCCCGCATCGCCTTGCCGAAGCGCGTGCGGTACACGAGGAACTGGAGCGCGGCCATCAGCCCCACGGCGATGAGGAAGCTGATGACCTGCCAGTTCCACACCACCACGTCGCGGTCGCCAATGATGAACCACTCGCTGGGGACGATGACCTCCGGGAAGGCCCGGGGGGACGCGCCCGGCAGGAAGCCGATGTCCAACTGGAAGCCGTACGACAGCGCGAACGAGATGCCGATGGCGGTGATGAGCGCGGTGAGGCGCGGCTTCTCGCGCAGCGGCCGGTAGGCGAAGCGCTCGATGAGGAAGCCGAGCAGCGCGCACCCCACCATGGCCACCGCGAAGATGACGACCACGCCCCACAGGGACCGCTGCGCCTGACGCCCGAGGGCGAAGGCGGTCGCGTAGCCCATGTAGACGCCGACCATCATCACGTCGCCGTGGGCGAAGTTGATGAGCTTGAGGACGCCGTACACCATCGTGTAGCCCAGGGCGACCAGGGCGTAGATGGTGCCGGCGGCCAGACCGTTGATGAGGTGCTGGAGAAGCTGCGACATGCCGGGGGGGGCCCTGGGTTACGGCGAGATGGTGGTGACGTAGGTGGACTTGCCGTCCTGGACCTTCAGCACCACCGCAGACTTCACCGCGTTGCGCTTCGCGTCCAGCGTGATGTTGCCCGCCACGCCGGGGAAGTCCTTCGTCTGCGCGATGGCCGCGCGCAGCGCCGGGCCGCTGGTGTCCGGGGCCTTCTTGAGCGCTTCAATGGCGACGCGCGCGGCGTCGTAGCCCAGCGCCGCGAGCGCGTCCGGCACCGCGCCGTTGTTGTCCGCCTTGTAGTCCGCGATGAACTTCTTCACGCGCTCGTCCGGGTTGTCCGGCGAGTAGTGGTTGGAGAAGTAGCTGCCTTCAATGGCGCTGCCGCCCAGCTCGAAGAGCTTCTCGGAGTCCCAGCCGTCGCCGCCCATCAGCGGGACCTTCAGGCCCAGCTCACGCGCCTGGCGGGCGATGATGCCCACCTCGCTGTAGTAGCCCGGCACGTAGATGCCCTCCGGCTGCGTCTTCTTGATGGCGGTGAGCTGCGCGCGGTAGTCCGTGTCGCCCTGGCTGTAGCTCTCCGTGGCGGTGATCTTCCCGCCCAGCTCCGCGAACTTCTGGCGGAACACCTCCGTGAGGCCGATGGAGTAGGCGCTCTTGTTGTCCTGGAGCACCGCGACCTTGTTGAGCTTGAGGTTCTCCCGCGCGAACTTCGCCATCACGAAGCCCTGGAACGGGTCGATGAAGCAGACGCGGAAGATGTTGTCGCCCTTCTCCGTGACGGAGGGGTTGGTGGACGACGGGGTGATCATGGGCACGCCGGCCGCCTGGGCCTTCTCCGCCATGGCCAGGGAGCTGGACGAGGCCACCTCGCCCAGGATGAGCACCACCTTGTCCTGGGTGATGAGGCGGGTGACGGCCTGCGCGGCCTCCTCCGGCTTGCTCTGGTCGTCATACACGCGCACGACCAGCTTCTTGCCCTTCACGCCGCCGGCCGCGTTGGCCTCCTTCACCGCCAGCGCGATGCCGTTGCGGGTGGAGATGCCGAACGTCGCCTGACCGCCCGTCAGCGCGCCCACTTCGCCCAGGACGATGACGTCGTCACCCGCCGGGGGGGCGCCGCCGCCCTGCGCCGTGGCCGGGGCCTGCGCCGCGGGCGCGCCTCCCGCCTCTCCCGTGGGCTGCGTCTTCTTCTCGCAGGCGGCCGCCAGGACGGCGAGCGCGGCGAGGAGCATCGGGGCAAGTCGTCGCATGCGGGGGCTTCCTCCGGGGGAGATGACGGGCAAAGCCCCGGTTTTCTAGGGGAGCCCTCCCCATGGGTCAAGCGCACAGCTTGGCTCCGGAGTCCCGTCAACACCCCGAAACATCGCTGTGGCGATCCCCTGCCCCGACCCCGAGTGCGCGCCCTGCCCGCTCAGGGCTCCAGCCAGAAGTGCTCCCGGCCTGACGGGCCCCGGCGGATCCTCGGCGGGCCCTGGGCCCCGGCGTCTTGCGCCCCGCCGTCCTCCCAGGCCGGCATGTCCTCGTGCGTCAGCGCCCACCCGGCGCCGGGCGGGTCCTCGGCGCCCGGCAGCGCGGTGGGCGTCCAGGAGACGGGCTCCAGGGCTGACGCTCTTTCGGGGGCGGGCTCCGGGAGCGCCGCTCCCGCGCGTCGGCGCAGGAGCCGGCCCGCCACCAGCATTCCCACCGCGCCGGCCATCCACCCGAGTCCCAGGCCAGGCCTCGTGGCTCGCATCGCAGACTCCTTGCTCGCGCGGGCCGGGCCATCCGGGCCCGCGCCCTCACAGTGAGGTGTGAGGACGCGCGCGGCCAGCGTGAAGCCCCCGGGCTCCGCTGCCGCATGCCTGCCCTCCGGACAGGGAGCGGGGAGACGTCCGGCGCGGCGTTGCCCACGGCGTGCGGCGTGCCGAGCCCCTGGACCATCCAGCACCAGGGGTTTTCTTGGGCGTCATTGAACCCACTTTTCGGGTGATGGCCGTGGCGGGCACCTCGCGTCCACTTTCCCCCCAGGAACCCCTCTCCAGCGCGCTGGACGGCCCTGGCGCTCCGCTTGCGACCACATCCGACCCGACGTGAAGGCACAAGGAGCCAAGTCCATGATGATCAAGCGCAACGACATCAAGGAAGGGATGACGGTCCGCAGCAGCGACGGCGAGAAGCTGGGCAAGGTGTTCGCCGTGAGCGAGGGCGAGTTCCACATCGAGAAGGGGATGTTCTTCCCGAAGGACTACCTGGTCCGCTACGTGGAGGTGAGCGACATCCGCAACGGGGAGATCTACCTCAACCACGGCCGCGAGGCGCTGCGAGGGCTGTCCGACTCCAGCGACGTGGCGGCGAGCCGGGGCCCCGGCGCGGTGGGCGCGACGGCGGCGACGGCCACCGGCGCCACGACGGGCGGCATTGGCGCGGGGCTGAAGACGGGCCCCACGAAGGTGGCGGAGGTCCCCCGCACCGGCGCGGAGAAGGCCGGCATCGCGGAGAAGGTGGGCCTCAAGGACCGCGAGCTGAAGGAGCGCGAGCTGCGCACCGACATGCGCGCCGCCGAGCGCATCGCGAACGAAGACGTCACGCTGCGCACGCACCATGAGGAGCTGGGCGTCACCAAGCACCAGCGCTCCGCGGGCGAGGCGCAGGTGCGCAAGATTGTCGTCGAGGAGCTGAAGACGGTGGAGGTCCCGCTGCGCCACGAGGAGGTGGAGGTGGTGCGCCGCGCGGTGAAGGGGGACAACATCCCCGGCGACGTGGCGACCTTCCAGGAGGAGACCATCCGCATCCCCCTGAGCGCGGAGGAGGCGGAGCTCACCAAGCGCGCGTACACGGACGAGGAGATCACCATCCACAAGCGCCCCATCGAGGAGCGCCGCAGCATGGAGGGCCGCGTCCGCCACGAGGAGCTGGAGGACGTGAAGGTGGTCCGCACCGAGCCCACCGTGGACGAGGAGAAGCGCCGCGCCGGCTACCGCGCGGACACGGACATCGATCCGCTCAAGCGCTCGTAGCGCTGGTGGAAGGAAGCCTCACCGTCCTTGTGCTCCGCCCCGCATGCCGCGCCTTCACGCGCGCGGCGTGCGGACGGGCGGCGTCGCGCGGGTGGGGGCTTCCCGCTGGCGATCCACGGCGGTCTCCAGCCGCTGCGATTCGCGCAGCCGGTCCGGGAAGAGCCGGCCCGCCAGCGCCGCCAGGGCCGTATCGCGCGCGGGAGGACACGCGGACACCAGCCGGTCCGCCATGGCGTGCGCGGAGGGGAAGCGGGCCGCGGGGTCCTTGGACAGCGCCACCGACAGCACGTTCCACAGGGGCACGGGCACCTCCTGAGGCTTCGTCAGCTTCTCCTGGCAGATGGCCTTCATGGTGTCCAACTCGTCCTCGCGCTCGAAGGCGCGCCGCCCCGTGAGGGCCTGGTAGAGGACGAGCCCCATGGCGAACAGGTCGCTGCGCGAGTCCAGCTTCTGGCCCAGCGCCTGCTCCGGGGACATGTAGAGCGGCTTGCCCTTCACGATGCCCGGCAGCGTCACCGTGCGCTGCGCGCGCACCTTGGCCACGCCGAAGTCCAGCACCTTCACCTGGCCGTCGAAGCCCACCATCACGTTGTGGGGTGACAGGTCGCGGTGCACCAACTCCATGGGCGCGCCGTCCTCGCCCTTGAGCGAGTGCGCGGCGTGCAGCCCCAGGAGCGCCTGCGACACGATGGCGGACGCCACCGGCGGCTCCAGCGGCCCCTTGTTGGCGCGCAAGAGCCGGTCCAGGTCGATGCCGTTCACCAGCTCCATGGCCATGAAGTACGCGCCCTGCGCCTCGCCGAAGTCGTAGACGTGCACCAGGTTGGGGTGCGACAGCCGCAGGCCGATGCGCGCCTCGTCCAGGAACTGCTGCACCATCTCCGGCTGCGCCGTCAGGTGGGGCAGGATGCGCTTGAGCGCCACCAGCCGCCCCAGCCCCTCCGGCCCGCGCGTGCGCGCGATGAGCACCTGCGCCATGCCGCCCGTGCCCAGGGGCTTCACGACTTCATAGCGGCCAATGCGCCCGCGGTTGACGGGCGTGCCCTCCACGTCCAGCTCGTCCAGCCGCTCCAGCGGGCCCCGGCCGTCCGTCAGCGCCAGGAAGGACAGCACCGCGGAGTCCAGTTGCTCGCCAATCGCCTCCACCAGCCCCATCACCCGCTGGCCGCCGTCCGCGAAGTCCCCGTCCACCACCAGGCCCAGCCCGCCCAGGTTCAGCTTCCCCAGGGTGAGCTGCTGGCAGAAGAGCATCCGGCCTTCACGCAGCTTCCGGGGGCCGCTCCAGTGCGCCGCCGCGAAGACGTCCACGCCCAGCTCGCCCAGGACGCGCGTCAGCACGGGCCCCCGCGTGCCCCGCAGCGACACGAAGCCCGCCTTCGCGTGCACCATGCGGGCGCACTGCGTGAGGAACACATCCAGGCCGGTGTCGAGGTCCAGCCCCCGCTCCAGGCAGTCCTCGAGGATGTCGTCGGCCATCCGGTTCACGGCCATCAGGCCGCGCAGGAAGGCCAGCTCTTCTTCCGGGGATTGGAACGCCACGCGTCCATCAATACCCGAAAACCCGGTGGGGATGCAGCGCCCACCGGGTGGGACGTCAGACGCGCTCGCGGTCCACGCGCACCACCGGCGCCAGCCGCTCCGGCAGCTCGGGGGAGGCGCGGGTGACGGGGTGCTCCAGCATGCCGTGGCGGTCCAGCATGTGCTCCAGGTGCGCCACGCGCGCGCGCAGCCCCTCCAGCTCCACGGCGGACACCTGCCCCCGGGCCTGGGCCTCGCGCACGCGCAGCCACGTCTCCACCACGGGCTTGAGGGCGAAGCGCAGCGTGAGGCCCAGCAGCGGCACACCGACGGTCATGCCGGTGACCATGATGACCATGACGGCTTCGGTGACTTCCATGCGGGAGGCTCCGGGAAAAGAGAGGTGGACCCCGGGCCTACGAACGGGGGGACCGGGCGATTGCACACCGCCCGGCCCGCGCCCGGGGCGGGGCATCAGCCGGACTTGGCCTGGTCCGTGTAGATGGCGTCCGCGATGCGGTACGCGCTGCCCTCCAGGCGCTGGAAGGCCTCCTTCAGGGCGCCCGCGTCGGAGGTGTTGAGCACGGCGCGCAGGCGCTCCAGGTCCGCCTGGATTTCGCCGCGGTCCTTCTCCGACAGGAGGTTGGCGTACTCCTCCAGGCTCTTCTCCGTGGTGTAGATGAGCCCGTCCGCGTTGTTGCGCAGCTCCGCCAGCTCCTTCTTCTTCTTGTCGTCCGCGGAGTGCGACTGGGCGTCGTTGATCATCGCCTGGATTTCGGCCTCGGACAGGCCGGAGTTGCCCACCACGCGCACCTGCTGCTGCTTGCCGGTGCCCAGGTCGCGCGCGCTCACGTGCACGATGCCGTTCGCGTCGATGTCGAAGGACACTTCAATCTGCGGCACGCCGCGCGGCGCGGGCGGGATGCCGACCAGCTCGAAGCGCGCCAGCGTCTTGTTGTCCGCCGCCATCTCGCGCTCGCCCTGGAGGACGTGCACGGACACGAGCGGCTGGTTGTCCACCGCGGTGGAGAACACCTGGCCCTTCTTGCAGGGGATGGTGGTGTTCTTGTCGATGATCTTCGTGAAGACGCCGCCCGCGGTCTCCACGCCCAGCGACAGCGGCGTGACGTCCAGCAGGAGGACGTCCTTCACCTCGCCCTTGAGCACGCCGCCCTGGATGGCGGCGCCCACGGCGACGACCTCATCCGGGTTGATGCCCTTGTGGGGCTCCTTGCCGAAGAACTCCTTCACCTTCTGCTGCACGCGCGGCATGCGCGTCATGCCGCCCACCAGGAGGACCTGGTTGATGGCCTGCGCGGTGATGCCCGCGTCCTTGAGCGCGATGCGGCACGGCTCGATGGAGCGGTCGATGAGGTCCGCGACCAGCGCCTCGAAGGTGGACCGGTCCACGGTCTCCGTGAGGTGCTTGGGGCCGGACGCGTCCGCGGTGATGAACGGGAGGTTGACCTCCGTCTCCGGGGCGCTGGACAGCTCGTGCTTGGCGCGCTCCGCGGCCTCCTTCAGGCGCTGGAGCGCCATGCGGTCCTTGCGCAGGTCCAGGCCGTTGTTCTGCTCCGCGAAGCGCTTGGCCAGGTAGTCGATGAGGCGCTGGTCGAAGTCCTCGCCGCCCAGGAACGTGTCGCCGTTGGTGCTCTTGACCTCGAACACGCCGGCGGTGAGCTCCAGGATGGAGATATCGAACGTGCCGCCGCCCAGGTCGTAGACGGCCACGCGCTCCGTGGTGGCGTCCTTCACCTTGTCCAGGCCGTACGCGAGCGCCGCGGCCGTGGGCTCGTTGATGATGCGCAGCACGTTGAGGCCGGCGATGCGGCCCGCGTCCTTGGTGGCCTGGCGCTGGCTGTCGTTGAAGTAGGCGGGGACGGTGATGACGGCCTCGGTGACGGGCTCACCCAGGTAGTCCTCCGCCGTCTGCTTCATCTTCATCAGCACGATGGCGCTGACTTCCGGCGGGCTGTAGCCCTTGCCCCGGATCTCGACCCACGCGTCGCCGTTGGGGCTGGAGGCCACCTTGAACGAGGAGACGCCAATGGCCTTCTTCGCCTCCGGCGAGTCGAACTTGCGGCCGATGAGGCGCTTGGCCGCGAAGACCGTGTTCTCCGGGTTGGTGATGGCCTGCCGCTTGGCGATCTGCCCCACCAGGCGCTCACCGGAGTCGGTGAAGCCCACCATGGAGGGCGTGGTGCGGCTGCCTTCGCTGTTGGGGATGACCACCGGCTCGCCGCCTTCCATGACGGCGACGCAGGAGTTGGTGGTGCCCAGGTCGATTCCAATCACCTTCGCCATGACTACTGCTCCCCCCCGGAGGAACTGTCGGACGGCGCGGAAGTCTGGGGCTCCGCGCCGCTTTCTTCAGAGGCCTTCGGTGCTTCCGTTGCGGCCGCGGGCACGGCGGCTTCCGGCGCGCGGGCGACGACGACCATGGCGGGACGCACCAGGCGTTCGTTGAGGTAGAAGCCGCGCGTCACCTCGAAGAGGACATGGCCCGCCGGGACGTCCGCGGACTCCACCTGCTGGATGGCCTCGTGCAGGCGCGGGTCGAAGGGCTGGCCCTTGGCGGAGAAGCCCTTCACGCCGTGGCGGGCGAGCGAGTCCTCGAAGGACTTGCGCGTCATGGCCACACCCTTCTGGAAGCTGTCGAAGTCGGGGGACTTGCCCGCGGCGTCGAGCGCGCGGTCCATGTTGTCCACGACGGGGAGCAGGTCCTTGAGGAGCTTCTCCACGCCGAACTTCTGGACGTCCTCCTTCTCCTTCTGCGCGCGCTTGCGGTAGTTCTCCAGGTCCGCGGCGGAGCGGATGGCCCGGTCCTGGAAGTCCTTGGCGCGCTCGTGCGCCTCCTTCAGGCGCTCCAGCGTCTCGCGGGCCTTGGTCTGGCTGAACTCCAACTGCGCGCGCAGCGACTCCACCTCCTGGCGGAGCGCGGCCGCGTCCTCGGTGGGGGGAGCGACTTCGGGGGTGGAGGCCTCCGCTTCGGCGGCCGGGGGGGAGACGTCCAGCTCCACCTCCGTCTCCGCGCCCGCGCTGTCCGCGTCTCCGTCCATCCGACGCTCGACGCTGCGAACCGCCTCGTCGATCACGTCCTGCCCGATGTCCGTCTGGATGCTGCCCTTGTCATTGGTACCCGACACGGCGCGCACTATCTCACGCGACGGGGAGCGATCCAACAGGACCCGGGGCGGTCGCGCATGCCCGGCGTGCGGGCAGGCGCGACTTCATGGGCAGCGGAACTTCACGTCCCGGGCGCGGGCTTCTTGCGGCCTAGCGTTTTCTTGGAAGCTGGTTTCTTCGGGGCCCGGGCGCCCTTGGCGGCGGCGGGAGCGCCCGCGGTCTTCTTGCGCCCGATGGACTTGTTGCCGCCCTTGGACGCGCCGGCGCCCTTGGCGCGGGGCGGGCGGCTGGGGGCGGCCTCCTGCTGGGGGGCGGCCTTGGGAGCCCTGGCTTCGGCGGCGGGCGGAGGGGTGGAGTCGGCGCCGGAGGTGGAGCCGGGCTTGAAGGCCTCCTCCACGGAGGTCTCCACGCGGCGCACGGCGGTCTCAATCTTCTCCGCGGCGGTCTTGGTGGTGGCGGCGGCCCAGGTGCGCAGTTGCGCGAGGCCTTCCTTCACCTTGGCCTGCTTTTCCGGGTCCTTCACCTCCTTGAGGAGGCGCTCGGCCTCGCCGCGGAGGTCGTCCGTGGTGCGCTTGAGGTCCTCGCCGGTGCGCTTGAGGAAGTCCATCAACTGCCTGTCCCACTTCTCGGCCATGACGTGTCTCCTCCGTCTGCTCGAACCCATCCAACTGCACGTGTGGACGGCGCGCAAAGCCTTCCGCGCTGTCCATGTAGGACGGCGGAGCGCGCCATCGATTGCCGTGTGGCAGTGCGTCAGGGGCTCCGCCGGGGTGCAAGAGGGGGGAGCGCGCGACAGTCGGATGGCGGACACGTTAAGGTGCGTGCCCTCTTCCGGGAAGGCCGCGTTGGGGCGGGCCCGGTGCTGGAGCGTTCCTCTATGTCGTCCCGGTCCTTGCGAGCGCTGTCCTCGCTCGTCGTGCTCACGTCCCTGTTCGCGCTGGTGGCCTGTGGTTCCAACGAGGCGGAGTCATCCGGGCCGGTGCTGCCCCAGGTGACGCTGCCGGCGGCCACGGTGGGAACGGCCTACGAGAAGGTGCTGACGGCGACGGGGGGCGCGGCGCCGCTCACGTATTCGGTGGACCAGGTGCCGCCGGGCTTCTCCTTCTATGGAGACAGCGGGCGGCTGGTGGGCCCCGCGACGACGGCCGGCGAGTGGTCGCTGACGGTGGGGGTGCGCGACGCGAAGGGCCTGCAGCACGCGCGGGGCTACGCGTTGCGCGTGTGGCCGGCGCCGGTCATCACCACGACGTCGCCGCTGCCCGACGCGAAGGAGGGCAGCGCCTACACCTTCACCTTCACCGCCACGGGCGGGGCGCCGCCGCTGACCTGGTCCCAGGTGGGCGGCGCGATTCCGGAGGGCCTGAGCCTGACGGAGGACGGGGTGCTGACGGGCACGCCGTTTGGCCCGGCGCTGTATGAGTTCACGGCGCGGGTGGAGGACGCCAACGGCGCCCACGCGGAGGCGGTCCTCCGGCTGCCCCTGACCACGTCGACCGGCGAGCTGCCCGACGGCGGCCCGGTGACGGACGGCGGGACGAAGACGGATGGCGGCACGGATGGCGGCACGAAGACGGATGGCGGGACGCAGCCGACGGCGGTGCCGCTGAAGGTGGGCAACTGGAACATTGAATGGTTCGGCTCCACGGCCGAGGGCCCCACGGACGAGGCGCTGCAGTTGACCAACGCGACGGCGGTCATCGCGGACGCGGGGCCGGACGTGCTGGGCGTGGCGGAGATCGTCGGCGTGGACGCGTTCAACTCGTTGAAGGCGGGGCTCAACGGCTACAGCGGCCTGCTCGCGGGTGATGGCTGGTACGGCTCCACGGCCCAGAAGGTGGGCCTGCTCTACAAGACGAGCACGGTGGAGTTGGTGAGCGCGAACGTCGTGCTGACGGATTGCGCGCCGGACTTCGCCTACCGGCCGCCCTTGCGCGTGGACCTGAAGGTGCTCCGGGGCTCCTCGCCGGTGGACCTGACGGTGATGGTGCTGCACATGAAGGCGTACGCGGACTCGGATTCGTACCTGCGGCGCAAGGGCGCGGCGGTGTGCCTCAAGGACTACCTGGACACGAACCTGCCGACGCAGAACGTGATGGTGCTGGGTGACTGGAACGACGACGTGGACGCGTCCATCTACACGCCCTACGAGTCGCCGTACCTGAACCTGGTGAACGATGCCGCGCGCTACAAGTTCCTCACCCAGCCGCTGTCGGAGTCCGGGGAGCGCTCGACGGTGAGCAACAGCCAGTTCATCGACCATCAACTGGTGACGAACGAGCTGGCGGCGTACCACGTGGCGGACTCCACGAAGGTGCTCAAGCCGAGCATCGTCAGCTACAAGAGCACCACGTCGGACCACTACCCCATCTTCAGCGATTTCAACTTCGGCTCGGCCGCGCAGCCGGGCAGCGTGCGGGTCACTGCGCCCAATGGCGGCGAGACGCTGCAGGCGGGCACGTCGTTCAACATCACCTGGACGTCCAGCAACGTGTCGCAGGTGAACATCACGTACACGCTGGACGGGACAGTGTGGCGCTCGGTGGCGTCGAACGTGACGGCGTCCACCGGCCGCTACGCGTGGACGGTGCCGAGCGAGTCCTCCACCTCCGCGAAGGTGCGCGTGGCGGACGCGGCGCGCGCGGACGTGGCGGACGTGAGCGACGGGGTGTTCACGCTGACGCGGCCGGTGCCGCTGGTGTTCATCAACGAGTACCTGCCGCAGCCGTCCGCCGGCTCCTCGGGGACGCCGGACTACGACCAGCAGTTCGTGGAGATCTACAACTCCGGGACGGCGGCGGTGGACCTGAGCGGCTGGAAGATCCACGACGCGTCGTCGTACCAGTCCGGGGCGCCGCGGCACACGTTCGCGTCGGGCACGGTGCTGCCGGCGGGCAAGGCGTACGTGGTGTACTCGGGGCTGTCCGCGGTGCCGGCGGGGGCGCAGTACGCGACGTACGCGAACAACAACGGCTACGGGCTGCGGTTCGACCGGGGCACGAACCAGTGGAACGGCACGTCCTACGGAGCGGGTGACATCGTGTACCTGGTGCGCCCGGACGGGACGGTGCAGGACAGCCACTCGTACCAGAGCGCCAACGTGCCGGTGACGTCGGGCCGGTCGTTCAACAGGTCCCCGGACCTGAGCGCCACGGGGACCTGGAACCTGGACTCCGCCCCGACCCCGGGCACCAAGGCGAACGGCTCCGCGTTCTGAAGCGCTTCACGGTGACATGACTTGTTCGTCGTCGTCTCAGCGGGCGCGGGGCTCATCCTGCTCGCACCCGCATTGCTTCTCACGACGCCATCCGTGTCACCGGCGCAGAGCGCACCAGGATGCACTTCTTCGACCAGATGGAGATACTCGGGCGGGTCCTGCTCGACGACGCTCCGAAGACTCCTGGAAGTGAGGAGGCCATCCGCACCGCCGCGGCTGCCCTCCAATTCATCGACGCGACGGGGCAGGTTGCTGATTTCGAGGACTACGTCCGGAACCTCGAAGCCTACGCGCCGCCGCTTGCCATTGCCCGGTTCGACACCCGGCAGGATGCCGATGCCTGGCTGATGGCCCAGAAACGTCCACCGGTGTTTGCCTCCATCCTGGTGGCGGATGAGTACTACTCGGTCTTCTTCAATCCCACGAGCGGGTGGAGGGCCCTGGGCCGTCAGCCTCGCCTTGAGTTCTATCTCCAGGAGATGGCGGACCAGCGGCGCCCGCCTTCAGGCCTGTCCTTCGCCGCGAAGGAGGAGGCGGAGGCGTGGATGAACCAGCAGCCCACGCCTCCCCAGCAGGTGGTCATCGACATCGCGGGGGCGCCGTATCTGGCCGCCTACCACCACCGCATCGACTACCGCGTCCTCTACCCCCTGCCCGCGCCCACGCCTCCGTCACAGGAGACGTGAGGACTACAGCCGGAACTGCACGCGCACGCCCGGCTGGATCCAGACGTGGAGCTGCTTCGCGTCGTCGGACAGGTCGTTGCTGACTTCGGCCGAACCGCCAAGCCGGACCGTTCCCTCGCGGTACTGCCCCACGGACGCGGAGATGTAGGGCCCCACCGCGATGGAGCGGGTGAGCTGGAGGTCCACGCCGAAGTGGGCGTGACCCAGGTCATAGCCCTCCAGCTTCAGATAGGAGTTCGCGGCGCCCTCCCCCATCTCCACCTTCCCGATTTCGTAGCCCACGCCCACGCCCACCCACGGCGAGAAGAAGCCGTCCGGACGGAAGTGGTAGTCCAGGTCGATGCCGAAGCGCAGGACCGTGCTCTTGCAGTTCACGCCGTCCTCGCACTGGTCGCCCGGTCCGGACCCGATGCCGTACTGGAAGTAGGCGCCCAGCGAGAGCTGCCGGTTGAAGAAGTAGGAGAGGTCCACCTGCGGCGCCACCGTGCTGCCAAAGGTGTCCTTCAGCGCGCTCTCCGCGAACGCGTCACCCACGGGAATGCCAATGGCGCCGCGCGCGCCCAGCGCGAGCCCGGAGCCCTTGGGCTCCTGGGCCGCCGCCGGCAATGCGCCCAGACAGAAGGTCAGAACCAGCGATGCGATGAAGCGTCGTGAAGTCATGTCGTCCAGGGAGAAGAGGCCGTCATCCGACGGCGTTGGGTGTTGGCGGCACGCACTGCAAGCCCACGGCCAGGATTCGCAGGATGCGGGCGCCAGGGCTTCGCACGTCTCGGGGTGTTGGGACAGCGCCGAAGCGCGACAGGAATGTCAGTCTTTCGTTTCAGGTCATGGCAGGTTCACGCCGTGCCAGAGTCCTGGAGCAAGCCATGTCCTCCCCGCTGACCGAAGACTCCGACATCGTCCGCTGGCTGCGCGCCGAGCGCGAGACCCGCGGGCTGGCCCGCATCGAGCTGTCCGCTTCGTTGAAGCATCGAGGGGAGCTGCTGGATGACACGTTGCTCTTCACGGCGCCGGACGGAGCGCTGACGTTCGGTTCATTGCCGGAAGCGCCACGGGCCCAGGTCCAGGCGCTGATGCAGCGGCATCACGCGTCCGCGTCCGGGCTGGGGGACGTCTCGCTGTCCATCGTCTGTGACGCGCACGCGGCGCCGCGCCTCCAGATGACGGACGCGGCCACGCGGGAGCACGAGGCGAAGGAGCAAGCCCGCGCGGAGGCCCGCTTCGATTCGCGCAAGTACGGACGCGCGCTGGCGCAGCGGGTGGCGGAGCTGCTGGACGCGGGAGCGGACCTGTCCATCACGGTCGACCCGCGCGAGGGCGTGTCTCGCGCGCTGTGGCGGTCCGGGGATGGCACGTACGCGCAGGGCCACCGGTACCTCCAGGGAGACTCCAAGCCGAAGCGGACCTTCGCGTCGCGGGAGGAGTTCAGCCGCTGGCTGGCGGAACAAAGCGACGAGTCCCTGGCGAAGGAGGACTTCCCGGATGACCCGCGCAGGTGGGGAGTGGCGACGTTCAACCGCGAGTTCTTCGCGCGGAAGACGGGCCGGCGTTCTTAGGTAGGCCTTCCTCTCAAAGACGCTTGAGGTAGGCTGGTTTTTCCTTGTCCAGCCGCCGCATCCAGAGCCTATCCAGGCCCGTGCATCCCCGTGCGTGTCACCCCTATCTGTTAGGTTTGAAGGATGGAGGTGACCCGTGATGTCGCTGTCCACTTCGGCCATTCCCCTGGTGCTGACGGTCCTGCTGGGCGCCACGGCGGCGGCGCAGTCCCGCACTCCCGTGCCCCGGGAGCGCAAGGCCCGGCAGCTCACGCTGCGCGCGGAGGAGCCTCCGGTGCTGCATCCGCTGCATGTCGCGGCCCATGAAGTGACCACCGTCACCTTCGATGCGCCCATCGTTCCGGAGTCCGTGGACCGGAGCGTGCTCGCGCCCTTCTTCACCCGCGTGGCGGCGCATGAGGACGTGCTCGTCCTGAAGGCGTCCATGGACATCCCCGCGGGCAGGGAGCCCGTGCTCACCGTGCGCTTCGCCGGGCCCGGCGCTCCGGCACAGGTGGGCTTCGTGCTCACGACCGTGGCGGCGGAGGTGGATTCACAGGTGGAGGTGTTCCGGCAGGAGCGCACCGCGCAGGATCTGGGGAAGGAGCTCGCGGACCTGCGGGCCCGGTGCGCGGTCACCGAGGCAGGGCTCGCGCCGCTGCGGGCACAGTGCGCGCGCAGTGGGCTGGGCGGCGCGGTGTTGATGGGGGATGTCACCCCTGGCGGCGTCGCGGTGGCTTACCTCCGGGATCCGTCCGTGAGCCCGGGGATGCTCGCCAAACGCCCTCATGTGCTCTACCGCACGGAAAGCACCCGTGCCCTGTCGACATTGCTGATCAACACCGTGGGGAGCGCCCCCTGGATACCGGGGTTCGCGCGGATGACACCACGCGGGTCCAATGCACCGCCGGCCCGTGAGTTCCCCCTGCTCATGCAGGTGAATCACCTGGCGCCTGGGGAGCAGGCCACCGTGGTGGTGGAATGGCGCGCGCTTCCGGACCTGCCTGCTGGCACGCACTACACCTTGGAGTTGCTGGACTCGAAGGGTAAACGCGGCGTCCGCTGGGAAGAGGTGGCGCCATGAGCCCGCACGAGGCACCGCCCGGCGAACAGCATCATGCCTCCACCCAGCCCGGCAAGAAGGCCCACGGCCCTGCCCGACCTTCCTTGCTGCTGATGGTGGATGCGCTTCCACCGGGGACCCTTATCGGTCCCTGGCGCGTCCTCCGTCGGGTGGCATCAGGCGGGTACGGCACGGTCTACGTCGTTCAGGCGAACCACCGGCCTCGCGGCAGGCGGTACGCCCTGAAGCTGGCGCGACAGCCCGACAGCCCCTGGTTCTCACGCGAAGCGGAGGTGCTGTCCCGCCTGCGGCATTTGGGGGTGCCTCGCCTCATGGAGGCCGGGGCATGGCGGTCAGGGTCCGGAAACTACCCTTTCCTGGTGATGGAGCACGTGGAGGGTGAGTCGCTCTATGAATGGGCCCGCACTCGCAACCCCACGGCCCACGAGGTGAGCGCATTGTTCATCCAGGCCGCGGAGGTCCTGGCCTTCGCGCACCAGCACGGTGTCCTGCACCGCGACGTCAAAGGCGACAACCTCCACGTCCAGCCCGGTGGACGGCTCACCCTTCTGGACTGGGGAGCGGGCTGGCATCCCGAAGCGAAGCCCCTGACCGGAACGGGCCAGCTTCCTCCTGGCACGGCTCACTACTTGAGTCCCCAGCTCCACCGCTGGCGGATGGCGGCTCCGTCACAGGAGTGTCCTCGCTATGGCGAGGCGGATGAGCTGTACGCCCTGGGCGTCACCTTCCATCGATTGATGACCGACAGCTATCCGGCGCTCCCAATGGAAGTTGAAGGGCCTGAACACGCATGGCCCAACCCGCTGGTGCCGAGGGCATTGGCTTCGCTCGTCAGCCGCCTGCTCGCGTTCGCGCCCGAAGCACGGCCTCCGAGCGCCTCCGCTCTGGCCTCCGAACTGCATCAGGTCCTGGCCCATGCGGATACCACCTGGGACCTGCCCCTGTTCGACTGGGCCACACCTCCCTCGGATTCCTCACGCACGACGCAGGAGGCGCCCGGGATGGTGGGACCGGTGGCACCGGGTCAGGAGGTGCCGCTCCAGCACGCACGCCTTCAGCGTCTGGACCGGGTTCAACGCCTCCGCGAAGCACGCGAGCTGCGGCGCCGGTCTCCGCGTCATGTCGCTCGGGCGGAGGCCAAGGCCATCCTGGCCGCGAGCACGGTGCGCCGCCGACGGACGTGGCGGACCCTGTGGCGTCAGGGTGCCGTGGGATTCGCATGCGTGCTGTTCATGGTCTGGTTGGGCTGGAGCCTGGGACTCTTTTCAAGGTCCGACATCAATGCGCCAGTTCGCCCTTCCCCGCCTCCCGTGGCGCGGGCGCTTGCGCCCGACCAAGCTGCCGCGTCCGGAGCGGCCCCTCCTTCCCCTGCGCCGCTCCCGCCGGAGAAGGACCTCATGAGCATTCCCTTGAAGCAGGACCCACCTGTCCGCGGACGTTCACTGTCACGCGGCTGCACGTTGGCTGTCGGTGCGGCGACAACCCTCATTGCCTGCGCGGGTGCACAGGTGGTGCCCAAACCCCAGCGATGCCCCACGGAGGCGCTGGAGGCGATGAAAGCGCTGAAGCTGCGGCGGGATGCGAAGGCAGCCATCACGGTCGACATCCGTTATCCCGACCGCCTGGATGCCATGCTCATGCTCTCCGTGCATGACGGCGACATCGTCAGCGTCCAGGAGGAAAAACGCGGCGGGCTTCCGAAGGGGACCCTGCTCTACGGACGACTGTGGACAGGGGGAGAACGGGTCATGGGCCGCTACACGCGAGCGGAGACGCCGGACGGCCACACCTACCCGGTCTGCTTCGTCCTGGGGAACGACGATGGCTTCTGGCCACTGGAGACGGGCTCCAAGCCCGGCGCCGCGCTCCTTCCCCGGACCGCGGGCTACACCGTGGTGGACGCGTTCCCATAAGCGTCGTGCGCCCGAGGTAAGACCCGGGGGATGAGCCACATCCTGGCGAATGAAGCGCTCCGCTCCGTCGTGCTCTACCACCCCAAGCCCACCGAGGGCTGGCGCTACGCCATCTACACCCAGGAAGGCGTCACGGATGGGAGGCTGCTCGACAGCACCCCATCCACTTCTTTCGAGGAGGCCCGGGCCCGGATGGAGCAGACACTGGTGGAGCTCTTCGGCCGCTCCTCCCCCCTGCGCTGGAAGGAGACCGCTCCGGGATGGTGGACGGGCGCAGCGCTGGACGCAGAAGCCTGAGCGGCCCACGCCGCGCTACTCCAGCAGATCCAGGATCGCCAGGGGCTCCTTGGGCTCCAGCAGGTCCAGCCGGTGACGGGCCTTCACGGCCAGCTCCAGGGGCTGAACGCCATGGCGGAACCATGCATGCGCGATGCGGTCGATGCCCGCGCCAATCAACGGCGCCGCCGTCCGCAGGCTGGCGCGGAGAGCCACTGCGTTCGTCTGCCCACCGTGCAGCACCAGGTTTCGCTGACGATAGAGCCGGCGGAATGCCCGCACCGCGTAGCCCTCCACGTCCTTCAACTTCTTGCGTGGGTCCTTGAGCAGTCCCTCCATCCGTGCGACCGCCGCCCGGTGGCTCCAGACAGGTCCCTCCCAGGGGAGCGACCGCGCTTGCTGGATGGCTTCCAACATTCGGGATGCGCGCTCGTGATTGCTCGTGCACTTCAGGAGTTGCTCCTGGAGGGGACTGGCGCTGCTCTTGCTTTGGAGGGATGCCAGCAATGTCAGCTCCGCCCTGGGAAACGAACACGCCACCAGGGCGGCCAACCGGTCCCCCGCAGGTGCCTTCTGGCCATCCTCGGGTGCGACCAGCAACGCTTCGATGGAGGCCCAGCCAGCGGCCACCGCGACCACGGCGGGCGCATCCAACTGACCGAGCAACTCGAAGGCCGCATCCACACGGCTGAAAGGCCCGGACGCGAAGAGCTGGTCCTGACGCTCCAGACTGCGGACCTCGACCCGCCGATGCCTGCGGAGCGGCAGCGGCTGCCGGCTGCCTTCGACATATGCGTGCTCGCCATGCCGCATCTGATGGCCTGTTCCAATGAGGAGCCGCGCGGCCAACTTCTCTACTGTCTCCGAAGCCTGTTCCGCGGCGGAGAAGGCATCGCGGGCATGAACCGTCAGCAACCAGCCTCCGCCTTGCCGGACGTGGGTGGCGTCGAACCCATTCGCGATGAGCCACTTCGAGACCAAGGGCGCGTCACACCATTCTCGAGGCAGAGGCCCCTGGAGCCCCAGCGCGCTGCGCACGGTCAAGAGGACCTGGAAGCGAGAGGGCGGCGTCCGGGCCAGGGCATGCGCTTCCTCCAGCAGCTCCGATAGACGATAGACCTGCGTGGAATGGACGAGTCGGTACGTCAGCCAGCGATGGAGGAAGTCGGGGCTGAACCCCGCATCCAGCAGATGGGAGGCGACGGCGCGGGCCACCCGCTCTGGCTTCACCGGGATGCCCAGCGCGAGCTGTTCCGCCCAGCGGGACAGATATGACGCATCAATCTCCTCGGTGAGACGGTGCACCGCGGGCAGCTCCCCCGAGCGGGGCCTCAACGGCGAGCCGAGCAGCCGCTGCAGCAGGCTCCGGGACTGCGGTGAGATGCCTTCATCGGGCCCCAGCGCTCGGGATAATTCGTTCGCCAGCCACTCGACCGCCTTGTCGGAGAGCACGCCCGCCGGGACGGCTTCCACCGCCTCCAACAGCTCACGGAGGCTGAGCACCGTTCCCACCTCCCAGAGCCCTCGGAACCAGGCGGTCCAAGCCTCGAAGAACTCCAGGAGACGTGCCGCCACCCGCTGTGAGCTGTCCTTGCTTTCGAGCACCGAGCGCCTTACTTTTCGAGCAGGTCACTGGACCGCTCTCTCTACGGAGGCCGTCCCCACCCGGGAGCTGTTCATCCGCGTGGGTTTCGGCCTCCAATTTTTTCCGCGGGCAGGGTGACGGCTTCCGCCTCCCCTGCTTCCGCGAACCTCCCCCTGGCTCGATGCAGGATTCGCACCCACAGCCTCCGGCGCCGGAGACCCTCCCCAATTCGCAACCATCTCCGGGCCCGGCTCAATAAAACGCGCGCCGTGCGTGTGGGGACGACCCGGATTTCGGGGTCATTTCGTATCTCATTTCCAGAAGGGGCCCGGCCGGGCGCCTCCATGACACGGAGCATTCCGCGTGCTGCCTGGAACCGAGCGGTCAGTCTTGGAGGCCTTCCGCCGGGGTGACACCGCCGTGCTCACCCAGGTCTACCGCGCCTATTCGCCAGAAGTGCTGCGCTACCTGTCCCGGCGCTTCGCCGTCCACTCGGAGACCGGCACGCGCTCCGTCTCGCTCACGCCCCTGGACCTGGACGCCGCGCACCAGGAGACCTTCGTGCGGGCCTTCCGCCCCCACATGCGCCAGGCCTACGACGGCGTGCGCCCCTACCTGGGCTTCCTGCTCACCGTCGCCCGCTCCACCGCCATCGACCTCATGCGCGCCTCCGGCCGCGTGGCCCGGGAGGCCATCCCCCTGGATGACGCCCCGGAGCTCACCCACGCCCCCACCGAGGGCAAGAGCCCGGAGGAAGAGGCCCTGGGCGCCGAGGTCCGCTCCATCGTGCGCCGCTTCCTGGAGGCCCTGCCCGCCGAAGGGCGCGCCCTGGCCCAGCTTCGCTTCATGGACGGCCTGTCCCAGGAGTCCGCCGCCGACCAGCTCCAGCTCACCCGCGGCGAGGTGCGGGTGCGCGAACGCCGCCTGCGGTTGCAGTTCACCGAACACCTGAAGGACTCGGGCTGGCTGGACAGCGATGTCGTGCCGGGACGCCTGCAGTGGGGCGCCCTGCTCGCCACCCTGGCCCTGCTGTGCGCCATCCCATTCGGGAGCCTCCCATGAAGTGGTACGAGCGACATGTGGACGCGGGACTGACGCGCTGGTCCCTGGGGGAGCTGTCCACCCCCGAATCCTCGCGGCTCCTGCGCCACGCCCACGCCTGCGCCCGCTGCGGCGCCCGCTACGACAAGTGGGCCCGCGCCCACCGCGTCTTCGAATCCGGCCAGACGGACACCCCCACCGCCACGGAGCTGGAGACACTCACCGCCGCGGGGCTCGAAGCCGCCCTCACCGCCGCCTCGCCCCCGGACGCCGCCCCCGCCCGGTGGCCCACCCTCGCGGTGCTCGGCGCCACGCTCGCGGCCCTGTTCCTCGCGGTGGTGGTGACGCCCTCGTCCGTCGCGCCCACCGCCGCCACCGAACCCACCGAGCCCGAGTTCAGCGTCCGGGGCGCCAGCCATGACCCGGTCGCGCCCCCCGCGCCGGTGGCCCAGGCCGTCCTGCGCGTCTTCTGCGCGAAGCCCGGCCAGGCCCTGCGCGAGCTGCGCGCCGGGGCCGCGTGCACCCCGGGCGCCACGCTGGCCTTCGCGGCCGGTGCCCGCCCGCCCTACACCCACGTCGCGGTGCGCGTGCGCGCCGGCGGCCGCGAGGAGGTCAACGGCCCCTTCCTGCTCAGCGGCAAGGCCGGCGAGGAGCGCCCCCTGGAGCTGACGGTCGCGCTGCCCGCGGGCGCCGATATGGCGGAGGTCACCGCGACGTTCTCCGCGCACCCGGACGCCACCCTGGCGGCCCTCCGTCAGGGCACGGCGGAGGGGGTGGTGGTGCTCAGGCAGGAGGTCCGGGTAAAGGAATCTCCATGAAGAAGCTGGAAGTCCTCCTGGGGGTGGCGCTGCTGGCGGCGGCGCCGGAGGCGGTCGCGGACACCGTGCGGCGCGCGCTGGTCATTGCCCACAACGGCAGTGACGACCCCGCGCTCGCGCCGCTGCGCTACGCGGACGACGACGGCGTGCTGTGGGCGGAGACGCTCAAGCGGCTGGGCGTGGAGACCACGCTGCTCGTGGACCCGGACGAGCCCACGCGCAAGAGCGGCAGCCTGGCGCTGAAGTCCGCGCAGCCGCCCACGCGCGCCGCGGTGGAGCAGGCCGTGAAGCGGCTGCAGGCGGCGGCGCTCGCGGACCACGCGGCGGGACGCCAGACGGACGTGCTCATCGTCTACGTGGGTCACGGCAACACGGACGACGCGGGCCGCGCCTACTTCACGCTCGCCGACGCGCGCCTGGACCGCGGCAGCCTCTATTCGGAGCTCGTGGATCCGCTGGGTGCGGACTACGTGCACGTCATCGCGGATGCGTGCCGCGCCTCCGGCGTGGTGGGCAGCCGAGGCGGGACGCCGGACGCGGCGGTGCTGGCGGAGCTGCGCGGCGTGCTCGCGCGCGAGCAACTGGCGTCGCGCCCCCACGTGGGCGCCCTCTTCGCGGAGAGCGAGGATGGCGAGACGCACGAGTGGTCCCGCATCCGTGCGGGCGTCTTCAGCCACGTGGCCCGCTCCGGCCTGCTGGGCGGCGCGGACATCAACGGCGACGGCCAGGTGGAGTACAGCGAGCTGGCCGCGTTCGTGGCCGCGTCCCTGCACGGCGTGAAGGGCATGCCCGCGCGCCTGTCCGTCAACGCCTTCGCGCCCACGGCCGAGCCCCGCCGCCCGCTGGTGGGCCCCGCGCCCGAAGGGCCCCGGGTCACCTTCCCCGCCGGCTTCGAGTACGCGCGCCTCTCCGTGGAGGACGCGGACGGCCAGCGGCTGGTGGACGTGCGGCGCTCGAAGGAGCAGTGGACGCAGATCCTGCTGCCGCTGCGCGACGTGTACTGGGTGCGCGCGCCGGACGCGGAGGCGCGCATCACGCTGGCGCAGGTGTCCTCGGGCACGCCGAAGCTGCGCCCGCGCGAGCTCCAGGAAAGAGGTCCCGCGGAGGAGGCGCTCCGCCGGGGCCTGTTCGCCGTTCCGCTGGACCGGTCGTTCTACGACGAATACGTCGCCGCCGTGGGGCTGGTGCCGGTGGACTTCGGCGACCCCTTCCAGCCGTCCGTCATCGGCGGGGCGCGCTCGCCGCTGGCCGTGGCGGCGCCGTCCGACTGGACGTCGCGGTTGGAGCTGGGCCTGGGCGCGGGGCGCTCGCCGCTGGGGCTGGCGAAGTTCGCCGCCGGGCCCAGCCTGTCGTGGCGCACGCCGTCCTCCGTGGACCTGCTCTACTACGGCGTGCGCGGGGCGTATGGCGTCACGCCGCTCGCGTCCCGGGACGGCATCCGCCTGCACCGCTTCACGGTGGAGGGGCTGGTGGGGCTGGAGCGCCCCGCGAACACGCCGCTGTTCGCGGAGGTGGGCCTGGGCTGGGGGCTGCTGGGCCTCACGGCGCCGGGCTTCCGCCAGGCGGACCCGGCGATGCTCACCGGCCACGTGGCCGCGGGCGTGATGGGGCGGCTCGCGGGCATGCCGCTGCGGCTCTCGGCCCGGGTGGGCATGGATCGCGTCACCGCCAACGGCCACACCGGCATGGACAAGCAGTACGGCCTGGAGATTTCCCTGAGGCGCTAGCGGACGCGGGCCGTTGGGCCCGACCGTGTCCGTGCGTGGGTGCGCCGCTGTCCGCGCCCACCGCGCCAACCTCGAGCCCTGACGGTCCCTCCCGTGTCCCGTTCATTCCTCGTGTACACCGCGCTGTCGAGCGCCGCCGTGGCCACCGCCCTGCTGGCCGGCTGCGACCCCATCTGCACGAACGGGGTCTCCAGTCCCGGGCAGGGACAGGTGACCCGGAACGCCGCCGGCACCTGCGTGCAGTTGGTGGTCACCCACCCCGACGCCGGCGCGGAGGGCGACCCGGACGGGGGCACGGATGGTGGGGTGTGCGGCGCCGGGCCGGGCTGGACGACGCAGGTGGTGGACGAGGGCATCGACGCCCTCACCGCCACGTTCGTCTTCGACGCGCAGGGCGTGGGCCACTACGCCTATTCGAAGAACTCCAACCTCCACATCGGCACCACCCGGCCGGGCGACGTGCCGACGCGGGTGTGGAACGTGTGGACCGCCTACGACGTGAACATGGTGGTGGCCGCGGACGGGACGCACCGCGTGCTGTACCAGCAGGGAGAGCAGGTCGGCTACGCGACCGACGCCAGCGGGACCTGGACCTTCCACATCCTGGTCCGGGGCTGGGCGAGGGCCATCGCGCTCGATTCGCAGGGCCGGGCCCACGTGCTCATCGCCAAACCCTCCCTGGACGGCTACCTGCTTGGCACCGTGGCCGCCAACGGCACCTGGAGCCTGCCGCCGGTGGAGTCGCTCGGTGCCGCGGGCGACCGCGAGCGGCTGGTCGTGGATGCCAATGGCCACGGCCACCTCGTGTTCGCGCGTGGGTTCGGCACGAAGAGCCAGGTCTTCTACGCGAGCAATGCGTCGGGCACCTGGCTCCCCGAGCCGCTGGACTGGATGATTCCCTTGAACTCGCCGCGCCTTCGCATCGCATTGGAGGTGGACTCCACGGGGCGGCCCTCCCTGCTGGCCTCCGACGACCAGGAGGCCCGGCTGTGGGTGAAGGAGGACAGCGGCTGGCGGTCCTACGCGCTGGGCGCCTTCCGCAGCCGGGGCCCCGCGCTGTCGAGGAGCGCCTCCGTCCCGGGCCTCCGCCACGCGCTGCTGGACGACGCGGCCATCAACGCGGATGTGACGGGGGGCACCAGCCAGTTGCTCGTGCAGGCGCTGGACGGCACGACCCCCGCCGGCGCGACACCGCCGCTCGTCCTGGAGACACTGGACGGCGGGAACGCGTTCCCCGGTCACTCCTCGGTCCACGTGGACGACCAGGACCAGGTGCAGGTGGGCTTCTCCTACGTGCACTATTACTACCCGCCGGACGGCGGCGCGCTGCAGACGACGCGCGGCCTGCGCTACGCGCGCTACTGCCCGTGAGCTCCACGGGGGCAGCGCGCGGTTGCGGGGCACGGAAGCGGGCGCCTACAGTCGCCGCGCCTTGAGCCAGTCCGTCCTTCCCCCGAGCCCCCCGCCCTCCCCGTCCACCTCCCACCGGGCCCTCGTCGTGGCGCGAGCGCTGGCGGTGCTCGGCGGGCTGGGCTGGTTCCTGTGGCTGGGCGGCGGGCCGGTGCTGCCGCCCACGCGCATCGACTGGATGATGCGCGAGGACTGGGCCGCGCACATCTTCGGCTGGCTCTTCTTCCGCAACGCGGACTGGACGCTGCCCCTGGGCGCGGCGCCCAACCACTTCTACCCGTACGGCTCGTCGGTGGCGCTCACGGACGGCAACCCGTGGGTGGCGCTGCTCTTCAAGCCCCTCTCGCCGCTGTTGCCCGTGGACTTCCAGTACACCGGGCCGTGGCTGGCCCTGTGCTACGCGCTGATGGGGTACTTCGGCGCGCGGCTGGTGGAGACGGTGTCCCCGCGTCCGGTGCCCATGGCGCTGGGCGGCACGCTGCTGGCGCTGTCGCCGGTGATGGCGGCGCGCTTCGGCCACCCCACGCTGTGCGCGCACTGGCTGCTGCTGGCCCTGCTGTGGCTCAACCTGCGGGACATCCCGGACGCGCGCGCCGCGACGCGGAGCCTGGGCCTGGCGGCCCTCTTCAACGCCATCGCGTCCGGCACCCATCCGTACTGGGTGGCCATGTTGATGCCGCTGACGCTGGCGCTCGGGGTGCGGCTCGCCTGGAGCCGGAAGCTGGGCCCCGCGCGCGTCGCGGCGCTGTGCGCGGGCATCGCGGCGCTGGACGTGGGGCTGTTCGCCCTCTTCGGCTACTTCGGCGGCGGCGGGCTGGGCGCGGAGGGCTTCGGGGACTTCTCCGCGGACCTGGCCACGCTGGTGAACCCCATGGGCTGGGCGCGCCTGTTGCCTGACCTGCCCGCCGCGCCCCGGCAGGGCGAGGGCTTCGGCTACCTGGGCGCGGGGGCGCTGCTGCTCGGCGCCGTGGCGTGCGTGAGCCTGTTCGCGCGCATGCGGGAGGCGCGCGCGCTGGACTGGCGCCGGGTGCTGCCCGCGGCGGCGGTGGTGCTGCTCATGGCCTTCTACGCGCTGTCCTCGCGCGTGACGTGGCTGGGCCAGCCGGTGGCGGACCTGGGCGCGCTGTACGCGCCGCTGACGAAGGCGACGAACGCGTTCCGCGCGTCCGGCCGCTTCGTCTGGCCGCTGCACTACCTGCTCGTCGTTGGCGCGGTGCTGGGGGTGGTGCGCCTGTGGCGCGGCGTGCCCGCCGTGGCCGTGGCCGCGCTGGCGGTGGCGCTGGCGCTCCAGGCGTACGACGTGCGCGAGGACAAGAGCGCCCTCTTCAAGCCCGTGCGCTTCCACCGCCTGAAGTCCCCGGAGTGGGACGCGCTGAAGGGCTCCTACCAGCACCTGGCCCTCTTCCCGCCGCAGGTGCAGTGGGTGTGCCGCTACGACGAGCCGCTGGTGAACGCGCTGGCGTATCAGGCGTACCGGCTGAAGCTGACGTTCAACAGCGGCTACGCGTCGCGCACGCCGGAGGCGCTGGCCGCGGAGTGCCGCGCGCCCCTGCCTTCGGGCGGCCTGGACGCGAAGACCGCGTACGTGGTGCTGCCGCCGCACGTGCGGCCCTTCCTCGACGCGGGCGCGCGCTGCGGGCTCGTGGAGGACCTGCCGGTGTGCGTGGTGGGGAGCAACACGGATGCGTTCGCGCAGGGGCTCGCGCGTCAGCCCCGCCGCTGACGCGGAGCACCACTGAAAATCCTTTCAGTCCACCGCAAATCCGCTGTTACCTTCCAGGTAGCCCCGGTGTCCCACCGGGCGCACTGCGAGGGGAGCGACGATGCCTGCGATGACGAAGCACGCTGCGGGGACGGTGTCCTGGGTGGACCTGTCGGCCTGGGACCTGGAGAAGGCCCGGGACTTCTACGGTGCGCTGTTCGGCTGGACGTTCGACCCCACGTCCCAGCAGAACGGCTACTACACGATGGCCCGCAAGAACGGGCAGCTCGTGGCGGCGCTGATGCCGCGCCCCAAGGACGCGCCGCCCCCGCCGGCGTGGAACACCTACTTCGCCGTGGAGAGCGTGGACCGCTCCGTCGCCCGCCTGAAGGAGCTGGGCGGCAAGGTGATGTTGGAGCCCATGGACGTCATGGAGGCGGGGCGCATGGCCTTCTGCGCGGACAACACCGGCGCGGCGTTCGGCTTCTGGCAGCCGAACCTGTTCCCCGGTGCGGCCCTGGTGAACGAGCCCGGCGCCGTGGCCTGGTTCGAGGCCAAGACGCGCGACGGCGCCAAGGCCGTCGCCTTCTACAAGGACCTCTTCGGCATGACGGCGGACAAGATGCCGGATGACCGGATGCACTACTGGGTGCTGAAGCAGGGCGGCACCGAGGCGGCGGGCGTGATGCAGCTCGACGACAAGACGCCCGCCGAGGTGGGGCCCCACTGGATGATCACCTTCGCCGTGGCCAACACCGACGAGGCCGCCGCCACCGTCACCGCCAGGGGCGGCAAGGTGCTCATGCGGCCGTTCGACTCACCCTACGGCCGCATCGCCATCGTGGCCGACCCCGGCGGCGCGTCCTTCGGCGTCATCACCCTGGCGCGGCCGGCCTAGGCGTCACGGCGTGAGGGCCGCCATCGCGGCGGCCATCACCTGCTTCACCGGCACGCCCGCGGCCCGGGCCAGCCGGACGCAGTCGTCGAACTCCGGGTGCGCGTTGAGCACCCGGCCGTCCCTGAGGCCGCGCTTCACGCGGACCCGGCCCCAGGGCGTCTCCACCTCCACGAAGTCGCGCGCCAGCGCGTGGCGCTCCACCCGGTGGTAGCGCACGCCCAGCGACGTGGACTCCGTCAGCAGCGCGTCCACCACCGCCTCGCGCAGGCCGCCCTCCACCAGCGCGCCCAACAGGTGCGCCGGCCGGCCCTTCTTCATCACCACCGGGGACACCCACGCGTCCTTCGCGCCCACCTCCAACAGCCGCTCCACCAGGTGCGCCAGGAGCTGCGGCGTGGCGTCATCCAGGTTCGCCTCCACCACCCACAGCCCTTCGGTGGCCTGCGTCTCCACGCGGCCCAGCGACGCGCGCAGCACGTTGGGCCGGTCGCGGAAGTCCTTCGTCCCCACGCCGTAGCCCACCTTCTCCACGATGAAGTCCGGCGGGTGGCCAATCCGCGTCAGCACCTTGAGCAGCGCGGCGCCCGTGGGCGTCGTCAGCTCGCCCACGCCCTCGAAGCGCACGGGCACGTCGCGCAACAGCTCCAGCGTGGCCGGCACGGGGATGGGCATCTGGCCGTGCGCCACGCGGATGGTGCCGCTGCCCAGGGGCGGCGGCGCGGCGTGCACCTCCGGGTCGCCCAGCAGCTCCAGCACCACGGCGGCGCCGCAGATGTCCACGATGGAGTCCACCGCGCCCACCTCGTGGAAGTGGATGGCGTCGATGGACACGCCGTGCACCTTCGCCTCCGCCTCGCCGATGGCGCGGAACACCGCCAGGGCCCGCGCCTTCGCGCGCTCCGGCAGCGTGGGCGCGGCCTCAATCAACTGGCGGATGTCCGCGTAGGCGCGGTGCGGGTGCGCCTCCTTCGCGTCCAGCACCACGTCCAGGTGCGTGCCGCTGATGGCGTGGCGCACCGCTCGCGACACCGCCAGCTTCCAGCCCGGCACGTTGAGGCCGGACAGCGCCTGCGCGAGCGCGTCCGGGGACACGCCCAGGTCGATGCCCGCCGCCAGGAACATGTCCCCGGCGATGCCGCCCACCGGCTCCAGGTAGAGGATGCGCCGCATGGCCTGTCAGCTCCGTCCCTTGGTGCGGGAGATGAGCGCCGCGTAGAAGCCGCCGCCGAACCCGTTGTCGATGTTCATCGTGGCCACGTTGGAGGCGCACGAGTTCACCATGGAGAGCAGCGCGGAGATGCCCCCGAGGTTCGCGCCGTAGCCCACCGACGTGGGCACCGCCACCACCGGGATGCCCACCAGGCCCCCCAGCGCGGACGCGAGCGCGCCCTCCATGCCCGCCACCGCCACGGCGACGTGGCACTCCTGAATCTCCTCGCGCCGGCGCAAGAGCCGGTGGATGCCCGCCACGCCCACGTCGTAGACGCGCCGCACGTCCGCGCCCATGGCCTGCGCGGTGAGCGCGGCCTCCTCCGCCACCGGGAGGTCGCTGGTGCCGCCCGTCACGATGGCCACGCGGCCCGCCTTCACCTTGCGCTGGGGCAGGTGGAAGATGCGCGCCACCGGGTGGTACTGGCCCTTGGGGAAGCGGGCCACCAGGGCCTCCGCCTTCTCCGGCTGCAGCCGCGTCACCAGCACCGTCTGCTTGCGCTCCACCAGCGCGCCCACGATGCCCAGGATCTGCTCCGCCGTCTTGGGCTCTCCCAGCACCACCTCCGGGAAGCCGAACCGCAGGTTGCGGTGCGTGTCCACCGTCGCGTAGCCCAGCTCCGCGTACGGCAGGTCCTTCAGCTTGCCCACCGCGTCGTCCAGGCTGACCTTGCCCGTCTTCACCTGGCCCAGCAGGGCCCTGAGCGCCTTCTCGTCCATGGGCGAGCGGTCTACCCCAGCCGCCCCCGCGCCTCCAGGCGGACCTAGAGGCCCAGCCGGGACAGGAGCGCCTGGGCGCTCCCGCGCTCCAGCACCAGCACCATCTGCCCCCCCAGCGACGAGGGCCCGGACGCCGTGAAGCGCGCCGCCAGCACCACGCCCGGCCCCGGCTCCACGTCTCCCAGCACGCCCGCCAGCACGGGGCGCACGGGCCCGCGCTGGAGCTGGGGCACGGAGGGCAGCAGCCGCCAGCCCGTCAGCCGCCCGATGGCGGACAGGCACGCGCTGGCGAGGATGTTCGCGGCCTCCGCCAGGGCGCTCTCGCGCTCCTCGGGGGACGCGGGGTGGCCGCGCACCAGCGCGGACTCCAGCGCCTCCGCGTCCCTGGACGGCAGCGCCAGCACCAGCGCGCCGCGCAGCTCTCCCGTCATGCCCAGGCGCACGGCGACGGCGGGGGCGTCGTCCGCGAAGAGCGCGGGGCCTTGAGTGGCGTCCGTGACGCGCACCTCCGGGACGGACAGGTCCACGCGGCCACCCACCAGCCGGGCCAGGGCGTTCGCGCCGTGTCCACAGCCGATGTTGGCCACCTCGCGCAGGGCGTCGAGCTGCGCGTCACTGGGCAGGGGGGGGCTCACGCGGTCAGTAACCTCGGGACGTCCAGGATGAACACGGGACGACCGCTGCCCAGGATGGTCACGCCGGACAATCCCGGCAGCAAGTCCAGGGGGCGGGACAAGGGTTTGAGCACGACTTCCTCCTGCCCCAGGAGGCGATCCACCGCCAGCGCCACCTTGCCGGTGCCAGCGTCGCCCTCCATCACCACGAAGGGCCGGTAGCCCGGCTTCGGCGCCGCGGGCACGCCCAGGAGCACCTCCAGTGCGTGCACCGGCAGCAGGCCGTTGCCGTGCGGCAGGAGCGCCGTCTCCCGGCTCTTGCTCAGGGACTGCGGGTCCGCCTCCGTGGCGCCCACCACCTTGGCGATGGGCAGGCCGAAGACCTCCTCCCCCACCTCCACGAGGAGCAGGTGCACCACGGCGACGGTGAGCGGCAGGCGCAGCGTGAAGACCGTGCCCCGGCCCCGCTCGCTGTCGATTTCGAGCGTGCCGCCCACGCTCTCCACCACGCGCTTCACCGCGTCCATGCCCACGCCGCGGCCGGAGATGTCGGTGATGTCCTTGGCGGTGGACACGCCCGGCAGGCACGACAGGAGGAACGCGTCGCGGTCCGCCATGCGCTGGGCGGCGTCCTCGGTGATGAGCCCCCGCTTGAGCGCGGAGGCCTTGAGCTTCGCGGGGTCCATGCCCCGGCCGTCGTCCTCGATGTCGATGATGACGCGGTCGCGGGCGCGGCGCACGGTGACGGTGACGCGGCCGCGCGCGGACTTCTTCGCGGCCACCCGCTCCTCCGGGGACTCCAGGCCGTGGTCGATGCAATTGCGGAGCAGGTGCAGCAGCGGGTCCGCCAGCTCGTCGAGGATGGCGCGGTCGAGCTCGATTTCGGCGCCGGTGATGACCAGCTCCACCTCGCGCTCCTTGCGGCGGGCGAGGTCGCGCGCGGCGCGGGGCAGCCGGTCGGTGATGAGCGACAGCGGCGTCATGCGCGCGCTCATGACCTTGTCGTGCAGGTCCTTCACCAGCGTGTGCAGCCGGTAGACGCCCTCCTCCAGCGCGGGGCGCGTGTTCTCCGGCAGCACCTTGCCCACTTCGCGCAGGCGCGCGGTGGCGAGCATCAGCTCCCCCACCGTGTCGAGGAAGTAGTCGAGCAGCTCCGTGCGCACGCGCACCGTGCGGGAGCCCGCGTCCGCGGTGGCGCGCGCCGGGTCCAACGCGGGCGCGGCGACGGGGAGCGCGGGCGGCTCCGGGACGGCCGGGGCGACGGAGACGACCTCCACCTCCGCCACGTTGCGCAGGGCCGTCTGGATGCCGGCGTCGCCCACGCCGGTCTCCACGTCCACCTGGATGTAGCCGTCCGGGATGCGGCCGGCCTTGAGCTCCTCCAGGGGCGGGCGCAGGTCCACCAGCGTGCCCAGGGAGGACAGCCGCTTGTGCACGAGGAACGCGCGCACGCCGGGCACCTGGCAGTTGGGGGAGATGCGCAGGCGCACCGACCAGCGGGGAGAACCGGCCTTGCCGTCCCCCGCGCTGGCGGCGGCCTTGAGCCCGGAGGCCAGCGCCGCCACGGACGCGGCAGCGTCGTTCTCCGGCACCACCGCCAGGGACCGCGCCCCCGGGGCACCGTAGAGGGCATCCGGGCCGCTCAGGTCGCGAGGCGGCATCAACGTGGCCGGCGGCATCACCGCCAGGGAGGAGGGCGCTCCGCCTGCTCCCGAGGCCGCCTCACCGCGGGATGCTCCCGAACCCGAGGCCCCCGAGTCCGAAGGCCCGGCGCCACCTGAAGCGGAGCCTCCCGGGGCCTCGGAGCCTCCCGAAGCCGCGGAGCCTCCCGGCGTCCCCGAAGCCGGCGCGGGCCCGGCGTTGCCTCCCGGCGTCCCCGAGCCCGAGGCACCCGACGGCCCCTCCCCGCCTCCCGAGCCCTCCCCGTCGTCTCCGGACGGGGTCGCGGGCTTGAGCGCGGTGACCTGGGCCACGCGGGTCGCGGCGGGGGCGTGGCCGGTGAGCGACTGCACGCGGGTGCTCAACTGCTTGAGCAACCCCTCCGCCTGCTCCGGCTCGCGGTTGGACGACACGGCGCGCACCTGGGCGGTGAGCGTGTCCGTGGCGCTCAGCAGCAGGTCCACCAGGTCCCGGTTCAGGAGCTTGCGGTCCTGCCGCACCGCGTCCACCAGGTCCTCCACCCGGTGCGCCAGCATCGCGATGGGCTCGAAGCCCATGGACGACGCCATGCCCTTCACCGAGTGGGCGTGCCGGAACATCGAGTCCACGGTGCTGGCGGTGGCCTCGCGCTCCAGCGCCACGAGGTCCCGCCCGAGCGCCTCCAGGTGCTCGGTGGCCTCCGAGATGAAGAGGCCCAGGTACCGGGACATGTCCATCGTCATGACCCGGCACCTCCTTCACAGGCGGACAGGGCCGCGACCCGGGCGGCAGCGGCCCCGTGTGCGCCGATTCAGGCCTCGCCCAGCACCTTCTTGACGACCGCCAGCACGTCCTCCGCCCGGAACGGCTTGACGATGAAGTCCGAGGCACCCGCCTCGATGGCCTCCATCACCAGGCTCTCCTGCCCGAGCGCCGAGCACATGATGACGACCGCGCTGCTGTCGGCCTTGATGATTTCCCGTGTGGCTTCAATGCCACTCTTGAAGGGCATCACGATGTCCATCGTCGTGAGGTCCGGCTTCAACTCCTTGAACTTCTCCACGGCCTCCAGGCCGTTGGCCGCCTCACCGACGACCTCGAACCCTCCAGACGCAAAGATGTCCTTGATCATGTTGCGCATGAAGATGGCGTCGTCGACGACCAGCACCCGCTTAGCCATGTGAAGAACTCCGCCTCCGTTTCAGGCCTAGAGGGAGCGCACCCTATCACCGGCCGTTTCCAGGGGGCTACTCACTTGGAGGGAGTGAACAAGGCAACGACCGCCGCATCAAGTCCTTCCGGATCCAGCACGGTCACTCCCAGACCGCCCAGGCGGGCAACGCCGCGAACCGCGGGCATGACCTTGCCCGGCGCGGCGCTGACGCGCTCCACCGCCTCGATGCCATCCACGTCCGTCACCAGCAGCCCCAAATCCCTGCGACCCCGGTCCAGTAGCACGACCCGGCACAGGGGCGTGGGACCTTCTGGCAAATGGAGCAACTGCCGCAGCTCCACCACCGTCACCACCCGGCCGCGCAGGTTCATCACCCCGGTGATGGCGGCGGGGGCGCGCGGTACACGGGTGTAGCGCTCTGGAGGGACGACCACCTCCCGGACGGCCGACAAGGGCAACCCGTAGCGTTCCTTCTCGACCCGGAAGATGACGTGCCGCACGGTGAGGGCCCTGGTGCCGGAAGGCGGCGGAAAGGCGGGGGATGGGGGCTTTCAGGGCCCCAGGCGGAAGCTGCGCACCACGCTCTGCAGCTCCACGGAGAGGTTGGTCAGCTCGCTCGCCAGCGACGTCATCCGCGACACCGCGGCCGTCTGCTCCTGGATGACGGCCTGGATGGCCTCCGTGGAGCTGGCGTTGTTCTTCGCCACGAGCTTGATCTCCTCGATGGCCTTCACCATCTCCTCGCTGCCCTTCATCTGGTCGCGGGTGCTGTCGGAGATGAGCGTCACCTTCTCCGCGCCCTTGCGGGCGGTGTCGGTGATGGCCCCCATGGAGCGCATGATGTCGGTGAGGTCCTCACGGCCTTCCGCCAGCTCCGCGATGCCTTCCTTCATGGCGCTCACGACGGAGGTGGACTGGCCGGAGATGTCGCGCGCCAGGCGGGAAATCTGCTCCGCGGAGCGGCCCGCGCTCTCCGCCAGCTTGCGCACTTCATCCGCCACCACCGCGAAGCCGCGGCCGTACTCGCCCGCGCGCGCCGCTTCGATGGTGGCGTTGAGGGCCAGGAGGTTCGTCTGCTGCGCCACCTGGGTGATGGCGTCGACGATCTTCGAAATCTCCTGCGTCTTCTCGCCGAAGGCGAACACCTGCTGGCTGGCGGACTCGATGCGGTTGAAGACCTTCTTCACCTTGTCGCCCGCGAGCCGCGCCGCCTTGGAGCCGTCCTCCGCGCTGCTGCTGGTCTCCGCGGACGTGCGGGCCGCGTCCAGGGCGCTGGCCGCCGTGCGCTGGATGCTGCCGGCCATCTCCGTGATGACCTTGGAGGCCTGCGACACCAACTGCGACTGGGTCTCCGCGCCGCTGGCGATCTTCTCCATCGACGAGCCCACCTCCTCCGTGGACCCGTTGACGTTCTCCGCGCTGCGCTGCAGGTCGATGGCCGTGTCCGCCACGCTCTTGGCGGTGTCTTGAATCTTGCCCACCAGCTCGCGCAGGTTCTCCTGCATGCGGGAGATGGCGCCCGTCAGCTCGTCGATTTCGTCGCGGGTGCTGTGCACCTCCGCGGCCACGGGCTTGGACAGGTCACCCTGCGAGATTTCGAAGGCGGAGCGGCTGAGCACCTTCACGCGGGTGACGCGCGCCAGCAGCGACGGCAGGAACGTGGCGCCGCCGAAGGTGATGAGCACGCCCACGCCCACCCGGATGATGAAGCTCCAGTTGCCCCAGGACGCGTCGAAGAGGCTCTCCGTGCACAAGAGCCACGTGCCCAGCAGCAGGCCCAGCAGGATGTAGCCGGTGGTGATCTTCCGGTGCAGGGACTGCTCGCGAACCGCCTTGGGGCCCTCGACGGCGCGCAGCAGTCGCTGCACCGGCTCGCGTCGGGGGGTGAGGCCAGAGGAGGGGTCGTCGCGAAGGGGGCGGCGCACGGGGTGCTTTCAGCGGGAGGGGCGGAAAACAGCCCAGGGGTTTAGCCTTGCTGTCCGGTACGGGTCAATCATCCGGCCGGATCTGCCTGCCTGACCGGGCGAAGTGATCGTATCCCGCGGGAGGGGTCAGAAGGTGCCCCCCCGCGTCCCGGATTCGCAACGTCCGCTCCCGGGTGAGCACGCCCACGCGCGTCACCTCCTGCCCGGCGCGGGCACACGCCCGCTCGAACGCCTGCATGCGCGAGGGAGGGACGGCGAGCAGCAGCTCGTAGTCCTCCCCTCCCCGCAGGGCCCCCTCCGGTCCCAGCGCCGCGCGCACGGCGCGTGACAGGGGCAGCCGGTCCAGCGCCAGCTCCGCGCCCACCCGGGACGCGGCGCACAGGTGGCCCAGGTCCTGCGCCAGGCCATCCGACACGTCCATCCCGGCGGAGGCGAAGCGCGCGGCCAGCCTCCCCAGGGCGATGCGGGGCTCGGGACGGCGCTGGCGTCTCACGGCCGAGCCCCGCCGGACGCCGGCCTTCAGGTGCTGGAGCCCCAGGCGCGCGTCGCCCAGCGTGCCGGAGACATAGAGGAGGTCTCCGGGCCGGGCGCCGGCGCGGGTGAGGGGCGCGTGGGACAGCTCCCCGGTGACGGTGAGGGTGACGGACACCTCGCGCGCGGAGGTGAAGTTGCCGCCCACGAGCATGATGCGGTGGGCCTTCGCCAGCGCGGCCATGCCCCGGCCCAGCGCGGACACCTCGCGGGCGGGGAAGTCCAGGGGCAGCGCGAGCGCGCAGACGAACCAGCGCGGCGTGGCGCCCATGGCGGCCAGGTCCGACAGGTTCACCGCGAGCGCCTTGTGGCCGATGTCCGCGGCGGAGAACGTCGCGCGGGTGAAGTGCACGTCCTCCACCACGGCGTCGGTGGTGACGCACAGCGCGCCCCGGGACGGCGCGAGCACGGCGCAGTCGTCTCCCGGGCCCACCGGCACCCGCGCGCGCGGGAAGCAGGCGAGGAAGCGTTGGATGAGGTCGAACTCGCCGGGCATGGCGCACTGAAGACCACGCCCGCGCCGGGGGACGCAATGACGACCCGCGAACGTGAGGGCGGGATGGGGGCGCGTGGCGTTGACGGTGTCGGACCGCCCAGGCATAGGACTGGGGAGTGCCTTCTTCCACCCCACCCATGGACCTGCGCCGCCGGCTGGTGACGGAAGCGCTGGGCTGCGGGCTGGTGGTGGTGGCGCTGGAGGGGTCGCACCACGTCGCGGAGCACCTGGGCGCGAGCGCCACGGAGGGCCGCCTCTTCATGTCCCTGTCCTGCGGCGCGGTGCTGGCGTGCCTCCTGTGGGTGCTGCGGCCGCTGTCGGGGGCGCACCTGAATCCGGCGCTCACCTTCGCGGACGCGCTGGGGGACCGCACGCCCTGGCGCGAGGTGCCGCTGTACGCGCTGGCGCAGTTGACCGGCAGCCTGGTGGGGCGGCTCGTCGCGCACCGCATGTGCAATGAGCCGCTGCTGCTCACCGCGAGGATGCCCGCGGCGGACGGGGCGCGGTTCCTCACGGAGATGGTGGCCACGTTCGGGCTGCTGGTGGTGGTGCGGGGCTGCGTGCGCACGCGTCCGTCGGCGACGCCGCTGGCCATCGCGGGGTACGTGGCCGCGACGGTGTGGTTCACGGACTCGCGCTCGCTGGCGAACCCGGCGCTGGTGCTGGCGAGAGCGGCCAGCGCCCACCTGGGCGTGATGAGCCCGTGGGAGGTGGAGTCCTTCGTCGCGGCGCAGCTTTTGGGCGCGGCGCTGGCGGTGTTCCTCTTCCGGTGGCTGCTGGGCGGCCCGCCGAGGCCCGCGCCCACGGCCGTGGAGACCGTCGTCTTCGAGTGCGCGGAGGCAGGGCCCGCGCACCTGGCCGCCGCCCTCTTCAACACGCTGGCGCACCCGGACCGGGCGCGGGCGGTGGTGGCGCCGCCGCCGGGCGCGGGCCTGGATGACGGGCCGCCGCCGGCGGTGGAGGCGCTGATGCGGGAGACGAACCTGCGCGCCGCGCCGACGCGCGACCGGACCGTGCCCGCATCGCACTACGTCCTCATCGACGTCGCGGGCCATGCGCCCGGCATGGACGCACGCGTGAGGGAGCGTTGGTCGCTGCCCGCGCTGTCATTGAAGGACGAGGCCGGAGTGAAGGCGTTGCAGGCGGCGCTGCGGCTCCGGCTGCATCAGCTCCTCGCGCGCCAGGGCTGGGAGCGGCTGCACGTCATCCCCGGCGGCCCCGCTCCCGAAGGCCCCCGCGCGCTCACCTGACGTGGGCCTCGGGTGCGTGACGGGGTGCGGCGTTGACGTCCGCCCGGCACGCGAGCAGAGAAAGAGGAGAGGGTTTTCGCATGATGGAAGGTCTTCCCCCCGTCGTCTCCTGGCCGCCGCTGCAGACGCTGATGCGGCTGACGCTCGCGCTCGCGGTGGGCCTGTTCGTCGGGCTGGAGCGCGAGTGGCGCGGCAAGGAGGCCGGCCTGCGCACGTTCGGCTTCGCGGCGCTGCTGGGCGGCATGGGCGGCCTCCTGGGCCCGAACTTCGCGCTGCTCAGCCTCGCGCTGCTGGGCGTGCTGCTGTGCTTCCTCAACTGGCAGTCCCTGCGCGCCAACGGCGGCGCGGAGCTGACCACGTCCGCCGCGCTGCTCGTCACGGGCTTCACCGGCGTGCTGTGCGGTTTGGGCCACACGGTGACGCCCGCGGCGGTGGGGGTGACGACGGCGGGCCTGCTCGCGTGGAAGGAGCGGATGGCCACCTTCAGCCACAAAATCACCGCCGAGGAGCTGCGCAGCGCCATCCTGCTGGCCATCCTCGCGTTCGCCATCTACCCGGTGCTGCCCGCGCAGCCGGTGGACCCGTGGGGCCTCATCGAGCCGCGCGCCGCGTGGGTGACCGTCATCCTCATCGCGGCCATCGGCTTCGTGAACTACCTGCTGTGGAAGATGTTCGGCACGCACGGCGTGGAGGTGACGGGGTTCCTGGGCGGGCTCGTCAACAGCACCGTCACCGTGGCGGAGCTGGCCAACCGCGTGCGCGAGACGTCCGGGCGCCTGCTGGACGTGGCCTACCGGGGCGTGATGCTGGCCACCGCCGCCATGGCGCTGCGCAACGCCGTGCTGCTGGGGCTGCTCTCCTTCCGCGCGCTGGTGGACTCCGCCATCCCGCTGGTCCTCATCCTCCTGTCCAGCACGGGCCTGGCACTGATGCGCTCGCGCACGGAGCCCACGCCCGGCGCCGAGCCCCCCGCCCTGCCCCTGAAGTCGCCCTTCTCCCTGCCGTCCGCGCTGAAGTTCGGCCTCATCTTCCTGGCGCTCCAGGTGGTGGGCACCGTGGGCCAGACGCTCCTGGGCCGCTGGGGCTTCTACGCGGTGAGCGCCGTGGGCGGCCTGGTGTCCAGCGCTTCCGCGGTGGCGTCCGCCGCGTCGCTGTGCGCCAACGGCACCATCTCCCCCACGACGGCCGGGGTGGGCGCCATCATCGCGTCGCTCGCCAGCGCCGCCATCAACTTCATCCTCGTGGCGCGCGTGTCGGAGCAGCGCTCGCTCACGCTCAGGCTGGGCCGCGCGCTGGGCGTGGTGATGCTGCTGGGGCTCGTGGGCGCGCTCGTGCAGACGCGCCTGCCGGAGTTCCTCCCCACCACGCCAGGAGGGCCGGGGCTCATCGAGCCCCACCAGCCCTGACCCTCAGAAGCGGGCTGGCTCCGGCGACCGCTAGAAGCGGTCTGGCTCCGGCATCGGCGGCGCGGCCGTCAGCCCGCGCTCCTGCATGGGCGGGTGCAGCGGCAGTTGGACGATGAAGCGCGAGCCGTGGCCGAACTCGCTCTCCACGCGCACCCGGCCGCCGTGCCCCTCCACCAGGCTCTTCACGATGGCCAGGCCCAGCCCCGCGCCGCCGAACTCGCGCGTGGAGCTGCCGTCCACCTGGTAGAAGCTCTGGAAGATGCGCTCGAACTCCTCCGCGCGGATGCCCACGCCGGTGTCCTCCACGCTGATGCGGTAGCCGGGCACGCCCAGCTCCTGCTGCATCGCCGCGTCCGACAGCGTCACCTTCACCCGGCCGCCCGCGGGCGTGAACTTCACCGCGTTGGCCAGCAGGTTCACCACCACCTGGCGCAGCTTGTCCAGGTCACCCGCGAGCCGGGGCTGCGGCGTGTGCGGCAGCCGCACCTCCAGCTCCAACCCCTTGCGCTGCGCCTGCGGCAGCACGCTGGAGACCGCCGTCTGGATGACGTAGCCGGGGTCCACCGGCGCCATGGACAGGCGCAGGCGCCCGGCTTCAATCTGGCTCAGGTCCAGCAGCGAGGAGATCATCGAGAGGAGCGTCTCGCCCTTCTCCACGATGGTGCGCACGTACTGGAGCTGCTCCGGGTTGAGCGGCCCCGCCAGCCCCTCCGCCATCATCTCCGAGTAGCCCAGGATGGACGCGAGCGGCGTGCGCAGCTCGTGGCTCACCGTGCCCAGGAAGGTGGACTTCAGCCGGTCCAGCTCCTTGAGCCGCGCGTTCGCCTGGAGCAGCCGCGCGTTCTGCGCCTCCAACTCGCGGTGCACCTCCAGCGTGGACTCCAGATGCAGGTGCGTGGCCAGGTACGCCTTCTGCCCGCTGGCCACGAGCGCGCCCAGCACCTGGCCGAAGTGGCCCAGCACCTGCGCGGCGGTGCGCTCCGGCACGCGGCGCACGCGGCCCAAGAGCTCCTGCGCGCGCTCCAGGTCCAGGCCGTGGATGCCGGTGAGCGTCTGGGGGAAGTCCGTCAGCTCCTCCGGCGTGAAGGGCCCCAGGATGACCCGGCCCAAGAGGTCGCCGTCCCAGCGCACCGGCATCACCACGTAGCGCAGGCCGGTGAAGCAGGTGAGCGCGATGAGGCCCGCCGCTTCGGAGACGTCCCCGTCCGCCACGCGCCCGCCGGCCTCCGGCAGCACGGGGCCGTCCTTCACCCGGCCCACCATGGCGGTGCACGCGTGGCGGCCGTCCGGGAAGGAGAAGACGTAGGCGCAGAAGTCGCCGTGGCCCACCTTCACGTCCGCCAGCTTGTTGCCGCGCGTGTCCAGCACCTTGATGCCCACGCGGTACAGGTCGCTGAAGCCCTTCACCACCTCCGTGAAGGACGGCAGGTCCAGCAGGTCCCCCAGCGACAGCCGCCGCTGGAGCGCGGACTCGCGCCGGGGCACGCTCGCGGTGTTCCGGGGCCCTCCGCCTGACGCGCCGCTCATGGCGCCCTCCCGCTCTCCCTGCCGCCAGGCATGGCGCCGGGGCCGTACCGCCCCTCCAGCGCCGTGCCGCTCAGGTCGATGTGCCGGAAGATCTGCCCCAGGAACTCTTCCTCGCTCAGGCCCACGTTGCGCGACAGTTGGGCCCGGCCCTCCAGCGCGCGCCAGGCCGTCTGCACCACGGCGTGGAAGGTCTCCACCACGCCCTCGCCCCGCACGGCCACGGAGCCCACCACCGGCTGGCTGCCCCGGCGCTGCACCTCCGCCAGCTCCTCGTCCGTGAGGCTGTCGGGCAGGTCGCGCTTGTTGAACTGGATGACCACCGGCACCTGCGTGGGGTCCAGCTCCATCTCCCGCAGGTTCTCCTGCAGGTTGCGCCAGTAGGCGTTGTTCTCCTGGGCCGCCCCGCGCCGGCTGTCCGCGATGAAGACCACCGCGTCCGCGCCCTGGAGCACCACCCGCCGCGTGGCGTTGTGGATGACCTGCCCGGGCACGGTGAAGAGCTTCACCTTCACCTTGAAGCCCGTGGAGGTGGAGAAGAAGACGGGCAACAGGTCGAAGAAGAGGGTCCGGTCGTCGTGGGTATCCACCGACAGCAGGCGCCCTCGCACGTCCGGCCGCGCTCGCGCGTGCAGCTTGCGCAAGTTCGTCGTCTTCCCGCTGAGCCCGGGGCCGTAATAGACGATCTTGAGCGTCAGCTCGCGCTGGGCGTGGTTGAGTTGCAAGGGGCGGAACTCGGACCGAGGGGGACCCGGACAGGGGTTTTATAATGGCCTCACGCTCCGCGCGGAAGGCCGCTCGCAGTCCAGACAGCGGAGCGGGACGTGTCTTCCCGGAATGACGCCTCCGCAAGTGACGTTTCGAGAAGTTCCTGCTCCCCGCCTGGGAGGAGGACGTCTCCCCACACTGAAAACAGGACAATGCGCGCGGAATGATCGCGTGCATGGGTACGGGGGGACCGGTTAGGATCGCGGACGCGACGGAGGAGCAAGGCGATGACGATGAAGCAGGTGGACCCTGGCGTCGAGGTGGCGGCCCCCACGCCGGTGCTGGACGGAGCGACGCTCCCCAACGATCTGGTGACCGGGGTCAAATTCGGTCCGCCCACCGACGAGGACCTGACCACGGTGTCGGCCTTGCGCGCCAACTCGGAGCCCTGGAAGGGGCGGGGTGAGACGCAGGAGGAGAGCCTCAAGGCCCTCACCCAGTTGAAGCCCTTCCTCCACGTGGCGCGGCTGCAGAACCAGGTGGTGGGCTACGTGACGGTGGAGCGCGACGGTCCGGTGCCGGGCGCGGCCTACCTGCGCAACATCGTGGTGAAGCCGGAGCTGCGGCGCCACGGCGTGGGCGCCATGCTGCTGGACAAGGCGCTGGACGCGGCGCGCGACATGTACCGCAAGACCATCGCCCTGCGCGTGGACCCGGCGAACGCGCCCGCGGTGGGCTTCTACCGCAAGGCGGGCTTCACCACGGTGGCCACGGTGGTCTCCAAGAAGTCCGGCAAGCTGCGGCTCCTGATGTCGCGCGAGCTGTAGTCCGCCGTACCCCAACGCACTCGGTTGGACCCGACGGGAGGGGCCCTCGCACGGCCGCTCCCGTCGTGCGTTCGGGCCCATGCCCCCAGGGTGACCTGGAGCGCGGCGGTCGACTATCCTCGCGGGAGTTTCCACCCCGCCGGGCCTGACGCACGGCAGCGGTGGGGCCTCCCCCCTGAATGAAACCGCTCGCGGAACTGCTGCGTCATCTCTCGCGTCCTGGAATCACCGAGCTGGCCCTGGCCAGCGGCCGTCCTCCGATGGTGCGAGGCGCCAACGGCTACGAGCCCATTGATCCAGGCGCCCTCTCCACCGATGAGCTCGTGAAGGCCCTCCAGGCGATGGTGGGCATGGCGCGCGCGTCCTCGGTATCGGAGACGCCGGTGCAGTGGACGGTGAACGCCACGGGCCTGGGCTCCCTCAACATCGCGGCGGTGCGCCGGGGCGAGCTGATGAACGTGCGCCTCACGCGAGGCACGGAGGGCGCGCCAGCCGCGGCGGCTCCAGCGGCCGCGGCGGCTCCGGCGACCGCGGCTCCGGCGGCACCCGCCGCGCCCACGCGCACGCCCTACGCGGGAATGCCGGCCGTGTCCGCGCAGGCGCCTACGCGCACGCCCTACGCGGGAGTGCCCGCGGTCTCCGCTCCCGTGGACGCGTCCGCGCGGGCCGCGCAGCCCGGTGGCATGGGCGCGGGAGCCGCCGCGCGCGGAGCTCCTGGCACGGCCTCCCACGCGGGTGCGCCTTCACACGCGAGCGCACCTTCACACGCGAGCGCGGCCGGGTACGGGGGTGCGGCCTCCCACGCGGCGGCTCCTTCACACGCGGGTGCGGCCTCCCACGCGGGTGCTCCTTCACACGCGGGCGCTCCGGCCCACTCCACCGCCGGCGCGAATCCCCCCGCGCGGATCATCCCCATCTCGCGCGCGACGTCCGCTCCGGGCCGCGACCTGACCGTGCTGCTGGAGCAGGCGCGCAGCATGGGCGCCAGCGACCTGCACCTGGTGGCCGGGCGGCCTCCGCTGCTGCGCCTGGCCGGGGAGCTGCTCCCTCAGGACACGCCGCTGTCCCCGGAGACGGTGGAGCGGCTGCTGCTCCCCATCATCCCGGAGCGGCTGCGGCCCGTGCTGGAGAAGGACGGCAGCGTGGACTTCGCGCTGGACTCCGAGGAGACCGGCCGCTTCCGCGTCAACGTGGGCCGCCAGCGCACGGGCCTCAAGGGCACCTTCCGCGTCATCGCCCGCGAAATCCCCACCCTGGAGTCGCTGGGCCTGCCCCCGGACATCGCCAAGGCCACGCACCACCACCAGGGCCTCATCGTGCTCACCGGCCCCTCCGGCCACGGCAAGACGAGCACGCTCGCGGCGCTGGTGGACATCATCAACCGCGAGACCACGCACCACGTGCTCACCGTGGAGGACCCGGTGGAGTACGTGCACCCGCGCAAGCGCGCCCTCATCAGCCAGCGCGAGGTGGGCACCAGCACCCGCACCTTCGCCAGCGCCCTCAAGGGCAGCCTCCGCGAGGACCCGGACGTCATCGTCGTGGGCGAGCTGCGCGACACGGAGACCGTGCGCATGGCGCTCGCCGCCAGCGAGACGGGCCACCTGCTCATCAGCACCATGAACACGCCCAGCGCGGCGAAGACCATCGACCGGCTCATCGACCTCTTCCCGCCGGGAGACCAGCAGCAGGTGCGGCTGTCGCTCTCCAGCGGCCTGCGCCTCATCGTCAGCCAGCGGCTGATGCCCGCCACGGACGGCAAGTCCCTGGTCGCCGCCGCCGAGGTGCTCACCGGCTCCGTGGCCCTGGGCAACCTCATCCGCGACAACAAGACGTTCCAGATCCCCTCCCTCCAGCAGCGCGGCAAGTCGCTGGGCATCATCCGCTTCGAGGACTCGCTCGCGGACCTGGCCCGCTCCGGCAAGGCGACGCTGGAGACGGTGAAGGGCTTCGCGGAGAACCCGGACGAGATTGAAGCCATGGTGACGGGCAAGCGGCCCGGCGCCGCCCCCACCGTGCCCACGCCCGCCAGCGCCCAGGAGGGCGCGCGGATGCTGTCCAAGGTGGGCTCACTGCTTGGCAAGAAGGGCGCCTGACATGACGGACACCCCCCGCATCGCCGGCTGGTTCGACATGCTGCTCGACAGGAAGGGCAGCGACCTGCACCTGAGCGTGGGCTACCCGCCCCTGGGCCGCATCCGCGGCGAGCTGGTGCCCCTGCGCGAGGAGGCCCTCACCACCGACGAGCTGGAGTCGGTGCTCTTCGAGATCTGCTCGCCCGAACAGAAGCGGCAGATCACCGAGGAACTGGACCTGGACTTCGCCTACGGCTACGGCTCCAAGGCCCGCTTCCGCGCCAACTACTTCTACAAGATGACCGGCATTGGCGCCGTGTTCCGCACCATCCCCAGCAAGGTCCTGTCGCTGGAGGACCTGAAGACGCCGGAGGTGGTGCGCAAGATGGCGGACCGCCGCAGCGGCCTGGTGCTGGTGACGGGCCCCACGGGCTCCGGCAAGTCCACGACGCTCGCGGGGATGATCAACCACATCAACAAGACGCGCCCCGCGCACGTGCTCACCATCGAGGACCCGGTGGAGTTCGTGCACGAGTCGCTCAAGGCCCAGGTCACCCACCGCGAGGTGGGCCCGCACGCCTCCAGCTTCGCCACCGCCATCCGCTCCGCGGGCCGTGAGGACCCCAACGTCATCCTCATCGGCGAGCTGCGCACCAACGAGACCATGAAGCTGGCGCTCCAGCTCGCGAGCTTCGGCGTGCTCGTCTTCGCCACGGTGCACACCAACAGCGCCCCCGCCACCATCGACCGCATCATCAACTCCTTCCCCGCGGACGAGCAGGGCCAGGTGCGCGGCATGCTCGCGGAGTCGCTGGCCGGCATCGTCGCCCAGCAGCTCATCAAGACCGCGGACGGCAAGGGCCGCGTCGCCGCGCTCGAAATCCTGGTGGGCAGCGCCGCCATCGCCGCGATGATCCGCGAGGGCAAGGTGTTCCAGATCGCCTCCAAGATGCAGGCGGGCCAGGGCCAGGGCATGCAGACCCTGGACATGCACCTGGAGCGGCTGGTGAAGGACGACGTCATCCTCCCGGAGGCCGCCCTGGAGAAAGCCCAGGACAAAGAGAATTTCGTGAAGATCATCCAGCGCCTGAAGCCGGACTGGCAGGTGCCGGAGACGCTGAAGGCCTGAGCGGGCCCGGCCCGGGAGGGGAAGACATTTGCTTTCCCCCCCCGACTTCGCCTTTGTTCGGGAGTGAACTGGGACCCGCCCACCGGGGTGGGGCCCGCACTTCCGAGGGGGAAGTCATGGATCAGCAGCAGCTCGAGATGATGCAGCAGATGCAGGACCAGCAGGCGGCGGGCCCGGGCCCGCTGTTCTGGATCTTCTACCTGGCGTTCATCGGCTTCATCATCGCCGGCATGTGGAAGACGTTCGCCAAGGCGGGCGAGCCCGGGTGGGCGGCCATCGTGCCTTCTACAACATCTACGTGCTGACCAAGATCGTCGGCCGTCCGGCGTGGTGGGTGGTGCTGGCGCTCCTGCCGTGCGTGAACTTCATCGCGCTGTTCATCATCAGCATCGACATGGCGAAGTCCTTCGGGAAGGGCGTGGGCTTCGGCATCGGGCTGGCGCTGCTCGGCCCGGTCTTCTACGCCATCCTCGGCTTCGGCGACGCGCAGTACCAGGGCCCGGCCGCCGCCTCCGGTGGCATGTCCGCGGCGTAGTCCCCCACGGCCTCCGAGGCCGTGAGCGGCGGCGGTGGAGTGGCCTTCCGGTCGCTTCACCGCCGTTCGTGTTTGTAGAGCCCGCCATCACTCGCCCGGGCGCCCGACATCCATTAGAGCGGAGCGCGATGCCTGGACCGCGCGCTCCCTCTCGACTGTCGCTCCCCTTCGGCCTCGGACTCGCGTTGCTGCTGCCCGGAGTGGCCAGCGCGCAGGCCGTGCCGCCCGTGGAGACGGAGCCCGAGGAGGAACAGGTCCCCAGTGAGACCCGCACCGTCGTCACCGCCACGCGCCTGCCGCGTCCGCTGCGGGACGTGCCCGCCACCACGGTGGTGATTCCCCGCGCGGAGATGGAGCGCAGCCCCACGCTCACGCAGGACGCGCTCATCCGCACGCTGCCGTCCGCGGCCACCTTCCGCCGCACGCCGTCGCTCGTCGCGGACCCCACCGCGCAGGGGCTCAACCTGCGCGGGCTCGCGCCCTCCGGTGTGGCGCGCGGGCTGGTGCTGCTGGACGGACTCCCCTTCAACGACCCCTACGGCGGCTGGGTCTTCTGGCGCGCCCTGCCCCGCCTGGGCCTGGACCGCGTCGAGGTCGTCCCCACCGGCGGCTCCGCGCTCTACGGCAGCGCCGCGCTGGGCGGCGTGGTGCAGTGGTTCTCCCGCCCCATCACCGGCCCGGTGCTCGATGCCGACGTGTCCGCCGGCAACCTGGGCACCGGCTTCGCCGCCGCGCGCATCGCGGACCGCTGGGGCCGCGTGGGCGCGACCCTGGAGGTCGAGGGCCTCACCAGCAACGGCTACCGCATCGTCCCCGAGGGCCAGCGCGGCCGCATCGACGGCGACACGCCCTCCGAGCACGTCAGCGCCCAGGCCCGCGTCGAAGCGGCGGCCACCGACCACCTCTCCCTCTCCGCCCGGGCGGGCGTGTTCCGCGAGGTGCAGAACGGCGGCACGCAGCACACCGTCGCCAGCGTGGACCTGGCGTGGTTCGCCGCGAACGCCCGCCTGCGCACGGACGCCGCCGGCGCCTTCGAACTGGGCCTCTACGGCCGCACCCAGCACTTCGCCCAGGACCGCGCCCGCGTCGCCCCGGACCGCGCCTTCGAGACCCGCTCCGCCCTCCAGGACGTGCCCGCGAACGACCAGGGCGGCTCGCTCGTCTGGACCGGCCCGGAGCTGACGCTGGGAGGACGCCACGTGCTCGCCGCGGGCGTGGACGTGCGGCGCTCCCACGGCAGGGCCGATGAGCTGCTCTTCCCCCCCACCTACACCGCCACGACGCTCTACGCGCGCAACACGCGGGGCACACAGCTCTCAGGCGGCGTCTTCGTGCAGGATCTCTACACCGTGTCCCCCGCGCTGGAGTTCGCCGGAACCCTGCGCTGGGACACGTGGCGCAACTTCGACGGCAGGCAGTTGGAGAGCTTCGCGAACGGCACCACCACCGCCACCGCCTACACGCCCCGCACCGCGAGCCAGCTCAGCCCCCGCCTCGCCGCGCGCGTGCGCCCGCGGGAGTGGCTCACCCTGCGCGCCTCCGCGTACCGCGCCTTCCGCGCCCCCACCCTCAACGAGCTCTACCGCCCCTTCCAGGTGGGCACCGTCCTCACCGCCGCGAACCCGGACCTGGGCGCCGAGCGCCTCTGGGGCACCGAGGCCGGCGTGGAGGCCACCGGCCCGCGCGGGCTCACCGGCCGCGTCACCGGCTTCTGGAACGTGCTGGACGCCCCCGTCACCAACGTCACCCTCGCCACGCCGCTGCCGGGCGGCGCCACCCGCCAGCGCCAGAACCTGGGCCGGGCCCGCGTGCGCGGCGTGGAGCTGGGCGCGGACTGGCGCGTGTCACGGCGGTGGACCGCGCTCGCCGCCTATACCTTCGTGGACCCCGTCGTCACGCGGGCTCCCGGACAGCCCGACCTCGTGGGTCGCCAGCTCCCGCAGGACCCCCGGCATCGCGGCGCGCTCGCGGTCTCCTTCGACGACCCGTCCATCATCTCCGTCACCGCGCAATTGCGCGTGTTCGGCCCGCAGTACGAGGACGACCTCAACGCGCGCGGCATGGGCGGCGCGGCGGTGGTGGACCTGTTCGTGAGCCGCCACCTCTTCTGGAAGGTGGACGCCTTCGGCGCGGTGGAGAACCTCTTCGACCGGCGCTACCTCGCGGGCCGCGCGGGCGTGGACACCCTGGCCCCGCCCTTCCAGGCGCGCGTGGGCCTGCGCCTGCGCGACGTGTTCAGCGAATCGAGCGCACGGGCGGCACCGGGCGCACCGGGCCGTTGAACCAGCGGCTCAGCTCCGTCGTGTCGTCCATCCGCTTCGCGGGCGGCAGGCTGGAGAGGAACACGCGGCCGTAGCCCTTGGTCACGATGCGGCGGTCCAGCATCGCCACGATGCCCCGGTCCGCCTGCGTGCGGATGAGCCGCCCGAAGCCCTGCCGCAGCGCCAGCGCCGCCTGCGGTAGCTGGTACTGGTCGAAGGGCTCCTCCCCGCGCGCTTGAATCTGACGGATGCGCGCGGCCACCAGCGGGTCGCCGGGAGACGCGAACGGGAGCCGGTCGATGATGACCAGGCTCAGCGCGTCCCCGGGCACGTCCACGCCCTCCCAGAAGCTGTGCGCGGCGAAGAGCACGCTGGGCGTCTGGCGGAAGGCGTCCAGCAACTGCTGCTTGGGCCGCTCCCCCTGGAGCAGCGCCTGGTAGGGCAGCCGCGTCGCCGTCAGCTCGTACGCGCGCACCATGTTGCGCAGCGACGTGAAGAGCACGAACGCGCGCCCGCCCGTCACCTCGCACAACTGGATGATTTCCTCCGCCGCCGCCTCGATGAAGCCCGGGGCGCTGGGGTCCGGCAGGTGCGTGGGCAGGTACAGCGCGGACTGACGGGGGAAGTCGAACGGGCTGGGCACCGCCAGCGTGCGCACGCGCGTCACGGGCTGGCCCTCGTCGTCGTACATGCCCATGCGCCTGGCGAAGAAGTCGAAGCGGCTGTCCGCCGCGAGCGTCGCGGAGGTGAACACCACCGTGTCCAGCGCGCCGTAGAGCCGGTCGCGCAGCTCCTTCGCCACGTCGATGGGGTTCGCGCGCAGGAACAGCCCCTTGCCGCGCGCCTCCGCCCAGTACACGTGGTCCGCGGACTCGGACTTCTCCAGGAAGGTGAGCTGCTCCGCCATCTCCTCCGCGCGGCGGTGGATGGCGGCCAGCTCCGGCTCGCGCTCGCTGCCCGCGAAGGACGCCAGCGCGGCCAGGCCTTCACGCACCTGCTCCAGCGCGCCGGACAGCTTGCCCATCGTCTCCGGGCGCAGGGCCACGGTGGACTCCTGGCTGGACAGCCCCAGCGCGCGTGGCGCCTGGAGGAACAGCGCGTCCGCGTGCGAGCGCACCCGCTGGGCCAGCGCGGAGAGCGTCGCGTGCCGCTCGTCCTTCGCCGGCAGGGCCGCCACCGCGTCGCGCGACAGCTCCTCCAGCCGGTAGTTGGACACGCTGCACCCGAAGTGGCTGCTGGCCGCGTCCTCCAGCGCGTGCGCCTCGTCGAAGATGACCGCGTCGTAGAAGGGCAGCACCCCTTCCGTGCGCTTGCCGGAGCTGCGCAGCGCCAGGTCCGCGAAGAACAGGTGGTGGTTCACCACCAGCAGGTCCGCCGCCTCCGCGCGCTTGCGCATCCGCGTGACGAAGCACGTCTCGTACTGCGAGCAGCGCGAGCCCAGGCACGTCTCCGACGTGGTGGACAGCCGCGACCACGCGGCGAAGGACTCCGGCAGATCCAGCTCCGCCCGGTCCCCCGTCTCCGTCTGCGTCACCCACTTCTTGAGCAGCGGCCACTGCTTCGCCTCGTCCTTCGAGACGAACTGCGGGTCCTTCTCGAAGGAGTCGTAGCGGTGCAGGCACAGGTAGTTGCCGCGCCCCTTGAGGTACGCCGCCTGGAAGCGCAGCCCCAGCTTCTCGCTGAGCAGCGGCAGGTCCTTGAAGAACACCTGGTCCTGGAGCGTCTTCGTGGCCGTGGACACCACCACCTTGCGCCCGGACAGCAGCGCGGGCACCAGGTACGCCAGCGTCTTGCCCGTGCCGGTGCCGGCCTCCGCCAAGAGGTAGCTGCCCTCCGCGAAGGCCCGCTCCACCGCGCGCGCCATCTGGAGCTGCTCCGGGCGGTGCTCGTACGCGGGCAGCGCCTCCTCCAGCGCGCCACCGGGCCCCAGCAGGCTGTCGACAGAGAGAGGACGGGGCGCGGGCGCGGACATGCGGGGCGGTTCGGGGGCAGGAGGACGCGAAAGGCGGCCCCGCAGGATAACAGCGCCCGGCGCCCCCCGCGCGTTCCCTGACGCGGCCCGGAAGCCCTGCCTCCCGCCCGCCCGGGAAGCGGGCCGGCCGGCGCTCCGCCGCGCCCGAGGCAGGCTCAGGCCGCGCGTATCATCTGGACGAGCACCAGCAGCAGCACCAGGGACACCACCAACACGGCGCCCATCACCACGGTCTTCACCTTGCGCCCCAGCACCGGGGACGGCCCGTCGGAGGTGAGCGGCGTCGCCGTCGTCACCCGGCGGACCACCTCATCCCGTCCGCGCAGCGCCTGGGCGTCGTTCGGCGCCCGGGCCAGCCGCATGCGGTACAGCCGGCCCACCATGGCCATCTCGCCCCGCCCCATCGCCTGGGACAGCAGGCGGTCATGCGCGTCCCAGTCGTGCCAGGCCTCCAGCAGCTCGCGCCACTCCCCGGCCAGGAGCTCGGAGGGCTGGTGCTCGTCCGGGATGAAGTTGGCGTAGACCAGCCCGCACGCCGAACAGGACCCGGCGTCCTCGCGCATGGGGGCCACGCACTTGGGGCAGCGGCCCGGGGGCGCCTGGAAGGGGTCCTCACCCGACACCCGCGGATCCGCGGCGGGCGCGTCCTGGCGCACCACCCGCAGCGCGGTGACACTGGGTCGCGACGGAGGCGGCGGAGGGCCCTCGGCGGGGGCCTTCACCGGCACCGCCACCGCCAGGCCCTCCCCTCCGTCACCCGCCGGAGCAGGCGCGGGCCGCGCGGATGCAGGCGGGGAGAGGGACGGCGCCGCCCGCGTCCACGCCCCACACGCCGGGCACGCCACGGCCAGCGCGTGGTCCTCCAGGACGTAGGTCTCCACCTTCACCAGCCGGTCGCAGCTCTCGCACTGGTACTTCATGACCACACCTCTCGCAGCGGGATGGGCATCGCGCACCCTACCAGCGCCAGCAGGCACAGCGCGCAGATGACCTTGCGCGAGGCGCTCAGGGGCTCCTCGGGCCGCAGCACCTCCGGGTGGCCGAAGCCCACGACCTTGCTCGCCACCACCAGCCACAGGCCCCACGACACGGTGACGAACACGGTGAGGAACAGCAGCACCACCGCCACGCCGTGGCCCACCCACCGGGCCCGGGGCCCCAGCACCGCGAACGTCAGGTGCCCGCCGTCCAACTGCCCCACCGGCAGCAGGTTGAGCAGCGTCACCAGCAGGCCGAACCACGCCGCCATCACCACCGGGTGCACCACCACGTCCTTGCCCTCCGGCAGCGGCCCCAGCGCCAGCCACGTCAGCGCCTTCATGATGAGGTTGTCGCCAAAGAGCGTCTGGTGGCTCGTGTAGACGGGCGCCATCGCGGGCGGCGCCTGCGTCAGCTTCTCCATCGCCCACCGCAGCAGGTCCTGCCCCAGCACCCACAGCGACGACTCGCCGGGGAACGCGGACGGCACCGGCGGCGAGTCCACCACCGTGGAGTGCAGCAGCCCCCAGTAGAGCAGGGGCAGCGCCACCACCAGGCCCGCCAGCGGCCCCGCCGCTCCAATGTCCACCAGCGCGTCGCGCGTGGGGATGCGCCCGCGCAGCCGGATGACCGCGCCCAGCGTGCCCAGGCTCCCCGGCACCGGCAGCGGGATGAAGTACGGCAGGGACGTGTCCACCCGGTGCCACCGCGCGAGCACGTAGTGCCCCATCTCGTGCGAGCCCAGGATGGCCAGCAGCGACCCGCTGAAGAACAGCGCCTGGGTCCGGTCCTCCGCCAGCAGCCCGCCCCCGCTGAACGGGAACGAGCGGCCGAAGAGCAGCAGGTACGCGAGGAACGTCGTCCCCAGCGTCACCACGAAGAGCAGCAGGTGCAGCCAGACGCGGGCCGGGGCGGGACGGGGAACGGAAACCGGGTGCATGCGCGAAGATGCCTCACGTCCGCCAGAGGGGCGACCACTCCCGCGCCGCCCGGCGGATGAAGTGTCCAACAGAACTCGGAATACCCCGACCCGGGTCCTTGACTTGAAAAAGCCTTCTGCTACGTACCCGGCCGCTTGAGGTTTTACTGAACGGCGGAGGGCCCGTCCGGGCCGTTCCGTCACCATCCAAGCCACCGTCTGTTGGGGAGATAAAACATGAAGAAGTTCATCCTGTCCGCCGTCGCCGCCGCCTCCCTCGTGGGCTGCACCAGCGTCGAGTCCGCCGTCGTCTCCGGCTCCGAGATCGCCGCCAACGGCGAGGCCGTGGCCGTCATCCAGGGCAGCTCGCTGGGCCTGACCGCGATCTTCCACATCATCGACATCGTCCAGAGCGACCTGGACACCGTGGTGAACAAGCTCCTCATCACCGAGGCGAAGGCCATGGGCGCCTCCAAGGTGGACCTGAAGTCGGCGAACACCACGCCCCGTCACGGCATCTTCGCCCTGTTCGGCACCATCATCGGCATCACCAGCTCCTCCGCGACCGGCGTGGCGGTGAAGTAGTCCGAAGCTGCCTCCTCACCGTGGCAGTCCGAAGGCCCCCTGGGAACAGCGGGGCCTTTTCCATTTCCAGCCCCCGGATTCTCCCCATGCGCGCCCTCCTCCTCGTGCCCCTCGTGTGCGTCCTCGCGTGCCGTTCGTCCTCGTCCGGAGGCGCGAACGACGCGGAGCTGATGGCCCAGGTGCGGGAGAAGCTGGCCGCGCGCGACGCGAAGCTCCAGGCCTACCAGTTGGAGGGCACCCAGACGGAAGGGGAGACGGCCTCCGCGGGCTTCACCTTCGCCTACCGCGCGCCCCAGAAGATGCGCGGCACCGTGTCCGCGCCCCAGGCCCGGCAGGTGTGGTGGGACGGCAAGCACCTGTACGAGCAGGTGGAGGCGACGAAGCAGTTCACCACCTTCACCTCCCAGGTCTCCGCGGAGAAGCTGTCCGCGTTCCTCACCGAAATCTTCACCCCCTTCGTGCCGGACGGCTTCCGCGCGCCGCTGCTCCTGCGCAGCGCGAAGGCGAAGCGCACCACCGGCCTGCCCCAGGCGAAGGAGGCCGTGGAGCTGACCATGGCGCTGGAGGGCGAGGCGGGCGGCGGCGTGGAGGTGACGTACGTGCTGCGCTGGCCCTCGCTGGACTTCCTGGCCAAGAAGACGCGCGCGCCGGACGGCACCCGGGCGGAGGTGCGGATGGAGGAGGAGCACTGCGACGCGTCCCTGGGGCTGTGCGTGCCCCGGAAGCTGACGCGCTGGCTGGGGGACGCGAAGCAGGGGGAGACGGTGCTGTCGAAGGTGGACCTGAAGACGCCGCTGCCCAACGACGCCTTCACCCCCGCCGCTCCGGACGGATACAGCGTGCAGACCCGGACACTCGTGGACAGCGAAGCGCAGGAGAGTGGACCGAAGTCGCCCGCGGGCGGTTGACCGGCCCGCCGCCCGTCGCCACCTTGGCGGCGGAGGTTTGCCGCGAATGGTCGAGAACGTCATCTTCGACGTGGATGGGACGCTGGTGGATTCCGTGGACGAGCACGCCGAGGCCTGGCGCCGGTCGTTCATCGAGTTCGGGCGGGACATCCCGTTCGCCCACGTGCGCAGCCAGATTGGCAAGGGCGCCGACCAACTGCTGCCCGTCTTCTTCAACGACGAGGAGCTGGAGCGCTTCGGCAAGGACCTGGAGGAGGACCGCTCCGCGCGCTTCAAGCGCGAGTTCCTCCCCAAGGTGCGCGCCTTCCCGCGCGTGAAGGAGCTGTTCCAGTTCCTGCGCAAGCGCGGCCGGAAGATCGCCCTGGCCTCCAGCGCCAAGGACGACGAGCTCAAGCGCTACGTGGAGCTGTGCGGCATCGACGGACTCTTCGAGGCGAAGACGGCCAAGGACGAGGTCGACAAGAGCAAGCCGCACCCGGACATCTTCGAGGCCGCGCTCGCGAAGCTGGGCAAGCCGGACCCCGCCACGGTGGTGGTGGTGGGTGACACGCCCTTCGACGCGCTGGCCGCGGGCAAGCTGCACCTGGCGTCCGTGGGCGTGCTGTGCGGCGGCTTCCGCGCGGAGGACCTGCGCACGGCCGGCTGCCGCACGCTGGTGAAGGACCCCGCGGAGCTGCTGCGCCGCCTGGAGACGGATCCCGAAATCTGGCCCTGGGACGCGGCGTCGCGGGACACCTCCAAGGACGAGGAGTCGCGCTGACGTCCGCCGTGGGGTGAAGGCGTCCCCGGCGGCCACGGACCCGTGGCCACCGGTGGAGCCCTCCGGGTGCTACTTGCGCGAACCGCCCCGCTTCGCGCGTGAACGCGACGCGGTGCTCTTGCGAGCCGTCCCGCGACGCGCGGTGCTCTTGCGAGCCGTGGAGCGCTTGCCGGCGGTCCCGGTGCGCGAGGTGGCCTTGCGGCCGGTGGTGGTGCGCCGGGCCCGGGTGGGCGCGGCCTTCCCGCGGCTGGAGGTCGTCTTCTTCGCCGTGGCGGCGCGGCGCTTGCCACCCACGCGTCCGGCCTTGCGCGCGTTCTTGCGGGCCGCGGGGCGCCGGCGGGCCGCCTTCGCCTTGCTGCCGGAGCCGCCCTTCACGCCGCCCCCGGTGAGCTTGTTGACGGTGGCCCACGCGCGGGCCTCCGCGGTCTTCTCGCTGGTGCCCTGGTCCTCGTAGCCCTTCTCGATGTGCCGGGCCATGCGCTGCTGCTTCGCCGAGTACTTGTCCTTGCTTCCTCGTGCCATTCAATCCCCTCCTGGAGAACGTCCCGGCGCGGGTCCGTGGCACGGAGTCCGCGTCGCCTGGAAGGTGAACACGCCTGCCCAGCGAGGGAACCCGCCGGCCCCCTACCCCTGTCCACCCGTGGAAGCTCTCCGCGCGCGGGAGGTGGGGAATGGACAGTGCCCCTGCCCTTTTCTCCCGGCTCCCGCTGGTGCGCGGGGACGGTCGTGCGCAGCTTGGAGACGCCGCACAGAAAGCCGAGGTTTCCCCTGGAACCCGCACTCAACGCACCGCCGCGCCTTCGCCACCTGGATGAAGGGCCCGCGGTCCTGGTGGTGAACACGCGCTCGCGCTCGGGGCGCGACGCCTTCGAACAAGCCCGGGAGCTGCTGGCCGCCCACGGCATCCCGCTCATGGCCGCGCACGCGCTCACGCGGCCCAAGCGCCTGCGCAAGGTGGTGGAGGAGGCCCTGGCCCAGGGGGCCCGCCGCGTCCTCGTGGGAGGAGGCGACGGCACCATCAGTTGCGCGGTGCAGGCGCTGATGGGGCGCGACGTGACGCTGGGCGTGGTGCCGCTGGGCACCGGCAACGACTTCGCCCGCTCGCTGGGCATCCCGGACACGCTGGAGGCCGCGTGTGACGTCATCGCCGGTGGCTACACGGCGCGCGTGGACGTGGGGCTCGTCAACGGGCGGCCCTTCCTCAACGCCGCCAGCCTGGGGCTCACCACCGCCATCGCGAAGCGGCTCACGCAGGAATTGAAGCAGCGCGCCGGCAAGCTGGCCTACCCCATGGCCGCCGCCGCGGAGATGCGCACGCTGCAGCCCTTCCACGTCCGGCTCCAGGCGGACGGCCGGACGCTGGAGGTGGACGCGCTCCAACTGGTGGTGGGCAACGGCCGCTACCACGGCGCGGGCAACATGGTGGCGCCGGACGCGACGCTGGATGACCGCTGCTTCCACGTCTACGCCATCACCGCGCCCTCGGCGGCGGAGGGCGGGGAGCGCACGGGGCTGGGCCACCTGCAGGACGTGGCCACGCTGGCGCGCGTGGCGCTGGGCATGAGGAGCGGCGGGCACCTGGAGCACGAGTCCGTCGTGCACCTGCACACCTCGCGGCTCGTCGTGGAGACGGACCCGCCCATGGAGGTGAACGCGGACGGGGAGAACGTGGGCATGACGCCCATGCGCTTCGAGGTCGCCCCCGCGGCGCTGCGCGTCTACGCGCCCGCGCCGCAGTAGGGCCGCTTCGCGCGGCTATACCTTCTCCAGCACGCTGGAGAGCACCTGGGCGGTGAAGTTCACCAGGGGAATCACGCGCCGGTAGTCCATGCGCGTGGGCCCGATGACGCCCACCGTGCCCAGCACCGCCTCCGCCGTGCCGTAGGGGCTGGCGATGACGGTGACGTCGCCGGCCGCGGAGAACTCGCTCTCCGCGCCGATGAAGACGTGCATCTCCTTGGTGCGCTGCACGCGGTCCAGCAGGTGCAGCAGCTTGTGCTTCTCATCCAGGGCGCGGAACAGCGCGCGGATGCGCTCCACGTCCGCGAACTCCGGCTGCTCCAGGAAGGAGCCGGTGCCTTCGATGAGCACGCGCTCGGGCGTCTGCAGGTCGGTGGCGGCGGCGCCCAGCTTGAGGGCCTTGGCGGTGAGCGCGTTGTAGAGCGCCTGCTCCTGGTCCATCTCCGCGCGGATGCGCTCGCGCGCCTCCTCCAGGGGCACCTGGTGCAAGAGCTCGGAGAGGTAGTTGCTGGCCTTCATGAGCTCGTCGGACGTCACCGGGAAGTCCACGGTGAGGGCCTTGTTGTGCACCTGGCCGTTCTGGCCCACGAGCACGGCGAGCACGCGGTTCTCGCGCAGGCGCAGGAACTCGATGCGCTGGAACACGGCGGCGTCGGCGCGGGGCGTGAGCACGACGCCCGCGTGGCGCGTGAGCGAGTGCAGCACGCGGCTGGCCTCCGACAGGACGTCATCCAGGTTGGACTCGTGGACCAGGCCGGCGTGGATGAGCTCGCGGTCGCGGGGGGCGGGGTCGCGCAGCTTCACCAGGGTGTCCACGTAGAAGCGGTAGCCCCGGTCGGTGGGCACGCGGCCGGCGGACGTGTGGGGCTTCTCCAGGAAGCCCAGGGCCTCCAGGTCCGCGAGCACGTTGCGCATGGTCGCGGAGGACACTTCGAACTCGCCTCTGCGAGTCAACTGCTGGCTGCCGACCGGGCCGCCGGTGGTGATGTACTCCTGCACCACGGCCCGGAGGACTTCCTTCTCGCGCTCACCCAATTCGTCGGGCATTCCCGCTCACGCTCCGGAGGGTGTCGGCCCGACCTCCGGGTCTCCATGCCTCCTGTAGAATTCTAAAAGGGACGCCCGGGGCATTCAATTGGGAGGGGCCTGCTGGAGGGCAGGCAGGCGGGGCGCTGGTCCGCCGGCCCGTGGAGCGGGTACGGCAAAGCGCACATCGCACGGCGGGGAGGTCGGGCGTTAGAAGGCCGCCGCCGTGACGACCGCGACCGTGACCCCCGACGTAGCCGAGCCCGCGCCCCACCGGGGACGCCTGCTGTTCAGTCTTTTCGCGCTCTACGTCATCTGGGGGTCGACCTACCTGGCGATGCGCTTCGCGCTGACGGGCTTTCCGCCGTTCCGGATGGCGGGGCTGCGCTTCCTGCTGGCGGGCGGGGTGTTGTTCGCCGGGCTGCGGTTGAAGGGGCAGCCGGGGCCGGGCCTGCGGCAGTGGGGGGCGGGGGTGGTGACGGGCTTCCTGTTGCTGGTGCTGGGCAACGGGGGCATCGCGGTGGCGCAGAACCTGGGGGTGCCGTCCGGGGTGGCGGCGCTGGTGGTGGGGAGCATGCCCTTGTGGGCGGCCATCTTCGGGGCGGCGTTCGGGCAGAAGCCGGGCCGCGCGGAGCTGGCGGGGCTGGTGCTGGGGTTCGCGGGGGTGGCGCTGCTCAACCTGGGCGGGGACATGAGCGGCGGCGGCGTGGCGGCGCTGGCGGTGGTGGTGGCCCCAGCCGCGTGGGCCTTCGGGTCGGTGTGGAGCCGGCGGTTGCCGATGGCCTCGGGGTTGATGACGCCGGCGACGCAGATGTTGAGCGCGGGCGTGATGATGATGGCGCTGAGCTTCGCGCTGGGGGAGCGGATGGCGGACGCGGTGCCCCCGCGCGCGATGGCGTCGTTCGTGTACCTGGTGGTGTTCGGTTCGCTGGTGGCGTTCAGCGCGTACGGCTACCTGCTGAAGCACGCGAGGCCGGCGCTCGCGACGAGCTATGCGTACGTGAACCCGGCGGTGGCGGTGCTCCTGGGCGTGGTGTTCGCGGGAGAGACGCTGGGCCCCATGACCTGGGGAGCCATGAGCGCCATCCTGGTCGCGGTGATGCTGCTGGCTCGCGGGAAGCGGTGAGGCGCTTCAGCGCCCGCAGCGGCTGAGCTTGGACACGCACAGCGTGAGGGCGTTGGCGAAGCCGTGGGCGTAACAGCTCTCGTGCCAGGACTGGGCGATGAGCGGATCATTGACCCCGGTGGGCACGCGGGTCATCTGGAAGAACGCGCGGAACTCGCCGCCCTGGAGCTGGGGGCCGTTGCGGTCCTCGTAGTTGCGGGCGTAGTTCTCGAAGGTGATGCGGTCCGCGCCGCTCTCCGCGACCACGCCGCCCCAGTGATACTCCCACACCGGCTCGCAGTAGACGGGCGGAGGGATGGGCGCCACCGGGCGGGGAGCGACCTCGTCCCGCATCCGCATCCAGTTGCGGTTCTGGGCGTCCTGGTAGCGCTCCATGGCGCCCACGGAGTACGTCTGGAACGCGTCCCCCACGCGCGGATCCGCGTAGGCGTTGAGGCCCAGCCGGTAGAGGAGCTGCTCGTAGCGTGCGCTCAGCGTCTGCCCGTTGAGGTTGACGCCGTTGAGGGTCATGCCGGCATTGGCGCGGACCCGGTTCACCAGCCGGCCGTAGTTGCGGCCAATGGGGCCGTAGTAGCCCGCGAGCGCCGCCATCTGGGCATTGGGGGTGTTGGCGCCCGCCAGCGCGTTCTGCAGCCCCACCTGGTAGTCGTTGACGGCGCGTTGCCGGGCCGCGGCGGCGTTGGGGCCCTCTCCCTGTCCGTGGAAGAGGAACGTGGTGAGGAGCACCGCCAGCCGGAAGGGGATGTCACCGTGGGCGGGGAAGACGGGGGCCCATCCTCCGAGCTGCCAGCGCGGCAGGTTGAGGAAGAGCTGATTGCCGGACTGCGAGAGCCGCACGGTGCGCTGTGAGTCCTGCTGCTCCCCCATGACCTTGCCGGAGATTTCGTTGCAGTTCTGCGACACGGCGGGCTCGAGGTGCCCGTCCTCGGACATGGCCACCTGAAACAGCCGCTTGGGTCCCGGGCCGCTCAGGAAGGGCAGACAGCCCGGCTGCGCGGGGGGGCCGATTTCGAGGTAGCGCGGCCCGGGGACCTTGGCGATCCGATAGCTGGAGCCCACGGAGCGCAGCGCGCGGTTGCACCGGTCGATGGCGCGGTCCGTGGCGAAGAAGTGCTTGGCCTGCTGGTGGCGGGGATCGGTGTCCTCGATGGCGAGTTCGTTGTCATCCGAGAACCGGAGCGCGACCTGGTCGTGCCCCCGGACCATGACGTTCGCGGTCCCGGCATTGATGAGGAAGCTTTCGCCGTTCGTCTTCGGGTAGGGCTGGGGCCGCAGCCCGTCGCGCTGGGTCTCGAAGGTGGCGTTGTGGAGGTTGACGTCCTGGGCGGCGAGCTGGGCGTTCGGGATGACGTGGTACGCCTGGAGCGCGGGAGTGGGCGAGGTCCACCGGCCTGCGCGCGCCCAGGAAGCCGCGAGGTCCGCACCGGAGAGGGCCTGGGCCGCCAGGGTCTCGGCCTCTGCTTCCAGGGCTTCATCCACGAGCAACCCGGTCCCACCGTTCCCATGAGGGACGCGCCCCGCGCGCTGTTGCAGCACATGCACCAGCTCATGCGCGAGGATCCGGCTCCCGCGAGCCAGGTCGAGTTCCAGGGTTCCCGGAGCGAAGAGGATCTGCTCGCCCCAGCACAGGGCCTTGGCGCCCAGCCGCGCGACCAGGGGGTGCTCGTGCAGGCGCACAGCGCTCAGGCCGGTCCCGAAGGCGCGCTCGAACCGGACACGCAACGCCCCTGGGAGTGCCTGGCCCCGAGCGCAGGCCTGAGCCAGGAGCGTGGGAGAGATCCAACTGTGCCGAGCATCCAAGTTCCGGGCTCCCCATGTATCAAGGCGTGTCTCGTGAACGGTCTACTACACCCGGGCGCCCCGCTCACGCGAGCCGAGGAAGACACGCCGTGCATCGACCAGCGTCCTCGGAATCCAAGTGACTCCATCAACCATGGACATCGCTGGAGACAGAGGAGGCAATAGAGTCCGGCGCGTGCGTCCCGCGACGAGTCCCTGGATGTTCTGTGTGTTGCTCACGGCGTGTGCCGGAGGTTCACGGCATGGGACGCTGCGGTTCGTGGACACGGAGACGGCCGGGAAGGCACGGCATGCGGCCTACGTGGCGGAGCAGGCGTCCGCGCGGGCCGCGCCCCAGGCCATGGCGTCCCCGTTGGTCCGGGCCATCCCTCCAGCCGTGCTCGCGCTGATGCAGCAGGAGCACGACGCGGATGAGCTGGAGCAGCAACTCGTCGCGTGTGCGGTCCAAGCTGAGCAGTTGGGGAACGCGCGCTACTTCAAGGACCGGCCTCCGACTCGGCAGGAGTGCGCGGAGGTGGTGGAGCAGGACCGCTGTGGCAAGCCCGTGACGCGGGCCATGAAGCTGGGGAAGCAGAAGCACGTGCTCGCGCTTCAGTGCGCGGAAGCGGTGCTGAAGGAGCTGTGGCCCGCGCCCTTCAGCATCGAGCAGCGCTACCGCTACTACCCGAACGCCCGCTTCCTGGAGACCCTCAGCCGGGCGAAGGAGGCGCAACTCATCGCCGACGGCTGCACCGACGAACTCCGGGGCACGATCAAGCCGGACATCGTCCTGCACGAGGACCGCAACCTGCTCAAGTCCGCGCTCACCCTGGACTTCAAGTTCCCCTGCCCTGATAGCAACCTGCCAAAGTGGACAGAGTATGGCCCCAACAGTCCATACATCGGCATGAACCAGGGTGAAGTCTACCAGGCAGCGCTGGGCGGACCGGCTCTGCTCATCTCTCCAGGCAATGGAGTGAGGCCGCGGTGAAGGACATCTTTCCGGTCATCCAGCTTCGCGCCAGGAGAGGCTGGCTCGCGGGACGCGACGGCATCGTCATCTCCTTCTTCATCCATCGTCCCCCCCAGGATGTCGCTCCTGCGGTATGGCGCGCCCTGCAAATCTACCGTCGAGTCATTCCTGCGGGAACGCTGGGCTGGTACCCATCCGACGACGGAGACATGACTCCTCTCGATGACACTGGATGGACGTATCTCCGGGAATGTCTACTGGAGCCTCCCTGGAATGGACTCCGCCCCATCGAACTCCTGGAGAGTCCGAGCGAGGCTGGCAGCTACCACTTCGAATACTACGGGCGGCAACTCGAGCACTCCATCCTCGAGGACCCCATCAGCTCGGTGTCGTTCACCTTCCCTACCGAATACATCAAGGAGCACGGGGCTTCACACCTGCGAGCCCTTGCACTCCAACTCGGGAATGAGCTGCCTTTCAACTTCGGCTACGCCAGCTTCGCCGTCGTCTCCCCCCAAGGCTTGTTCAGCTCCGCCGACTGGAACATCACCGAGGCGCTCCTCAACCGGTATCCGGGACTGGACGCCTACAACAACAGGGAGCTCAGCGCGGTCATCGGCACGCACGCCCTGGCCCCCGCCTGGCTCACGTTCCTGGGCCAGCCCCTGCTGGGACAAATGGGCGGCATCACCGCGCTCCGCAACGCCCTCCCCTTTCCGGAGGTCTTCCTGATCCCCATGGACGGGGACCGCGTGCTCGTCACCCTGGACGAATGGCCTGACCCCATCGACACGCAGGCCAAGGCCATCCCCCCCCAGTACCGCGCGCTGGCCCGCCTGATGGAACCCTTCCTCTTCCAGTACCCAGGCGAAGCGCTCCTCCCCTTCCAACAGGATACGAACCAGTGGCTCCGGCGGTTCCTTCACCCCTGAGAACTGAGCAACAGCCACTCCGTCAACGCTTGCGACCCGTGACGAGACTCTGGGGGGTCTGCGTCCTGCTGACAGCGTGTACTGGCGGTTCACGGCATGGAGCGCTGCGGTTCGTGGACACGGAGACGGCCGGGAAGGCACGGCATGCGGCCTACGTGGCGGAGCAGGCGTCCGCGCGGGCCGCGCCCCAGGCCATGGCGTCCCCGTTGGTCCGGGCCATCCCTCCAGCCGTGCTCGCGCTGATGCAGCAGGAGCACGACGCGGATGAGCTGGAGCAGCAACTCGTCGCGTGTGCGGTCCAAGCTGAGCAGTTGGGGAACGCGCGCTACTTCAAGGACCGGCCTCCGACGCGCCAGGAGTGCGCCGAGGTGGTGGAGCAGGACCGCTGCGGCAAGCCCGTAACGCGGGCCATGAAACTCGGTCAGCAGAAGCACGTGCTCGCGCTTCAGTGCGCGGAAGCAGTGCTGAAGGAGCTGTGGCCCGCGCCCTTCAGCATCGAGCAGCGCTACCGCTACTACCCGAACGCCCGCTTCCTGGAGACCCTCAGCCGGGCGAAGGAAGCGCAACTCATCGCCGACGGCTGCACCGACGAACTCCGAGGCACCATCAAGCCGGACATCGTTCTGCACGAGGACCGCAACCTGCTCAAGTCCGCGCTCAGCCTGGACTTCAAGTTCCCCTGCCCTAACACCAATCGGCCACAATGGGCTCGCTACGGAAGCAGCAGCCCCTATGCAGATGAGCTCCAGGGGACCGTCTACGAAAAAGCGTTAGGTGGCAAAGCCCTCCTCATCTCGCCAACCAAAGGAATCGCGCCGCCATGAAAGAGAACTACCCAGTCATCAGACTTCGGGGCAGGAATGACTGGCTCACGGCGCGGGATGGCATTGTCTTTTCATTCTTCATCCCTCGCGACTACTCAGAGATCGGCCCCGCGATCTGGCGCGCTATCGAGGCCTACGTTCGTGCCATTCCGGCCGGCTCACTCAACTGGTACACGTCAGCGGATGGAGACATGGTCCCGCTCGACGACGACGGGTGGACACACAACCGCGAGGAAGTCGTTGGACGCGGCGGGGGCGGCGGCAGGACCGCTGAGCTGCTGGAGAGCCCCAGCGAAACCGGCGACTATCAGGTCGAGTATTATGGGCGCCGGCTCGACAGTCCCTTCCATGATGCTCCAGTCAGCACGTTGGCGTTCACGTTCCCCACGGAATACCTCGTGGAGCACGGTGTGACGCACATTCGTTCGCTAGCACTTGAACTGGCTCGAGAGCTGCCCTTCAACTTCGGTTACGCCAGCTTCGCTCTTGTCTCGACACAGGGCTCCTGGGCTGCAGGGGATTGGGACATCACCGAAGCGCTCCTCACTCGCTACCCCGGCCTTGATGCGCCTGCTGCGAGGAGTTTCAGTTCTCGCCTTGGAACCCGAACCCTGGGCCCCTACTGGCTCACGTTTCTCGGTCAGCCCCTGCTGGGACAACTGGGCGGCATCGACGCGCTCCGCAACGCGCTCTCCTTCCCGGAGGCCTCCCTGCTCCCCATGGACGGAGACCGTGTGCTCGTCACCCTGGATGAATGGCCAGACCCCATCGACACGCAGGTGAAGGCCATCCCCCCCCAGTACCGCGCGCTGGCCCGCCTGATGGAACCCTTCCTCTTCCAGTACGAAGGGGAAGGGCTTCCCCTCTACGAACAAGACATGAATCAGTGGCTACGAAGATACTTGAGATGAGCGAACAGCAGTACCGGCATCCTGATTGTATGGGTTTCGCGCCACGACGACGCTGCCCCGAAAGAGGTATGGTCTAGTCCGAAGCTGTAGCGGCATGTTGCACGCATGCCCTCCGCTCCCATGCCGTGCGCGGGTGATATCGCGCAGGTCCGACACCGCCAATATCTGGTCAACGAGGTCGTGGCTCCTTCGGATGTCCGGGAGCAACACACCCTCGTCCGTCTCACCTGTCTGGATGATGACGCACAGGGCCGTCCCCTGTCTGTCCTGTGGGAGCGGGAACTCGCGGCGCGGGTCATCCGGCCTGAACACGGTGGATTGGGAACCCCCGAGCGCTTCGACGAACCCCGTCACTTCGCCGCGTACCTGCACGCGCTCAAGTGGAGCTCCGTCACCGCCACCGATGCCCGGCTCTTCCAGGCGCCGTTCCGCGCGGGCATCCACCTGATGAACCACCAGCTCACGCCTCTCAAGAAGGCGCTCGAGCTGCCCCGGGTGAACCTCTTCATCGCGGACGACGTAGGTCTGGGAAAGACCATCGAAGCCGGGCTGGTGTTGCAGGAGCTCATCCTCCGCCAGCGCGTGGACCGCGTCCTCATCGTCTGCCCGGCGTCCGTGACGCTCCAGTGGCGCGATGAGATGGAGAAGCGCTTCGGCCTGCGCTTCGAGATCTTCAACAGCGAGTTCGTCTCCCGCCGTCGTCAGGAGCGCGGCTTCCAGGTCCCCGTCTGGGCCACGCACTCGCGCTTCATCGTGTCGTACCAGACGCTGCGCCGCAGCGAGTACTTCGAGCCACTCAAGACCCTGCTGGAAGAGAAGGGCCACCACAAGTCCATGCTGGTGCTGGACGAGGCGCACGTCGTCGCCCCCGCATCGGCCAGCCGGTACGCCATCGACACGGAGACGACCCGCAGCATCCGCTCCCTCGCGGAGCGCTTCGAGCACCGGCTCTTCCTCTCCGCCACGCCCCACAACGGCCACTCCAACAGCTTCTCCGCGCTGCTGGAGATGCTGGACCCGCAGCGCTTCACCCGAGGCACTCGCGTCCGCGAAGCCCAGCTCGCCCCCGTCATGGTGCGCCGGCTCAAGGGCGACCTGCGCGCCCTGGGCAGTGCACAGCGCTACCCCGAGCGACACGTCGTGGGCGTGCGCCTGACGCACGAGGCAGGGCGCTGGCTCGCCGAGTGGCTCGCGCCGGACGGAAAGAGCGTCGAACAGCGAGTCGACCTGGGCGAAGGCTCGGCCGCTGAACTGGAGCTGTCCCAGAAGCTCGCGCGCTACACGGAGCTGATGGCGCCCGCGACGAAGCAGGGGCGCCTGGTCTTCATCAACCTCCAGAAGCGCCTCCTCTCCAGCATCGAGGCCTTCCACCGCACCCTCTCCGTCCATGCGGCGGCCTTCGGCGCTGGGAGCCTGGCCCCTGACGGCGGAGGACTCACCGGCGAAACGACCCCCGACTCCGAGGAACACGGCGAGACGGACGAATCCCTCGAGCAGGCGTTCGCGGAGACCATCCGCGAGCAGAGCCAGGAGCTGTCCGCCAGCATCCAGGCACGTCAGCTCCTGGATGACATGCTCAAGCTGAGCGCCCGGCACCGCACCGCCCGGGACGCGAAGCTGCGGGCCCTGCTCCACTGGATTCGCGAGCACCAATGTCCGCTCACCCGGGGTGCCCCCTGGAAGCCCCGCCGGGTCATCGTCTTCACGGAGTACGGCGACACGCTCCGATTCCTCAAGGAGCAGCTCACCGCGGCCTTCGAAGGAACCCACCGGGGCGATGAGCGAATCCTCACGCTGACGGGCGGCATCGATGACGTGAGGCGCGCACAGGTCCAGGCCGCCTTCAACGGCCCGATGGAGGAGTCTCCCGTCCGGGTCCTCCTCGCGACCGACGCCGCGCGCGAAGGCATCAACCTGCAGGGCCATTGCGCGGATCTCTTCCACTACGATGTCCCGTGGAATCCCTCGCGCATGGAGCAGCGCAACGGTCGCATCGACCGGGCCCTGCAGCCCGCGCCGGCGGTCCGCTGCGGCTACTTCGTCTACAGCCAGCGCGCCGAGGACGCGGTGCTCGACACCCTGGCTCGCAAGGTCGAGACCATCACGCGCGAGCTGGGCAGCCTGGGCTGCGTGCTGATGGACCAGATGCACGATGCCCTCGCCTCGGGCATCAACAAAGGCACCCTGGAGAGCCTCTCCCGCGCCGCGACCTCCTCCCGCACCGAGGTCACGAAGCGGGAACTGGAGTCCCAACGCACGCTGCAGTCGCTGCGCAAGGAGTTGGATGCGATTGGAGACCTCCGCGACCGCAGCGGCAAGGTCATGGATTTCAACCCCGTCCTGCTGCGCGACGCGCTGGACGTGGGGTTCGAGCTGGCTGGCGCGGGACAGCTGGAGCGGGAGACCGTCACGGAGGAGGGCCGGACGCTGGAGGCCTGGAAGGTTCCCGCCCTCCCCGCTTCATGGAACTCGACCCTGGATGCCATCCGCCCCAGGCGGGAGCAGGACGAAGCGCCCTGGGAGTGGCGCAAGCGCCCCCTGTCTCCCGTGGTCTTCGAGGCGCCTCCGGGGGTCTCCAGCAAGCTCGCCCACCTGCACCTGTCCCATCCGCTCGTCCAGCGGGTGCTCCAGCGGTTCCTGGCGCAGGGGTTCTCCGCCAACGACCTGAGCCGGGTCACGGTGGTCCAGACGAAGCGCGACTCGGTGGCGCGCGTCATCGTCTTCGGCCGGCTGTCGCTCTTTGGTGAAGGCGCGGCGCGGCTCCATGACGAGGTTGTCTCCGTCTCAGCGAAGTGGCTGGACGGCGGCGGCCGCGGGCACCTGAAGCCCTTCGCGGACGAGGCGGACCGCAAGGCGATTGATCAACTGGAGACCACGCTGGCGGAAGCGCCCGCGCTCTCCGCGACACCGAAGGCCGTCCAGAAGCGACTGCTGGCCAGCGCCGCGTCCGACTTCTCGAAGCTCTGGCCCGCCATCGAGGAGCAGGCCTCGGAGCGGGAGAAGGAGGCTCGCAAGAAGCTGGCGGCTCGGGGGGCATCCGAAGCCAAGGCCCTGACACAGATTCTCCTCACGCAGCAGGAGGCCATCCAAGAGGCGCTGGGCGCACAGCTCGAGCTCAAGCTCGACGCACGGGCGGAGCAGGACCAATGGAGGCGAGACAAGGCCCACCTCGAACAACGTTTGACAGCGCTCGGGAAGGAGCTCGTTGAGCAGCCCGAATCCTTGAAAGCCACCTACGCCGTGCGGGTCGCCCGTCTGGTGCCCGTGGGCATGGTCTACCTGTGGCCGGGGGCGCGCTGATGAACGGCCAGGGCTTTGGCGGTGACGTCGAGCGTCGCTATCACCAGACATGGATGGGGATGGCGCAGCCCATCGAAGGGCTGGTGGTCTCCATCCCGGTCCTCGAGGACGCACAGTGCATGCAGCGCCTGCCGGTGTCCGCGCAGTCGCGGTTCATCCTGCTCGCGGGCCGGGAGTCACCTCGCGTGACGGATGTCCCGCGCTTCCTCCGGGAAGTGCTGGGCTTCTCCGACGATGACTTCGTCACGGAGTTCCCGGAGGACCTCCGGCTCGACATCGCGGAGGGACACCAGACGATCCGGCCCACGCGGGCTCTGCGGCGGCGCGGTCCTCCACCCGCGAAGCCGGAGGGCCTGCCGGACGACTCCACACCGGTCAGCCGGGCCGCGGAGGGTTTCGCGCTCCTCACCTGGGAGCTGCCGCTCGGGTTGGACCTGGACAAGAAGGAGGACACCACGGGCGCGTGGTTCTACGAGCCCACCGCCAAGTTCGACCGCCTGCTGCGCGCAGCCCGCGTCCCCATCGGCCTGCTGTTCAATGGGGACTGCGTGCGCCTGGTCTACGCACCCCACGGGGAGACCTCGGGGCACCTCACCTTCCGGTTCAAGGACCTCGTCACCTCCAGCGGCCGGCCCCTGTTCGACGCGATGGTGATGCTCCTGCACGCGCGCCGCTTCTTCGGCGTGCTGCCCGAGCATCAGCTCCCCGCGCTCCTGGAGCAGTCCCGCCGCCGCCAGGCCGATGTCACCGAGGAGCTGGCGGACCAGGTGCTGGAGGCGCTCAGCATCTTGCTGACGGGGTTCGAGACGGCCGCTGAGCGGGATGGCTCCCGTGCCCTGGACGAGGCGTTCGCGCGCGGAGAGGACCATGTCTACGGAGGACTCCTCTCGACCCTCCTGAGGCTCGTCTTCATCCTCTACGCGGAGGACCAGGGCCTGCTCCCCGTGGACCAGGAGCCCTACCGCGACGACCTGTCGGTGAAGGCGCTTCACGAGCAACTGGTCGAGGACGCCAGCCAATACCCCGACGCGATGAACCGCCGGTTCGGCGCGTGGCCACGGCTGCTGGCGCTCTTCCGGTGCATCTATCTGGGGGCCTCACACGACAAGCTGCGCATGCCGGCACGTCGCGGGCAGCTCTTCGACCCCGACAGGTTTCCCTTCCTGGGTGGCGGGACCTCCGACGATGCGGGCACGCAGGCGCCAACGCCATCCATCGATGATGAGACCATCCACCAGGTCCTGGAGCGGCTCATCTTCCTCAAGGGACAGCGACTGAGCTTCAAGTCGCTCGACGTGGAGCAGATCGGCTCCGTGTACGAGGGGCTGATGGGCTTTCACGTCAAGCGCCTGACCGGCGCTGGACTCTGCCTCAAGCCCTCGAAGGTCTGGGTCTCCGCGGACGAGGTGCTGGCCCAGCCCGCGAAGCGGCGCGCCGCATGGCTGGGGGAGGAAGCCGGTCTTGATACGAAGGCCGTGAAGGCCCTGGCGAAGACGCTGGAGCAGGCCGTCACGCAGCAGATGGTCCTGGCAGCGCTGGAGCCGTACCGCGTGAGGGGCACCGAGACGCGGCGAGCCTCCCAGTGGGTGCTCCAGCCCGGAGACGAGCGACGGCGGACGAGCAGCCACTACACGCCTCGAAGCCTCTCCACGCCCATCGTCCAGCGTGCGCTGGAGCCGCTGCTCAAGACGATGGGACCCCAGCCGTCCTCGGAGCGCCTCCTCAACCTGAAGATCTGTGACCCGGCCATGGGGTCGGGCGCGTTCCTCGTGGAGTCCTGCCGCTTCCTCGCGGACCAGGTCGTCGCCGCCTGGACCCGTGAGGGCGTGCTGAAGCGCGACAAGCACGAGGATGAGGTGATGCGAGCGCGCCGGCTGGTGGCCCAGCGGTGCCTGTACGGCGTGGACAAGAACCCGTGGGCGGTGAGCCTCGCGAAGCTGTCGTTGTGGCTCGTGACGCTGGCGAAGACAGAGCCGTTCACGTTCCTGGACCATGCGCTCAAGTGTGGGGATTCGCTGGTCGGGCTCGACCTGGAGCAGCTTCAAGCGTTCCACTGGGACCCGGCCACCAAGAAGCAGTCAGAGCTGCCGTGGGCGCTCATCAAGAAGCAACTGACGCGTTCGCTCGAGAAGCGCGAGGAGATCCTCCAGCTCGCGCTCGACCTGGAAGGACCGGAGCGCAAGCCATTGCAGTTGGACCTGGACCCTGGCCGGGTGAAGGAAGGGCTGCTCCGTGACGCGGACGCGGCGCTGGCGGACGTCAAACGGATCGCCAACGCGTGCGTCGGTGCGTTCTTCGCCCATGGGTCGGACAAGGAGCGGGAGAAGGAGCGCGTCCGTCGGCTCGATCGGATTGGAGCGTGGCTGGCCCAGGAGAAGAAGGGCGTTCTGCCGCCCATGCCGGCGGACATCGCCGCGTTCTCCGCGCCGCCCTGGACGTTCCACTGGCCGCTGGAGTTCCCCGAGGTGTTCCATGGGAGCCGGCCCGATCCGCTCGACAACGAGCAGCCCAACAAGGCGGCATGGATCGATGGGTTCGTGGGCAATCCGCCCTTCGCGGGGAAGAACGCGATCATCGAGAAAGGGGGAGAAAACTACCTGCCCTGGCTCCAGGCGGTCCACGAGGGAGCACACGGCAACGCGGACCTGTCCGCGCACTTCTTCCGCCGCGCGTTCCACCTGCTGGGTGAGCACGGCAGCTTCGGGTTCATCGCCACCAATACCATCTCACAGGGTGACACGAGGGCCACGGGGCTGAAGTACCTGGTGGACCATGGCTGCCACCTGTACGACGCCGTGCGTTCCATGAAGTGGCCCGTGACCGGCACCAACGTCACGGTTTCTGTAGTGCATTTGGCCAAAGGCCACGTCTCAAATCTGAAACTCAAGCCTCGGCTGAATGGCCAACCCGCAGAAAAGCTCAACTCCCGGCTAAGAGACAAATCCGAACGAGCAGATCCCGCGATGCTCATTACAAATGAAAACAAGAGCCATCAGGGAAGCAGTGTACTGGGAATGGGGTTCGTATTAAGTCTTGAGCAGCGAACAGCGCTGATTGCCAGGTCGCCCAAAAACGCCGACTGCATTTTCCGATATGTCGGCGGCGAAGAACACAATGCGGACCCTGTTCAGAAAGTCGAAAGATACGTCATCAACTTCGGCCAGATGAAACTTGAGCAGGCCGAACAATGGCCCGATCTCATTCACATTGTTCGCGACCTAGTAAAGCCGGACCGCGACAAAGGAAAAGACAAAAGAGCCAAGCAGCTTTGGTGGCAATTCACTCGTCCGCGACCAGAACTATATCAAACCCTCCGCCCCCTCAAGCGCTGCCTCATAAACTCACAAATATCAAAACACCTCACATTCGACTGGAGTTCAACAGACGTCGTTTTCGCCAACACAGTATACGCCTACAGTGTCGTGCACGACCGCTGGCTCGCCGTCTTGCAGTCTCGGGTGCATGAAGCTTGGGCACGACTCTTGTCATCCTCGCTTGAGGACCGACTCCGCTACACCCCAAGCAGTTGCTTCGAAACCTTCCCCTTCCCCGACGAGTCACACGCAGCAGCCCTCGACGCGATAGGTGAACGGCTCCACTTCGAGCGCAGCCAGTACATGCAGGCCCACAACATCGGCCTGACGACGACGTACAACCGGCTCAAGGACAGGTCCGTCACGGATGCCGCGACGCAGCGGCTGCGTGAGCTGCACGTCGCCGTGGATCAGGCCGTCCTGGATGCGTACGGCTGGAATGACCTCCACGCACCTCCCTACTGCGGCGCCACTCCCAAACAACTCGATGCCTTCGAGGACGAAGTCCTCGACCGCCTCTTCGACCTGAACGAGCAGCGCGCCCACGAGGAAGCCCACCCCACTTCCCGCCGTCCCTCGAAGTCCCGCCCCCAGACCGCCTGAGCCCTCCCATGAATGCCCATGACGCCGGAGCGGTCCGCTCCCACCTCATCGATGCGCTCGAAGCGGACCTCGTCGGTCCGTTCCACAAGCCCCCAGGCGCTCCCGTGTCGGACGCCACCGAAGTGCTCCGCACACCGCCTTCCCGTTGGTACCTGACAGGCTTCCTCGTTCCACTCGACCAGGGTGTCATCGAGGACGACCCGGACGACGAAGAGGACGACCTGGCCGCGGGCAACGACGAGGACAACGAGGAAGCCTCCCGTCCCGACCCGACCGCCAAGAAGGTGCGCCGTCTTCCCGCGTCCATGGGTCTGTCCGTCTTCGTCCCCTCAAGCACGTCCCAGCTCACCGCGCATGTCTGCTGGGCGGACTACCAGCGCACCGAGGCGGACGGGCGCAAGCCGTGGAGCCGCACCTTCCACCAACGCACCGTCACCCTGTCCTTGAACGACTCGGTGCTGCGCGAAGGCGTGCACCTCCAGGACAGCCGGGGCCTGCGCCTGGAGGGCCACGTGGAGAGGACGCGCGAAGGGGAGCTCGCCGTCGCCATTTTCCTCGTGAACGCGCGTCCCCCCACCTCCACCGCCGCGGACCGCGACGAGGCCTATGCCTTCCAGACGCACCTCGCCCTGGAGTGCGCGCAGGGCTTCGTCAGCCGGCAGGACTCCAGCGACGCCCGGAGCGAGGACGATGATGACCGCGTCAACGACCTCCAGTTCCGCCACCGTCAGCAGTGGGCCGTGGGCCACGGCGTCTCGGTGCGCGTCCCCTCCACTTCCATGCCCGTCACCCGCGTGGAGACGGACTGGCTGCCTCGCGTCGAGGTGCTCCCCGTCGAAGCGCGCCAGATTCGCGAGGTCGCGGTGGGAATGGAACAGCTCGCCGCGTTCACGACGCCTTCGGAAGCCGTCGCGGCCCTGAGCCCCCTGGTGCGTGCCTACCGAGACTGGGTGACCACCCAGGCCACCCTCGACGTGGGCAGCGAGCGCCGCGAGGAGACCCGGGATGAGCTGGTCCGCCGCGCCCACCGCGCGGCCACCCGCATCGAGGAGGGCATCCAGCTCCTGGAGCGGGAGCCCCTCGCCTTCGACGCCTTCCGCTGGATGAACAGCGTCATGGCCCAGGCCGAACGCAAGGCCCGCCCGGACCGGGCTCCCGAATGGCGCCTCTTCCAGCTCGCCTTCATCCTGCTCAACCTCCCGTCCGTCGAGGACGAAGCCCACGCGGACCGCGAGCTCGTGGAGCTCATCTTCTTCCCCACGGGCGGCGGCAAGACGCAGGCGTACCTGGGCCTCATCGCCTTCACCCTGCTCCTGCGCCGCCTCCGCGGCCAGGCGCATCTCCACGGCGGCCTGGGGGTGGCCGTGCTGCTGCGCTACACGCTGCGGCTGCTCACGCTCGACCAGCTCGGCCGCGCGGCGACGCTCATCTGCGCGCTCGACGTGCTCCGTCAGCAGGAGCCGAAACGCCTGGGAGCGGTGCGCTTCTCCATCGGCCTGTGGGTCGGCCGCTCCGCCACCGCCAACACCCTGGAGCAGGTCTCCACGCAGATCACCGAGTACAAGAACGACAACAGCGCCCGCGCCCAGTCGCCCTTCCCGCTCGCCACCTGCCCGTGGTGCGCCACGCCCTTCGAACGGGAGTGCTTCATCCTCCGGCCCTCCAAGTCCAGGCCCGAGGAGGTGCTCGTCGGCTGCGCGAACATCGCGTGCGCCTTCAACCTGGGCCGCAACCCGGAGGGGCTCCCCGTCCTCTTCGTCGACGAGCAGATCTACCGCGAGCTGCCATGCTTCCTCGTGGCCACCGTGGACAAGTTCGCCATGCTGCCCTGGCGTGGAGAGACCGGGCTGCTCTTCGGCCGGGCCCTGGGCCGCACCGGGAAGCGCTTCGTCGGCCCGTGCGACGACGCCGCGGACGTGAAGGCGGCGCTCGTCACGCTCCCGAAGGGCCTGCGCCCCCCGGAGCTCATCGTGCAGGACGAGCTGCACCTCATCTCCGGCCCCCTGGGCTCCATGGTGGGCCTCTACGAAGGGGCCGTCCTGACGCTCGCGCCCCGGGCGAAGCTGGTGGCCTCCACGGCCACGGTCCGCCGTTCGCGGCAACAGGTGAGCCGCCTCTATGGACGGGACGTGGCGCTCTTCCCGCCCCCCGGCGTGGACGCCTCCGAGACGTTCTTCGCCTCCGTGGGCAAGAAGGGCGCGCGCCAGTACGTGGGTGTGGCGGCGCCCGGGCGGCCCATGAAGGCCATCCTGCTGCGCGTCTACGTCAGCGTGCTCGCCGCCGCCGCGCGCGGTGAACAACTCCACGGCGCGCCCGGCGCCGACCCGTACCTGACCCTCGTCGGCTACTTCAACAGCCTGCGGGAGCTGGGCGGCATGCGCCGGCTCGTCGAGGACGAAGTGCGACGGCTGGTGATGGACCGCGCCCGCCGCCGCCCCGAGGACTTCGACAAGGACGCCGAGCACCCCTGGTACCGGAGCCGGACCATCCGTGGCGAGCCCATCGAGCTGACCAGCCGGGAGAAGACCGCCGACATCAAGGCCTCGAAGAACCGACTGGAGCTCACGCACGGCCAGCCCCAGAGCATCGACGTCGTGCTCGCCAGCAACATGATCTCCGTGGGCGTGGACATCGACCGGCTGGGCCTCATGGTCGTGGCGGGTCAACCCAAGACGACCAGCGAGTACATCCAGGCGTCCAGCCGCGTGGGCCGCAACACGAACAAACCCGGCCTGGTGGTGACGTGCCTCAACGCAGCCAAGCCTCGCGACCGCAGCCACTACGAGCGCTTCGGGACGTACCATGAGTCGTTCTACCGCTTCGTCGAAGCCACCTCGGTGACGCCCTTCTCCGCCCCGGCGCTCGACCGGGGCCTCGCGGGCGTGGTGGTGGCGCTGGGCCGGCTGCTGGACACCGCGATGACCGCCCCCCTGGAATGGAAGTCGTTGCAGGCGCACCGGGACGCGCTGGAGCAGACGCTCGAAACGCTGGCGAAGCGCGCGGGGCGCGGGCTGCCCAAGGAGGAGTCGGAGCGCGCCAGCGCCATCGTGATGCAGCGCGCACGGAGCCTGCTCGACTCGTGGCGCAACATCATCGAGCAGGCGAAGAAGGACGCCGCCCAGCGCGCGTACTCGCCCTACGACCCGGAGGGAAAGGGTCTCAAGCCGCTGCTGCGCGGCTTCCTGGACACCACCGAGAACCTCACCCAGGACGAGCTCAAGTTCGAAGCGCCCACGTCCATGCGCGACGTGGAGTCCTCGGTGCACCTGTGGATTTCACGTCAACCGCTGGGCGGCTACCGCGCCCCGAAGGCCGCGACGGAGGAGGTGACGCATGACGAACCGTAGGAAGTGGACCCGGGCCCGCTCGACGCGGCCGCCGGATGGGCGCGTGCGCCAGAGCCAGGTGGTCTCCACCTTCGGCCCGGGCAGCATGCTGGACCTGCTCAACGATGCGGTCCTCGTGGGAGGCCTGGACTTCTGGCGGCTCAAGGGCCAGGGCGAGGTGGTCAACGAGCCCAGGCTCCTGGAGATCGTCGAACCGCTCTACCACCGCAACAAGTGGCCCCTCAGCAAGGAGGCGCCCTTCCGCAAACCACCCGCCGGGGATGAGCGCGAGCCGACGGAGTCCTGCGGCATCCAGGTGTATGAGTTTCCGCGCTGGTTCGTCTGCCAGAACCCCCACTGCCGTGCGCTGGTGCGGGCCAACAGCCTGGAGCGCGTGAACCAGGAGTACCGCCACCGCTGTTCTGGCGTGGAGGCGAAGCCGGAGCGGTGCGTACCGGTGCGCTTCGTCGCGGCGTGTCCCCGGGGGCATCTGTCGGACATTGACTGGTCCTGGTGGACGCACGAGCGCAAGCCCTGCGACGCCCCGCAGCTCAGGCTGGAAGAAGGCGTGAGCGGAGACTTCAGCGACATCGAGGTCGCGTGCTCGACGTGCGGCAAGCGCAAGCGCCTTGCCGACATGATGGTCAAGGAGCAGCAGGACCGCTGCGACGGAGAGCGGCCCTGGCTGGGGCTGGAGGCCCGGGAGCGCTGCGACGAGAAGCAGCGGCTGCTGGTCCGCACCGCCAGCAATGGCTACTTCGCGCAGACCACCAGCGCCATCACCATCCCCGAGCCCGAGTCGCTCCGGCGCAAAGTGCAGTCCGCGTGGAACATCCTCCAGGCGGCCACAGCGGAGAGCCTGCCCGCCTTCCGGACCATCCCCCAGGTCCAGGCGGCGCTGGGCTCCGCCTCCAACGCGGAGGTGCTGGCGGCCATCCAGGCGGAGCGCGAGCACACGCCCGAGGCCGTCCCGGAGATTCGCACCGCGGAGTGGCTCCAGTTCCTCGCGCAGCCGCAGGAGAAGCCGGGTGAGATGCCCCGGGACCGCACCGAGGTCTTCTGGGCGCGGCGCATCGCCCGGCCCCAGGGGCTGCCCTCGCTGGTCGAACGCGTGGTGCTGGCGCGGCGGCTGCGCGAGGTCCAGGCCCAGGTCGGCTTCACGCGGCTGGAGCCGCTGTCGAAGGACCTCCAGGGCCGCTACGACCTGGACGTGGCGCTCGCGCCGATGTCGCTGCACCGGGACTGGGTGCCCGTCACGGAGATTCAGGGCGAGGGCATGCTGCTGGTGCTCGACGAGCAGCAGGTGCACGCATGGGAGACCTCCGAGCCGGTGCGACGGCGCGAGGAGGTGCTCCAGGCCGGCTGGGAGCGCTGGAAGCAGGGCTCCGGTTCGAAGCACACCTTCCCGGGGGTGCGGCTCTACCTGCTGCACTCGCTGGCGCACCTCCTGATGACGGAGGTGGCGCTGGAGTGTGGCTACCCCGCGAGTTCCATCCGCGAGCGGCTGTACTGCGCGCCGCACAGCGATGCCGTCCCCATGGCGGGCATCCTGCTGATGACGGGAACCACGGGCGCGGAGGGCACGTTGGGCGGACTGGTGGAGGAGGGGCGGAGGCTGGGGCAGCACCTGTCCCGCGCGCTGGAGGACGCGCGCCTCTGCTCCAACGACCCTGTCTGCGCGCACCACGAGCCCACGGGTCGTGACGACCGCGACCTGGAAGGGGCCGCGTGCCACGGCTGCCTCTTCCTGCCGGAGTGCTCCTGCGAGCGTTTCAACCAATACCTCGACCGCGCGCTCGTCGTGCCCACGCTGGGCCACGAGGACGTCGCCTTCCTGAAGACGCCGTGGACCTGAGCGGCGTGGCGACGCTGGACCTGGAGCGGCTGAGGGACGTGGTGGCCGCGCGGAGGCTCGGGTTCCCGCTGTCACGGCTGGCGCTCCAGGGTGAAGGGCTGGAGCGGTTGGCGGGCGAGGCCGCGGCGTTGAACGCGCTGGGGCGGGACGGGACGCTCGTGTTGCTGGACACGCTGCTCGTGGAGCGGCGCGGGAGAGCCCGGCGTCCGGAGCTGGTCTGGACGGGGCCGGAGACGCGCTGGAGCGGCGCCCGCGACACGGCGGTGGTGCTGGCGGACCTGTTCCACAAGGCCACGAGCACGGTGCTGGTGGCCGGGTTCGCGTTCGACCACGCGGCGGAGGTCCTGAAGCCGCTGCACGAAGCGCTCAAGCGGGGTGTGGGTTGCCGGCTCTATGCCAGTGCCTCGGTGGCCTCGGCGTTCCTGAAGGAGCACTGGCCGTTCGGGCCACCGTTTCCGGAGTGTCACGGCTTCTCGCCGGAGAAGGGAGTCTTCGCCAGCCTGCATGCGAAGTGCGTCGTGGTGGACGCGCGGTGGGTCTTCGTGACGTCCGCGAACTTCACCGACCGGGGACAGACACGGAACATCGAGGTGGGCGTGCTGCTGGAGGATGCGCACCTGGCGGCGGTGCTGGAGGCCCAGTTCTCCACGGGGGAGTGGTTCTCAAGGGTCGCCTGATTCGACGCAGCGCCGGATAGAGTCCGGCGTGTGCGTTCCGTAACGAGCCTCTGGGTAGCCTGCGCCCTGCTGACAGCGTGTGCCGGTGGTTCACGGCATGGGACGCTACGGTTCGTGGACACGGAGACGGCCGGGAAGGCACGGCACGCGGCCTACGTGGCGGAGCAGGCGTCCGCGCGGGCGGCGACCCAGGCCATGGCGTCGCCTCTGGTCCGGGCCATCCCTCCAGCCGTGCTCGCGCTGATGCAGCAGGAGCACGACGCGGATGAGCTGGAGCAGCAACTCGTCGCGTGTGCGGTCCAAGCTGAGCAGTTGGGGAACGCGCGCTACTTCAAGGACCGGCCTCCGACGCGCCAGGAGTGCGCCGAGGTGGTGGAGCAGGACCGCTGCGGCAAGCCCGTAACGCGGGCCATGAAACTCGGTCAGCAGAAGCACGTGCTCGCGCTTCAGTGCGCGGAAGCAGTGCTGAAGGAGCTGTGGCCCGCTCCCTTCAGCATCGAGCAGCGCTACCGCTACTACCCGAACGCCCGCTTCCTGGAGACCATCAGCCGGGCGAAAGAGGCGCAACTCATCGCAGACGGCTGCACCGACGAACTCAGGGGCACGATCAAGCCGGACATTGTCCTTCACGGAGACCGCGACCTGCTCAGGTCCGCGCTCACCCTGGACTTCAAGTTCCCGTGTCCGGACACCAATGGTCCAGCCTGGACGAGGTATGGCACAGGCACCTACGCCGGCATGTCCCAGCGGTCCGTCTACGAGGAAGCCCTGGGAGGGCAGGCCTTGCTCATATCGCCCCGTACAGGGGTCAAGGAGGTGGAGCCATGACCAGGGAATACCCTGTCATCCGCCTGTGGTCGAAAGGTTCGCCCCCGCTTCCCGCGGCCCGTGATGGCATTGGCCTCAGCTTTTTCATCCACCGCGATCACAAGGAGATCGCGCCCTCCGTATGGCGTGCGCTGCAGGCTTATCTTCGCGCCATTCCTCCGGGCTCGCTGGGTTGGTACGGCACGGACGACGGCGACATCCTGGAGCTGGATGACAAGGGCTGGGAGATCGCTCGCCAGCAAATACTCGAGCGTCCCTGGGGCACCAGTGGGAATGCGGAGCTCTCCGAGAGCCCTGGCGGAGGTGAGCTCTCCAGCGGGTACGTTTTTGAGTACGACGGGCATCCACTCGACACGCCGTTCGGTAAGGCTCCCGTCAACGCGGTGTCATTCACCTTTCCCACGGACTACCTCCAGGGGAACGGTGCGGCTCACCTGCGCACATTGGCGCTGGAGCTCGCTCGGGAGCTGCCCTTCAACTTCGGATACGCCAGCTTCGCCATCATCTCCTCCCATGGAATGTGGGGCGCGGCGAAGTGGCCCATCGTCGAGGCACTCCTCGCTCGCTATCGAGGCTTGGATCTCCATCAAGGCACTGGCTTCAGGTCCATATTGGGAACCCGAGCCCTGGCCCCCGCCTGGCTCACGTTCCTGGGCCAGCCCCTGCTGGGACAACTGGGCGGCATCACCGCGCTCCGCAATGCCCTCCCCTTCCCGGAGGTCTCCCTGCTCCCCATGGACGGGGACCGCGTGCTCGTCACCCTGGACGAATGGCCTGACCCCATCGACACGCAGGCCAAGGCCATCCCCCCCCAGTACCGCGCGCTGGCCCGCCTGATGGAGCCCTTTCTCTTCCAGTACGAAGGAGAAGGGCTGCTCCCCTTCCAACAGGATACGAACCAATGGCTCCGCCGGTTCCTTCACCCCTGAGAACTGAGCAACAGCCACTCCGTCAACTCTTGCGACCCGTGACGACACTCTGGGTGGTCTGCGTCCTGCTCACGGCGTGTGCCGGAGGTTCACGGCATGGGACGCTGCGGTTCGTGGACACGGAGACGGCCGGGAAGGCACGGCACGCGGCCTACGTGGCGGAGCAGGCGTCCGCGCGGGCGGCGACCCAGGCCATGGCGTCGCCTCTGGTCCGGGCCATCCCTCCAGCCGTGCTCGCGCTGATGCAGCAGGAGCACGACGCGGATGAGCTGGAGCAGCAACTCGTCGCGTGTGCGGTCCAAGCTGAGCAGTTGGGGAACGCGCGCTACTTCAAGGACCGGCCTCCGACTCGGCAGGAGTGCGCGGAGGTGGTGGAGCAGGACCGCTGTGGCAAGCCCGTGACGCGGGCCATGAAGCTGGGGAAGCAGAAGCACGTGCTCGCGCTTCAGTGCGCGGAAGCGGTGCTGAAGGAGCTGTGGCCCGCGCCCTTCAGCATCGAGCAGCGCTACCGCTACTACCCGAACGCCCGCTTCCTGGAGACCATCAGCCGGGCGAAGGAAGCGCAACTCATCGCCGATGGCTGCACAGACGAACTCCGAGGCACCATCAAGCCGGACATTGTCCTGCACGAAGACCGCAACCTGCTCAAATCCGCGCTCACCCTGGACTTCAAGTTCCCGTGTCCGGACACCAACCCAGCTCGGTGGACAGAATACGGAAGCAACAGCCCCTACGCCTATGAGTCCCAAGGGGCTATCTACGAGAAAGCACTGGGTGGGCGGGCCATGCTCGTGTCACCCAAAGCAGGGGTGGAGCCATTCAAGCGATGAAGCCTGTCTTCCCGTTCATCCGACTTCGAGGCAGGGGTGGGTGGCTCGCCGGACGAGATGGCATCGTGCTTGCCCTCTTCATCCATCGCGACCACTCAGAGGTAGGGCCTGCGATCTGGCGATCGATCCAAACCTATCGTCGCGCCATCCCGCCCGGATCGCTCAACTGGTACACGTCGGCGGACGGGGACATGGTCCCGCTGGATGACGAAGGCTGGGAACACAATCGCCATGTGGTGATTGAGCGTATGGGGGGAGGAAGCCGGACCGTTGAGCTGCGGGAGAGCCCCAGCGAAACCGGGAGCTACCAGGTCGAATACTACGGACGGCGACTCGACAGTCCCATCCATGAGGATCCCGCCACCACGCTCTCGTTCACGTTTCCCACGGAGTACCTGCTGGAGCACGGCGCGGTCCAACTGCGCGCACTGGCCCTGGAGCTGGCCCGCGATCTTCCCCTCACCTTTGGATACGCCAGCTTCGCGATTGTCTCCTCAAGGGGTTCATGGGCCGCAGCGGATTGGAATCAGGTCGAGTCGCTCCTCGCCCGCTATCTGGGCCTGGATATCCCCCATGCCGGCGAATTCAGCTCACGCCTCGGCACGCATGCATTGAGCGCATCCTGGCTCACCTTTCTGGGTGAGCCGTTACTCGGTTCACTGGGGGGCCTCCATGCGCTGAGGAACGCGCTCCCCTTCCCAGAGGTCTCCCTGCTCCCCATGGACGGAGACCGCGTGCTCGTCACCCTGGACGAATGGCCTGACCCCATCGACACACAGGCCAAGGCCATCCCCCCCCAGTACCGCGCCCTTGCGCGCCTGCTTGAGCCGTTTACGTTCAAGTACGAGGGGCAAGAACTCATTCCATACGAGAGCGATACGAACCAGTGGCTCCGGCGGTTCCTCTAGCCCTGCGGCCAGGGCGACAGCTTCTCCGCCTCGTACCGCTCCAGCAGCGCGTGCGTCGCGCGCGCCGCCTCCTCCACCTCCACGCGGGACAGCCCTCGCGGCAGTGACGGAATCAACGTCGGGAACGGCTGGTCGAAGACGAGCAGGTTCTCCAGCTCCAGCGGGTCCGTCCGCAGGTCATACAGCTCCCACTGGTCCGCGTGCGCTCCGGACGGGTCGAACGTCCTCGCCAGCTTCCAGCGGGGCGTGCGCACGCAGCGGACGTGGTTGGGCTGGCACACCGCTCCGGGCCTCAACCCGGGGACCTTGCCCTGCTCCCGCAGCCGCTCCACCGCTCGCGTGTACACGTTGAACAGCGCGTCGTCGTGCACCTGGTGCGGGTCTCCCGTGCGCGGCAGCGGCTCCGTGATTTCGTCGTCCGTGATGAAGAGGACGCCCTCTCGCGGCGTGCCGTTGGGCTCCAGCACCGTGGTGGACTCGCCCTTCGCCAGCGGGCTCAGGTCCGCGCCCACGAAGGGCGGCACCGGCCGGTGGAGCCGCAGGTCCGTGCGGATCGCCGCCTGCTCCTCGCGCGTGATCCCCGCCAGCCCCAACACCGTGGGCACGATGTCCGCGTGGCTCGTCAGCGCGTCGATGTACCGCGTCTCCTGCTCCTGGGAGAACTGCACCACCAGCGGCACGTGCAGCGCCTCCTGGTAGGACGCGTGCCACTTCTCCATCAGGTAGCCGTGCGCCGCGCCGTACTCGCCGTGGTCGGAGAGGAACACCACCACCGTGTTCTCCCGCAGCCCCGTCTCGTCCAGCGTCTTCAGCACCCTCGCCAGGTGCCCGTCCACCAGGTGGATGAGCCACGCGTAGTACTGCTGGAAGCGCTCCGCCGCCTTCTCCGGGTCGTGCGTCAACTGGAACGGGATGCCCGCGTTCAACGTCACCGTCACCGGGTCGATGTTCTCGTTCGCCTGGTGGAACGTCAGCCCCGTCTTCGACGACAGCGCGAGCCCCATCTTGTACGCGTAGTCCCGCTGGCAGTCCGGCTTGTTCGCCAGCGTGTCGCGCAGGTTCGACGGCACCCTCGCGTTGTCCTGCGGGAACCCCAGCGGGTTCAGCGGCACCGTGAGCGTCCCCGCCGTGGGCGTCACCGACCGCGCCCCCTGCGCCGGCACCGGCAGCGGCCCCAGCTTGGGCGCCCCCGGGTCCAACTGCCGCGGCAGGATGGGATACGTCGCGATGTCGTGCGGGTTGGTGAACGACGCCACCGCCAGCCATGGCTGGGCCTCGCCCTCCGGCGCCGCGGCCCGGGGCGCCGCGTACGACTGCTCCGCCAGGGCCCGGTTGTACGGCTCCCCCAGCGCCATCCGCCGCAGGAAGCCGCACGTCACGTCCGCGAAGCCCTCGTCGCGGAACGCGCCCAGGTTGTTGATGGAGGCCCCGTGCGGCTCCGGATACGACAGCTCCCAGTCGTCAAAGCCATACTGTTTCAACGAGTGGTCCGGCGGATTGCTCACGTGCCACTTGCCGAAGTAGTGCGTGTGGTAGCCCGCCTTCTGGAACCAGTGCCCCAGCGTCGGGATCCCCTGCGCCGACAGCCACGGGAAGGCCGCCGCGTCCCCGCTCTTGAACAGGCCGTCCGTCTGCGTGACGCCCGTGCGCGTGCCGTACTGCCCCGTGTAGATGACCGCGCGGCTGGGCGTGCACGCCGACGCCGCGATGGTGTGGTTGCGGAACACCGCCGCGTTCTTCCGCAGCGCCGCGAAGCCGGGGAAGAACTTCCGGAACGGGTTGTCCTCCCCGCCCTCGGCCACGAAGCCCAGGATGTCCTTGATGGCCGGCAGGAAGCCGCCCTCCGGCCCATAGGCGAAGCGGGGGAATTGGAGCTGATCGACCGTCAGGATGAGGATGTTGGGCCGCGAGGACGAGGGCATGCCCCGTCCCTGAGCACGCGCCGTACCAACGGCGCTTCAGAGCCACGGGCGGAGACCCCCGCCCCCCGGACCGCGTCCCCCCGGGACGCACGCCGCGTCCCGGCCCGACGCGCGGGCTTTCAGCTCGGCGTGCGCGAGGACTCCGTCGGCGTCGCCGCCTGGGCCTCCGTGCGCCGGGGCAGCCAGACGTTGAAGGTGGAGCCCTGGCCGGCGGTGCCCGTGGACTCCGCCCAGATGCGGCCCCCGTGCTGCTCCACGATGCCCTGGCTGATGGTGAGCCCCAGCCCCAGCCCGCCGTACTTGCTGCCGTGCGCGCGGCCGAAGCGCTCGAAGATGAGGCGCTGCTTCTCGCTGGGGATGCCCACGCCCTGGTCCTTCACGGACAGGTGCACGCCGCTGTCGCCCTCCGCCACCAGGCGCACCAGCACCTGGCCGCCCTCCGGCGAATAGCGGATGGCGTTGGACAGGAGGTTCGTCAGCACCTGGTCCAGCCGCCCCCGGTCCCACGTGCCCTCCAGGTGCTCGGGCGCCTCCACCTTCAGCTCGTGCGTCTGCGACAGCACCGCCATGCGGTCCCGCGTCTCCAGCACCAACTGCGACAGGTCGAACGGCTCCAGCTCCAATGACAGACGCCCCGCCTGCAGGCGGCTGATGTCCAGCAGGTCCTCCACCAGCTTCGCCATGCGGTCGATCTGCCGGTTGATGATCTGCAGCGACTTGCCGGGGCCGGCCTCCGTCTGCCCGCCCAGCTTGAGCAGCGCCAGGTGCGCGTGGCCCTTCGCCGCGGCCAGCGGCGTGCGCAGCTCGTGGCTCGCGGCGGCGAGGAACGCGTCCTTCGCCTCGCTCGCCAGCCGCAGCGCCGTCTCCGCGCGCTGGCGCTCGGTGATGTCGCGCGCCACGGAGATGAAGCGGCCGGGGCCGTCCCCCTCCGCCACGTACTGGAGCACCACCTCCACCGGCACCTCCGAGCCGTCGCGGCGGCGGTGGTTGGTGGAGTACGTCTGCGACGGCAGCGTGCCGGACATCAGCGGCGCCAGCAGCTTGCGGAAGCCCGTCTCGTCGAAGGCGCTCTCCACCTCCAGCACGGACAGGCCCACCAGCTCCTCCACGGAGGAGGCCAGTTGCTTGGCCGCGCCCGCGTTCGCGTACGCGAGCGTGAGCGAGTCCGGGGTGAACATCAGGACGCAGTCCAGCGTGGCGTCCAGCGTCGTCTTGAAGCGCCCCAGCGCCTCCTCCGCGCGCCGCTTGTCGTCGATGTCCGTGGCGATGGCCAGCCAGCCCACCAGTTGCCCGTGCTCGTCCTGCTCGGGCACCGCGCGCGCCAGGTGCCAGCGGTAGACGCCGTCCTTGCGCCGCAGCCGGAACTCCTGCGAGCTGCTCTGCACCTGCACCACACCCTCGCTCCACACGCCGCGCATCCGCTCGCGGTCCGCCGGGTGCACGTCCTGGAGGAAGGAGGAGAGCGACAGCTCATAGCCCTCCTGGTGGCCCGTGTACTCCCGCCAGGCGCGGTTGGCGTACGTCAGCGAGCCATCCGCCCGGGCCGCCCACATGGGCTCCGGCAGGGCCTCCGTGAGCCGGCGGTAGCGCAGCGCGCTCTGGCGCTCCAGGGCCTCGCGGTCGCGCTGACGCAGGAGGGCCGCCTGGCGCTGGAGCTGCTGCTCCTTGAGGAACAGGTCCACGAAGACGCTGACCTTCGAGCGGAGGATTTCCGGGTCGAAGGGCTTGAGCAGGTAGTCCACCGCGCCGTGCGCGTAGCCCTTGAAGACATGCGCCGCGTCACGGCTGAGCGCGGTGAGGAAGATGATGGGGATGGTGCGCGTGCGCTCGCGCTGCTTGATGAGCGCCGCCGTCTGGAACCCGTCCAGCCCCGGCATCTGCACGTCCATCAGGATGACCGCGAAGTCGCGCTGCAACAACTGCTTGAGCGCCTCCTCGCCGCTGGTCGCCTTCACCAGTTCCTGGCCCAGGGGCTCGAGGATGGCTTCCAGCGCCAGCAGGTTGGCCGGGTGGTCGTCCACCATCAGGATGGCCGCGCGTGGGCTCGCGGCGGCTTCCTGGGGACGTTCCGGAGTGTGCTCAGTGGAGTTCATGTGCGCGGTGGGGGAGCGCGTGGGTCAGGGGACCCGAGACACGGCGAACAAGGCTAGGGCTGCCCCCTTCCAGACGGAAGTGCAAAGGGGGCACGAGGATGGATCGCCCTCGTTGAGTATCAAGCACTCACCCACAGCCGGACCAGCTCCAGCAGCTTGTCGGTGTCCACCGGCTTGGGCAGGTAGTCACTCGCGCCAGCGGCCATGCACTTCTCACGGTCGTCCTTCAGCGCCTTCGCGGTGACGGCGATGATGGGGAGGCTGGCGTACTTGGGGTCCTTGCGGATGGCACGCATGGTCTCATAGCCATCCATCTCCGGCATCATCACGTCCATCAGCACGACGTCCACGTCGGGGTGCTGGCCGAGCATCTCGATGGCAGCCCGCCCGTTCTCCGCGAAGACGACCTGCATGCTGTGATTTTCCAGCACGCTGGTGAGCGCGAAGATGTTGCGCATGTCGTCATCCACCAGGAGCACCTTTTTGCCGGCCAGCGGCGCGTCCTGGTCGTTGCGCTGCGCCAGGGCCGCGCGCGCGCGCGCCGGGAGGTTCTCATCCAGGCGGTGCAGGAAGAGCGCCGTGTCGCTGAGCAGTTGGTCCGGGCTCTTCGCGCCGCTCTTCAGGATGACGCTGCCGGTGTAACGCCGCAGGCGGGACTCGTCCTTGGGCGTCAATTCACGGCCGGTGTAGACGACGATGGGCAGGTCGCGGAAGCGCTGCTGCGTCTTGACCTCCTCCACCAGCTTGATGCCGTCCATGTCGGGCAACAGGAGGTCGATGACGAGGCAGTCGTACTCGTTCTCCTCCAGCTTCTGGAGGGCCTCCTGGCCGGACGCCACCGCGGTGACGACGACGTCACCGCCGTCGCTGAGCAACTGGGTGAGGCTGTTGCGCTGCACGTCGTCGTCTTCAATGACGAGCAGGCGGCGCTCCCGGCGCTCCAGGAAGCGCGACAGTTGGCCGAAGACGCGCTCCAGCCCCTCCTTGCTCACGGGCTTGGTCAGGTAGCCGAACGCGCCCTGGGTGTTGCCCAGGTGCTTGTCCATGACGCTGATGATGTGGACGGGGATGTGGCGCGTGCGCGGGTTGCGCTTGAGGCGGTCCAGCACGCTCCAGCCGTCCACCACGGGCAGTTGGATGTCCAGGGTGATGGCGTCCGGCTGGTACTCGTGCGCCATGGACAGGCCGCTGTCACCGCGCGTGGCGACCAGGGCCTTGAAGCCCTTCTCGCGCGCCATCTGCACCATGATGCGGGCGAACTTCAGGTCGTCCTCGATGATGAGCAAGGTGCGGTCACCCTCGCGGATGGACTCGCGGTCGTCCTCCACCACGACGGGCGTGTGCGCCCCCTCCACCTGGGGGGGCAGCGCGGCGTCCAGCACGTGGGCCTGCGGCTCCGCCACCGACACCGGCGCCGGCTGGGCGAGCGCCGACTGCGGCGTCGTCGCGGGGGTGCCGGAGGTGGACGGGGTGACGAGCGTCTCCGGCAGCGTCCCCACCGCGCGGCCGGCCGGCTCTCCGCCCTGCGGCACCTCCTCGTCCGCGCCCTGGTACTCCGGCGGCAGGTAGAGGGTGAAGGTGCTGCCCTTGCCCGGCTCGCTCTCCAGGCGGATTTCGCCGCCCAGCAGCTTGGCGATTTCGCGGCTGATGGACAGGCCCAGGCCGGTGCCGCCGTACTTGCGCGCGGTGGAGCCGTCCGCCTGCTGGAACGCCTCGAAGATGATGCGCTGCTTGTCCTTGGCGATGCCGATGCCGGTGTCCTTCACGGCGAAGGCCAGCACGTGGCGCGAGCGGCGCAGCGCCTCGTGGTCGAAGCGGATGCCCTTCTCCGCCAGGCGCACGGAGAGCTTCACACCGCCCTCGTCGGTGAACTTGAAGGCGTTGGAGAGCAGGTTCTTGAGCACCTGCTGCAGCCGCTGCGGGTCGGTGCGCACGTGGCGCGGCGTGCCCGCGAGCACCTCCACCTGGAAGGTGAGGCCCTTCTGGTCCGCCACCGGGCGGAAGCTGCGCTCGATGAACTGGTTGAGCTCCGTGAGGACGATGTCCCGGGGCTCCACCTGCATCTTGCCCGCCTCCACCTTGGACAGGTCGAGGATTTCGTTGATGAGGCTGAGCAGGTCCCCGCCGGACGCGTAGATGGTGTTGGCGTACTCCACCTGCTTGGTGGAGAGGTTCCCGTCCTTGTTGTCCGACAGGAGCTTGGCGAGGATGAGCAGCGAGTTGAGCGGCGTGCGCAGCTCGTGGCTCATGTTGGCCAGGAACTCGCTCTTGTACTTGGAGATGATGGTGAGCTGCTCCGCCTTCTCCTCCAGGCTGACGCGCGCCAGCTCCACCTCGCGGTTCTTCTCCTCCACGCGGGTGTTCTGGTCCGCCAGCTCCTTCGCCTTGTCCTCCAGCTCGATGTTGGTGCGCTTGAGCTCGTCCTGCTGCTGGGTGAGCTCGCGCGACTGGCTCTGGAGCTCCTGGGTCAGGCGCTGCGACTCGGAGAGCAGCGTCTCCGTGCGCATGTTCGCCATGATCATGTTGAGCACCACGCCGATGCTCTCCGTGAGCTGATCCAGGAAGATTTGATGGATGGCGCTGAACGGGTGGAACGAGGCCAGCTCGATGACGGCCTTCACCTCGCCCTCGAAGAGGACGGGCAGGACGATGATGTTGAGCGGCGCGGCCTCACCCAGCCCGGAGGAGATGGTGATGTAGTCCGACGGCACGCGCGTGAGCAGGATGGTCTTCTTCTCCAGCGCGCACTGGCCGACCAGCCCCTCGCCCAGGCGGAAGCGGTTCGCCAGGTGCTTGCGCTCCCGGTACGCGTAGGTGCTGGTGAGCTTGAGGGACGGCATGCCGCCCTCGGGGTCGGAGAGGAAGAAGGCGCCGTGGTGCGCGGACACCAGCGGGGTCAGCTCGCTCATGATGAGGCGGCTGACGGCGTCCAGGGACTTCTGGCCCTGCATCATGCCGCTGAACTTCGCCAGGTTCGTCTTGAGCCAGTCCTGCTCCTGGTTCTTCTGCGTCGTCTCACGCAGGTTGACGATCATCTGGTTGATGTTGTCCTTCAGCGCCGCGACCTCGCCCTCGGCGACGACCGTGATGCTGCGGGTCAGGTCGCCCTTGGTCACGGCGGTGGCCACGTCGGAGATGGCGCGCAACTGGCTGGTGAGCGTCCCGGCCAACTGGTTCACGTTGTCCGTCAACTGCCGCCACGTGCCGCGCGCGCCGGGCACGCGGGCCTGGCCGCCCAGCTTTCCTTCGATACCCACCTCGCGGGCCACCGTGGAGACCTGCTCCGCGAAGGTGCCCAGCGTGTCGGTCATGTTGTTGATGGTGTCCGCGAGCGCCGCGACTTCACCCTTCGCGTCCACGATGAGCTTCTGGGTCAGGTCGCCGTTGGCCACCGCCGTCACCACGCGCACGATGCCGCGCACCTGGGTGGTGAGGTTGGACGCCATGAAGTTCACGTTGTCCGTGAGGTCCTTCCACGTGCCGGCCACGCCGGGCACGCGGGCCTGGCCGCCCAGCTTCCCTTCCACGCCCACCTCGCGGGCCACCGTGGAGACCTGCTCCGCGAAGATGCCCAGCGTGTCGGTCATGTTGTTGATGGTCTCCGCCAGGGCGGCCACTTCGCCCTTCGCGTCCACCACCAGCTTCTGCTTGAGGTCGCCATTCGCGACCGCGGTCACCACCTTCACGATGCCGCGCACCTGGGTGGTGAGGTTGCGGGCCATGAAGTTCACGTTGTCCGTGAGGTCCTTCCACGTGCCGGACACGCCCTTCACCTCCGCCTGACCGCCCAGCTTGCCCTCCGCGCCCACCTCGCGCGCCACGCGGGTCACTTCGGAAGCGAAGCTGTTGAGCTGATCCACCATCGTGTTGATGGTGTTCTTCAGCTCCAGGATCTCGCCCTTCGCGTCCACGGTGATCTTCTTGGACAGGTCACCGTTCGCGACGGCCGTCGTCACCAGCGCGATGTTGCGCACCTGGCTGGTGAGGTTGGACGCCATGCTGTTCACGTTGTCCGTGAGGTCCTTCCACGTGCCGGCGACGCCGGGCACCGCGGCCTGACCGCCCAGCTTGCCGTCCGTGCCCACCTCCTTCGCGACGCGGGTCACTTCGGAGGCGAAGGCGCGGAGCTGGTCCACCATCGTGTTGATGGTGCTCTTGAGCTCCAGGATCTCGCCCTTCGCTTCGACGGAGATCTTCTGCGACAGGTCGCCGTAGGCGACCGCCGTGGTCACCTTGGCGATGTTGCGCACCTGGTCCGTCAGGTTCGCGGCGAGGACGTTCACGTTGTCCGTGAGGTCCTTCCACACGCCCGCGACGCCGGGCACCGCGGCCTGACCGCCCAGCTTGCCCTCCGTGCCCACTTCCTTGCCCACGCGCGTGACTTCCGACGCGAACGCGCGGAGCTGGTCCACCATCGTGTTGATGGTGTTCTTCAGCTCCAGCACCTCGCCCTTCACGCTCACGGTGATCTTCTGGGACAGGTCGCCGTTGGCCACCGCCGTGGTCACCTTGGCGATGTTGCGCACCTGGTCCGTCAGGTTGCCGGCGAGGACGTTCACGTTGTCCGTGAGGTCCTTCCACACGCCGGACACGCCCTTCACGTCCGCCTGACCGCCCAGCTTGCCTTCGGTGCCCACTTCCTTCGCGACGCGCGTCACTTCGGCGGCGAACGCGCGGAGCTGGTCCACCATCGTGTTGATGGTGCTCTTGAGTTCCAGCACCTCGCCCTTCGCGTCCACTGTGATCTTCTTGGACAGGTCGCCGTTCGCGACCGCCGTGGTGACCTCCGCGATGTTTCGCACCTGGGCTGTGAGGTTGTTGGCCAGCAGGTTCACGTTGTTCGTGAGGTCCTTCCACGTGCCCGCGACGCCCGGCACTTCGGCCTGGGCGCCCAGCTTGCCCTCCACGCCCACCGTGCGCGCCACGTCCGTCACCTGCTGCGCGAAGACGGACAGCGTCTGGGTCATCGCGTTGATGGTGTCCGCGAGCGCGGCGATTTCGCCCTTGGCCTCCATCACCAGCTTCTGGGACAGGTCGCCGTCGGCCACCGCCGTCACCACCTTGACGATGCCGCGCACCTGGGTGGTGAGGTTGAAGGCCATGCTGTTCACGTTGTCCGTGAGGTCCTTCCACACGCCGGACACGCCCTTCACGTCGGCCTGACCGCCCAGCTTGCCGTCCGTGCCCACTTCCTTCGCGACGCGGGTCACTTCGGCGGCGAACGCGCGGAGCTGGTCCACCATCGTGTTGATGGTGCTCTTGAGCTCCAGCACCTCGCCCTTCGCGTCGACCGTGATCTTGCGGGACAGGTCGCCCTTCGCGACCGCCGTCGTCACCTCGGCGATGTTACGGACCTGGTCGGTGAGGTTGTTCGCCAGGAGGTTCACGTTGTTCGTGAGGTCCTTCCAGGTGCCCGCGACGCCCGGCACCACGGCCTGGGCGCCCAGCTTGCCTTCCACGCCCACCGTGCGCGCGACGTCCGTCACCTGCTGCGCGAAGATGGAGAGTGTCTGGGTCATCGCGTTGATGGTGTCCGCGAGCTCCGCGACCTCGCCCTTGGCCTCCATCTTCAGGCGCTGGGTGAGGTCGCCGTTGGCGACGGCGGTCACCACCTTGGCGATGCCTCGCACCTGGGTGGTGAGGTTGGACGCCATGAAGTTCACGTTGTCCGTGAGGTCCTTCCACGTGCCGGACACGCCCTTCACTTCCGCCTGACCGCCCAGCTTGCCGTGCGTGCCCACCTCGCGGGCGACGCGCGTCACTTCGGAGGCGAAGCTGTTGAGCTGGTCCACCATCGTGTTGATGGTGTTCTTCAGCTCCAGGATTTCGCCGCGCGCGTCGACGGTGATCTTCTTGGACAGGTCACCGGTGGCCACCGCCGTCGTCACCAGGGCGATGTTGCGCACCTGGGTGGTGAGGTTGGAGGCCATGCTGTTCACGTTGTCCGTGAGGTCCTTCCACGTGCCGCCGACACCGGGCACCGCGGCCTGACCGCCCAGCTTGCCGTCCGTGCCCACCTCCTTCGCGACGCGCGTCACTTCGGCGGCGAACGCGCGGAGCTGGTCCACCATCGTGTTGATGGTGCTCTTGAGCTCCAGCACCTCGCCCTTCACGTCCACGGTGATCTTCCGGGACAGGTCGCCATTGGCGACGGCGGTGGAGACCTCCGCGATGTTGCGCACCTGGCTGGTGAGGTTGGACGCCATCAGGTTCACGTTGTCCGTGAGGTCCTTCCACGTCCCCGCGGCGCCGGGCACCTGGGCCTGGGCGCCCAGCTTGCCCTCCACGCCCACCGTGCGCGCGACGCTGGTCACCTGCTGCGCGAACACGTTGAGCGTGTCCGTCATGTTGTTCAGCGTGGCGCCCAGCGCGGCGATTTCACCCTGCGACGGCACCATCAGCTTCTGGGTGAGGTCACCGTTGGCGACCGCCGTCACCACCTTCACGATGCCGCGCACCTGCGTCGTGAGGTTGGACGCCATGAAGTTCACGTTGTCCGTGAGGTCCTTCCACGTGCCGGACACGCCGGACACCGCGGCCTGACCGCCCAGCTTTCCTTCCGTACCCACCTCGCGCGCGACGCGCGTCACTTCGGAGGCGAAGCTGTTGAGCTGGTCCACCATCGTGTTGATGGTGCTCTTGAGCTCCAGGACCTCGCCCTTCACGTCCACGGTGATCTTCCGGGACAGGTCGCCGCGGGCCACCGCCGTGGTGACCTCCGCGATGTTTCGCACCTGCGCGGTGAGGTTGCCGGCGAGGACGTTCACGTTGTCCGTGAGGTCCTTCCACACGCCGGACACGCCCTTCACGTCGGCCTGGCCGCCCAGCTTGCCTTCGGTGCCCACCTCCTTCGCGACACGCGTCACTTCGGCGGCGAAGCTGTTGAGCTGATCCACCATCGCGTTCACGGTGGTGCCGATGCGGAGGAACTCGCCCTTCACGGGCTGGCCGTCGATCTCCAGCGCCATCTTCTGGGTGAGGTCGCCTTCGGCCACCGCCACCAGCACGCGGGCGACCTCCGTGGTGGGCTGCACCAGGTCGCCGATGAGGGCGTTGATGGACTGGACGCTGGTGGCCCAGTCGCCGCGCACGTCGCCCAGGGTGACGCGCTCGCCCATGCGGCCCTCGCGGCCGACGACGCGCTCCACGCGGACGATTTCGTGGGTGAGCGTGGAGTTGAGCGTCACCACCGCGTTGAACGCGCGGGCGATCTCATCCATCACCACGTCCTGCGCGCCCGAGGGCAGCCGCACGGAGAAGTCACCGCCCTGCACGGCCCGGAGCGCCGCCAGCAGTTGCTGGAGCGGAGGAGGGCCGCCGGGGCGCAGGCCGTCATCGGCGGCCGGGCGGCTGTTGCCGTTGCGGCTCCGCGCGGGAGCGCGGCGGGAGGGCGCGGGTTCGGCACGCGTCGCTTCGGTGTTGCTCAACCGGTTGGCCGCCACGTTGCCCTGGGAGCGGGGGCCCGCGGGGCCAGCCTCCTGGCTCGCGGCGGTCGCGGCCGTCCTTCGGCCGTTGGCGCGCTTGCGGGGAGCGGAGGAGCTGGAAACCTTGGTGTCGTCCACGAGTGAAACCCCTGATCGGCGGAAGCGTTGCGACCGGACCTGCGAAGACGGCCCGCGATCCCAGGAACGTCCAATGAGTTCGCGGGTTTGTCGAATGTAAAGCCGGGGCGGAAAGGCCCTCGGTGTCGGGCACTGAACGTCATGCCTGGACCTGAGCCCCACCAACCCCGGAAGCCCCGGGTCGCGGTCACGAGCCCGAGGAGGAACCTCCCCATAACAGCTTCAAGGAGGCGAGGCCGTGCACGGGAAGCCATCGCACCCCTGCACATACAACGCCCGCCCCGAGAGCCTTCGGGCAGGCGCGCGTGGGCGCGCGGGCACCTCTTCACGTGCGCCGGTGCGGACATCGAAGCGGAGTGAGGCCGGCGCAGGTGCGTCCTGGGAAGCAGGCGAGCCACAGGCCAGCAGGACCTGATCCGCGGTGTCGAGCCACCAGAGGAACTCCACGGCGCACGGGGCCTCCGCCCGCACCAGCTCCAGGGTGCGGGCGTCGTAGACGATGACGCCGCCGCCCCACTCCACCGCCGCGAGCACGCCGCCGGGGCCGATGGACAGCCGGCCTCCCGGACCGGGCACCTGCGCCTGCCCCAGCACCTTGCCGTCCGGTGCCACGGAGACGAGCTGCCCGCTGGCATCCAGCGCGAGGACCCCGCCCGCGTGGCCGATCAGCCACTCCGGTGGCGAGATGTCGCCCACCGGCAGGAGCGCGCCGTCCCGCTCCCTCAACAGGCGGCTTCCAGCAGCGGCCCACAGCCGGCGCTCGCCATCGAAGGCGATGGCGGTGGTGCCGGGGATCTCCAGGCGCGAGTGCGAGCCATCCTCGCCGCAGACGGCGACGACGCGGGGTCCGAACACGGCCGCGCGCGACGCATCCGGGGCCACGGCCCAGCCCAGCCGCGTGGCCCCTTCCAACTGCCGCGCCAGACAGTCATTGAGCGCGCCCAGGTGCGCGTCTCCGGCGGGTGAAGCGATGAGGTACGGGAGGCTGGTGGTGGCGACGTAGAGCAGCAGGCCCAGGCCCGCGGCGATGACGAGCGTGAGCGGCCATGCCCGGGCGCTCACGCTTCGCGCGAGGCGCGCGCTCGTGCGGCCCACCGCCAACTGCCCGTCCCGTCCGCTCACGCACGCTCCTTCACTGGACCGGAGGACAGCACAGAAACGGGGCGAAGACTTCCCACAGCGATGCGGAAACGCAGGTGTTGGACACCCGAGTGCGCTGCCCCCACCTGTTTCACGGAACCCGGCGCGCGTGCGCGCAACCCCTGCCCCGCGTGCTTCGTTCCATGAACGACCTGCGAGCTGGCGGCCTGCCATGTGCCAGCGGGTTTCCAAGGGTTGCCCTGTCCGGTGAAGCACACACCTTTACGCCTCAAGCGACGGAAAGGGTTCCTTCACATGCGACGCTCCATTGGCACCGCGGCACTGGCCTTCAGCTTCCTCCTCTCCACCAGCGCGCTCGCCCAGCAGGTAGGCGACGGCTCGAGCCCCGGGACGACCCCTGGCTCCTCCGGCGCCTCTCCGGAGATGGTCAACAGCGGCCAGACCGGCAGCGCCGGCTCCCAGGGCACCGTCACGCCCGGCACCACCAACTCCACCGGCGTGGAGACGGGCAACACCGCCACCGGCACGGGGGGCTCTGGCACCAGCGTGAACCCGACCCCGGGCACCACCGGCACCGGCACCACCGGCGGTAGCACTTCCGGCACCGGCGGCACCGGGACCAGCGGCATCGGCACGGGCACCGGCACCACCGGCTCCAGCACGGACACCTACGGCACCGGCAGCACCGCGCCCTCCACCGGCACGGGCTCATACACGCAGCCCTCCACGAGCACCGGCACCTACGGCGGCTCGGGCACCAGCACCAGCGCCACGGGCGCTGGCAGCACCACCAGCACCGGCACCATTGGCGGCACGGGCACCGGCACCACCGGCGCCACCCAGCCCGGCACCGAGTCCAACGGCTCGACCGTCCTCAACCCGGGCGGCACCGGGACGGGCGGCACCAGCGGCACGACCGGCACGGGCGGCGTCGGCGGCACCGGCACGGGTGGCTCCGGCGGCACCACGGGCGGCGTGGGCGGCACCGGCACCAGCGGCTCCGGCGGCACCATGGGCGGCGTGGGCGGCACCGGCACCGGCGGAACCAATGGTTCGTCGGCCGGCACCGTCGGCGGCCAGTAGCCTTCGCGCCCGGATGGCCTGCAATGACAGCCACGGCCGCCAGCCCTTCGCTGGCGGCCGTCGCTCCATGTCTGGCTTTACTTCGGCGCGTCCAGACAGGCCATGGCCCGGCCCACGTACTCCATGAGCTGGGGGTCGCGGCCCTGGCGCTCGGTCATCCGGGGCTCCTGCTGGTGCATCGTCTGGAGCGACTTCTCGATGCCGGGGTTGCCTCCCGTGAAGGCGCGGATGAGCTCGCGCCAGCGCGTGGCCAGCGCGCGCACCGGCTCGGAGGCGGGGTCGGCGCCCTGCTCCATCTGCTCGCGCATGCTCGCGATGAGGCGGGGCCACTCGGCCTCCACCTGCCGGATGGCGTCGTCCCCCATCGCCTGGCGGCGGGCCTCCAGCTCCTTCAACTGCTCCGGGGTGTAGTACTTCTCGAACATGGTCATGGCCTCGATGGTCTGTAGGAAGTCGTCGGCGGAGACGGGCTCCGCCGCGCGCAACTGCCGTGCGAGGGAATCCAGGCGGTCGCAGAGCTGACGCTGTTCCGCCAGTTGCTCCCGGGCCCGCTGGAGCCGCAGCTCCACCACGCGCAGGGCGGAGAAGTCCGCCCGGCCCAGCGTCTCGGCGATCTCCTCCAGCGAGAACCCGAGCTGCTTGAGCGACAGGATGTGACTCAGGCGGGCGATGTCCGCCGCCGTGTAGAGCCGGTGCCCCGACGCCGTGTGCGCCGAGGGCTTGAGCAAGCCAATCTCGTCGTAGTGGTGCAGCGCGCGGATGGACAGCCCCGTACGCCGGGCCAGCTCCCCTACCTTCAGCTCCGTGTGCTGCATGCCTCACCCCTTTCCAGCCACGCCCCTTCGCGCGACTGGATGTCGTGGGTACAACCTCACGTCGCGTGAGGTTCAAGGGGGAAAACGCACGGGGGTGGCCAATGGACGACAGGGATTGCTAGGGTTCCCGCCTGGAACGGCGATGACCGCCGGTGGTTCCACGCACCCTTGAGGAGACCTGTCCTGATGACTCCGCCCCTTGTCGTCGTCGCGGCCCTGTCCGCCACGCGGGCGTGCATCCGCTGAGCCGGTCGCAGCACCGTCGTCCGTCGCAGCGCGAGCCCGCTTCCTTCACGCCCGGCGCCCCGGAGTCCCCTCCCGCGCGTCCTGGCATCGCTCTGCCCGGAGTTCCTCAAGTGTCACTCGAAACCCTCGGCTGGGGTCCCGACCTCGACCTCGCGCTGTCCAACACCCTCTCGCAGTCGTCCTCGTCCCTCGTCCCCGGGCGCGTCGTGCGCCAGCAGCGGGGACTGCTCACCGTGCAGACCGCCGGCGCGGCCTTCCTCGCGCGCGCCGCCGGACGCCTCCTCCATCAGGCCCAGGGCGCGGAGGCCCTGCCCACCGTGGGCGACTGGGTCCTCCTGCAACCGCCCGCGTCCGGTGACGGCGAGGCGCTGATGCACGCCGTGCTTCCCCGCCGCAGCCTCCTGAAGCGGCGCGAGGCGGGCAGCGAACACGACGGCCAGCTCATCGCCGCCAACGTGGACGTGGTGTTCCTCGTCATGGGGTTGGACGGCGACTTCAACCCCCGCCGCGTCGAACGCTCCCTCACCGTGGCCTGGAACAGCGGCGCCACGCCCGTCGTGCTCCTCAGCAAGGCGGACCTCGCGGACAACGCGGCCGAGCGCGTCCTGGAGGTGGAGGCCCTGGCCCCCGGCGTGGACGTGCTCGCGGTGAGCGCGCAAACGGGCCTGGGCGTGGAGGACGTGCGCGCCCGGCTTCCTCCCGGAAGGACGGGCGTGCTGCTGGGCTCGTCCGGCGTGGGCAAGTCCACGCTCGCCAACCGGCTGCTGGACGCCGCGCGCCTGGTCACCCAGCCCGTGCGGGCGGACGACGACCGGGGCCGGCACACCACCACGCACCGCGAGCTGTTCGTGCTGCAGAACGGCGGCCTCATCATCGACGGGCCCGGCATGCGCGAGCTGGGGCTGTGGGGCGATGAAGAGGAGGGCCTGGCCAACGCCTTCGCGGACGTGCTCGCGCTGGCCACCGGCTGCCGCTTCAGCGACTGCGGCCACCAGGGCGAACCGGGCTGCGCGGTGAAAGCAGCGGTGGAGGACGGCACGCTCTCCGAGGAGCGGCACGCGAGCTTCCAGAAGCTCCAGCGCGAGCAGGCCTTCCAGCACCGCCAGACGGACGCCGCCGCGCAGCGTGCGCACAAGCGGGTGGAGCGCGCCCGGTCCAACCAGGGCTGGGCCCTGACGCGCTCGAAGCGGCGCGGCGAATAGACAGACATCCCCGGGCGCGGCGCGGACACCTTCCGCGCCGCGTCCGGAGGTGCGTCAGAGGCCGGGGTTCGAGTCCGGCACGGAGCCGGGCGGCGGCAGCGGCGGCGGCGTCGGGGCCTCGAGCGCCGGGACCTCTCCCTCCTCCGGCGCGTCCGGGGCGCGGACCGGCGTCTCCGGGCCCGGGTCGTGCCGCGGGTGGATGTTCGAGGGCTCCGCCGCGCAGGCGTAGGCCACGGTGCGCGAGCCCACCAGGACCGTGGGCAATAGCAGGCCCATCGCGGCGCAGTTGCCCCGCTCCTCGTCGGTCCGGTTGCCACCGGCGCACACCGCCGCCCCGACGAACGCGCCCGCCACCGCCAGGCCCGCCTGGATGAGGAAGTCGCTGGCGGTCGCGCGGCTCTGCGCCCACGCGACGCCGTTCTTGCACTCGCTGCCAGGGGGGCTGGACACGGGCAACAGGCCCGCCACCGTGAACCACTGCCGGTCCTGGTGGACCCGCGGCTCCGGCCGCAGGTTCGTGACGATGCTCGTCCGATAGCAGCCCGTCTGCCCCAGCATCAGCGCCACCATCGACGCCGCCACCGCGTGTGCCTTGCGCATCCATGCCCCCAATCCCGGTGAGTGACCGCCCGCACCGGCGGTCAGGCCCCGTGCCTAGCCTGAACGCCGGGGTCACCGGAAGAGGGCGGCGCTACCGTCGGCGCTTCGGCGCGGCGGGGAGGCTCTCGAACGCGGTCTCCACCATGCCGCGCAGGGTGGCCTCGTCCATGCCCGCCTTGCCCACGGCCTCCAGCCCCCGGTGGACCCCGAGCAGCATGGCGCCCAACCTCTTCGGGTCCGCCTGGGGCGCGAGGTCCCCATGCGCCCGGGCCTGCTCCAGGCAGCGCACGAACGCGGCCTCCAGCCCCCGGAGGGTCTCCAGCGCCCGGTCCGCCACCTGCCCGTCCTGCGCCGCCAGCTCCGACGTGCCGCGCGCCAGCAGGCACCCGCGCCGGTTCGTGGGCGACGCGGACGCGGTCGCCACGCCCAGCATGTACTGACGCAGCCGCTCCAGCGCGCCAGCGTCCGGCCCCTCCAGCGTCTTCTTCACCGACTCCACGGAGCTCACGCAGTACGCGTCGAAGACCTTCAGGAAGAGCTGATGCTTGTCGCCGAAGGCCCCGTAGAGGCTGCCCTTGCCCAGCCCCGTGGCCTGCATCAGGTCGTCCATGGACGTCGCCGCGTAGCCCTTGTTCCAGAACTGGTCGCGCACCGCCCGCAGCACCTGCGCTTCATCGAATGTCCGAGGCCGAGCCATGCCTGGAAAATAAAAGTTATTGACCGCTCGGTCCACCATTCTTAGATATGGACCACAAAGTCCATAACTCCTCGCTGGCGCGGGGACGGGACAAGGAGCGGGACATGGGCAGGCTCGACGGGAAGGTGGCAGTCGTCACGGGTGGGACCACGGGCATCGGCTTCGCGTCCGCGAAGCGCTTCGCGCAGGAGGGGGCGAAGGTGTTCCTCACCGGCCGCCGGCAGGCGGAGGTGGACCGGGCGGTGAAGGAGATTGGCCAGGGCGCGGTGGGCGTGCGCGGGGACGTGTCCGTGATGGCGGAGCTGGACGCGCTCTACGCGCGGGTGAAGGAGGAGGCGGGGCACCTTGACGTGGTGTTCGCCAACGCGGGCGGCGGCGAGTTCGCGGCGCTGGGCTCCATCACGGAGGCGCACTTCGACCAGACGTTCAACATCAACGTGAAGGGCACGCTGTTCACGGTGCAGAAGGCGCTGCCGCTCCTGAAGGACGGCGGCTCCGTCATCCTGACGGGCTCCACCGCGGGCTCGGACGGCTCCGCGGCGTTCAGCGTCTACGCTGCGACGAAGGCGGCCATCCGCTCGTTCGCGCGCACCTGGGCCACGGACCTGAAGGGGCGGCGCATCCGGGTGAACACGCTCAGCCCGGGCCCCATCGACACGCCGGGACTCAACGGGCTGGCGCCCGACGCGGCGGGGGCGAAGCAGATCAAGGACCACCTCACCAGCCTCATCCCGCTGGGGCGCATGGGGCAGCCGGACGAGGTGGCGAAGGCGGCGCTGTTCCTCGCGTCGGACGACAGCAGCTTCGTCAACGGCGCGGAGCTCTTCGTGGACGGCGGCGCCGGACAGGTCTGAGGCCCGGCGGACGCGTCAGTCGTCCTTGCCGTCCGGGTTCGACGCGGCCAGCTTGCGCAGCTTCGCGGCGAAGGGGCTCTCGCCGTTCACCGGCGGCGGGCCGCCGGCCATGCGCTGGCGGCGGTCCATGGCGAGCGGGCCTTCAGGGGGCCCTTCCAGGGCTTCCTTCTCGAAGCGGTCCTGACCGCTCAGCACCCGGCCGATGGGGCGGGACGAGCCGACGCGACGAAAGGGATCCACGGACATGCGCTGACCTCCGGATGACGCCCCTGTTCTACCGCGCTTCGGTCCCGGGTGCATCCCACCCGCTCGGGTCCTCCAGCGCGCCGCCGATGTGCCGGAGCACCCGCGCGGCCAGGTCCACGTCGATGAGGCGCGCGTCCCAGGTGCAGGTGAGCGTCATGGCCTTGCCGGGCACCAGCGCGTCGCCCTCCACCACGGGCACGTCCCGCACGAGCCCGGGCGCCAGCAGCAGCGGCACGCGGGTGTAGGGCACCATCGCGACGAAGCCCCGCTCCAGCCCCAGCGAGCCCAGGTTCGTCACCGCCACGGAGCCGAACGGATCGAACGGCATGCCCACCCGGCGCAGGTCCACGTTCAGGCCGTACCAGACGAAGGACAACAGCCGCAGCGCGGGGCCCATCAGCCAGCCGGGCAACAGCGACGAGCGGCGCTTGCCCCGTTCGATCTCCACGTCCTCGCGCGCGCGGACCCGCGACACGCGCGCCTCCATGGCGTCCGCCAGCGCCTCCAGCGACTTCTGGTCCGCGCGGTGCACGGTGGCGGTGGTCAGGTCCACGCGCGACGCGCCGCTCGCCGGCTGGACCACCAGCACGCAGACGCCCACGTCCTCGCGCAGCCACGGGCGCTGGCCGCGCAGCACGACGTTGGCCTCCGGGTAGCGGCGCAGCGCGTCCGCCGCGGCCTTGGCCACCAGGTGCGTCACCGTCAGCCGGCGGCCGGTGCGCGTGCGGTGCGTGGCCATGAACGCGAGCGCCGGCTCCATGCGGACCTCCAGCGCCGCGTAGGCGGTGGGGTCGCGGGGGGCGCGCCACGTCCCCAGCGCGAGCTTGCGCAGGGCACTGGCCGGGGGCGCGGGGTGGAGGTCCAGGTTCATGGAAGGTTTCTCAAGCCTTTGCACGGCGGGGGGACCGCGCGCAACCAGGGCGGGCACCTGTTAGACATTGGCCCCAGCGCCCCTGCCCCTCCTCCCGCGCTCCGAGGCCCATCCGCATGAGCACCCTCGCCCTGGTCCTGTCCCTGGCCCTGCAGGCCTCGCCGCCCGCGAAGCCGCTCCCGAAGCCCGCCGCGCAGGCGCAGAAGAAGGCCCCCGCGGAGGACGTCGCCGCCGCCACCCAGGCGTGGCAGGCCGAGCGGCTGCAACGCCTGACGTCTCCGGACGGCTGGCTGACGCTGGTGGGGCTCACCTGGCTGAAGGAGGGCGAGCAGACGGCCGGCTCCGCGCCCGACAGCGCCGTGCCGCTGCCCTCGCCGGTGCCGGCCAGGGCGGGGACGTTCGTGCGCCAGGGGGACACCGTGAGCTTCCAGCCCGCGCCGGGGGTGGCCTTCACGCGGGAGGGCAAACCCTTCACGGGCGGCGCGCTGAAGACAGACGAGAAGGGCGCGCCGGACGTGGTGCGGCTGGGGGGCGTGAGCTTCCAGATCATCCGCCGGCAGGACCGGCTGGGCGTACGGGTAAAGGACTCGGAGGCGGCGGCGCGCAAGCAGTTCCACGGCATCCCGCTGTATCCGGCCAGCGCGGACTGGAAGGTGGAGGCGCGGCTGGTGCCGGATGAAACGCCGCGCATGCTCAGCGTGCCCACGGTGCTGGGGTACTCGGAGGAGATGAAGTCCGCCGGCACGCTCGTCTTCACGGTGGGGGGCAAGGAGTACCGGCTGATCCCCGTGGCGGAGGAGGGCTCGGACGAGCTGTTCATCGTCTTCGGCGACGAGACGAACCGCGACGCGACCTACGGCGCCGGCCGCTTCCTGGAGGCGCCGCTGCCGGACAAGGACGGGCGCGTCGTGCTGGACTTCAACCGCGCCTACAATCCGCCGTGCGCCTTCTCGCGCTTCGCCACCTGCCCGCTGCCCCCGCGCGGCAACCGCCTGGCCCTGCGCGTGGAAGCCGGTGAGAAGCGCGCGGGAGAACACTGACCCCTGTTGCCGGAACTGCCACCGTGACGTCCACTCCCGCATTCGAGCTCGCGGTCCTCACCGCCTCCGCCATCGCGTCCAATGAGTCCTTGTTGGACCGGCTGGTGCTCAAGGGAGGAAACGCGTTGCAGTTGATCCACCAACTGGGCGCGCGCGCCTCCATGGACCTGGATTACTCGATGGAAGGAGACGTCGAGGACGCAGGTGCCTTGGGGCGTGAGCTGGAGGCCGCGCTGGCATCGCGGTTCTCCGCTGCCGGTTATGCGCTCATCGACTTCCGCTTCGGGCCCAAGCCCTCCAGCTCAGGCCCTGGGGTGAATTGGGGCGGCTACCATGCGGAGTTCAAGGTCCTGGCTGTCGCGGCGATGAAGCGGCTGGAAGAAGAGCTGCGCCGACGTGAGGCGAAGAAAGGAGCGATTCCCAACCCGGCTCAGGTCCAGGAGCTGCATCGGCGAAGTGCGCCGAAGCGGACCATCGACATCAGCAAGTTCGAGTTCTGCCAGGGCAAGGCCGAGGCCACCCTCATCAATGGTCAGCGCTGCTTCGTGTACACGCCCGCGATGATCGCCGCCGAGAAGCTACGGGCCCTCTGCCAGCAGATGGACGAGTACGAGCCGCGGAAGAACCCTGCCAGCCGAGCACGGGACTTCTATGACCTGCACGCCTGCGTCCGCTACGCGGGTGTGGACCTGACCACGCACCGCGCGCTCCTGGAGGGCATCTTCGCATCCAAGGATGTGCCCCTGACGCTCCTGCGGCTTCTTGCGGAGGAGCGCCACCGGGAGTTCCATCGCCGCAGTTGGTCCGCCGTGGAGGCAGCGGTCACGGGCGAAGTGCTGGAGTCCTTCGACTTCTATTTCGAATTCGTCTGCGCGGAGGTTGCCCGGCTACAAGCCGCGGGGATGGTGTAGCCGCCAGCTCGCGTCGTACACGAGGTCCTTGAGCCCATAAGCCAGATAGAAGTCGTGGTGAAGTCCCAGCGCCCGCAGGGGGGAAAGGGCGTCAGCATCAAAGCCCGCCCGCTCCATGTAGAAGCCCAAAGCCTGGTGATAGGGATAGACGTAGTTCAGTTGAGCAAGCGTCTGGAGCAGCTTCTCCACGTCCACTTTTTCCTGCTCACGCGCACGCCGGAAGGCCCCCAGGACCTCCTCGACTCCACCTGCGTAGGTGGGGCGGACCGTCAGGTCGATCAGCGTCCGCTCGACGTTCGTGGCGGGCAGGAACTCCCCTTCGGGTGTCGGGACATCCTCCACCCCCAGCGCTCCCGTGTTCTTTCCGCTGAGCAGGACGGCCCGGTAGATGTCGAAGTGGAAGACGTAGGTGGATGCACGCTGCCGTCCCTTGAAGGCACGGTCGATGGCCTCCTGGGTGAGCCCTCCCCTGGGAGGGGGCTTCGGACTCTGCTCCTTGTTGACATAGATGACCTTGGCGAACTGGTCGGTCAGCCCGTGCAACCACGCCGCCGTCCCGTGTGAGATATAGGCGGACGGGCGCAGCGTCAGCGCCACGGCCAGGGGCGACGCCTGCTCCCACACGTAGCGCGTCACCACCTCGCCCGTGTCCGAGGACAGGCGAACCACGGAGAGCCGCTTCGAGTCCGACAGGAACTGGATGAAGCCGGACAGCCCTACTGAAGCAGGAAGCCCCCATGCTTCGCGGTGCCGCTTGAGCATCGCCGTCAGCGCCGGGCGCGAGTAGACCCGTCCAGGCTCATCCTGGAAGGCCTGGGCGATCAGCCCGGCGGCAAGCTGGAGTTTCGGTCGACGCGGCATGGGAGGCGGAGTGCCCAGGTATATATACCTGGGCACTCCGCCTGTCATGAAACCTATGACCTCAAAACGCCACCGCCCGCTTCCCTCCAGGAGGGAAACGGGCGGCGTGGGGGTGGCACTCAGGTGAAGCCTCAGAGCTGGATGGTCTTCTCCACATCCGCCATGCGGAAGCGCGCCATCGCCAGGTTCGCGTTCGCGCGGTGCAGCGCGATGTAGAGGAACAGGCCTTCGCGGGCCGCGAGCGGGCGGATGATGTGGTACTGCTCGCCCAGGGTGATGAGCATGTCCTCGATGCGGTCCTTGATGCCCAGGGCCTTCATCGTCTTCAGCTTGGCGCGCATCACCTCCGTGTTGCCCGCGGCCGCCGCCTCCACGTTGAACGTCGCGTTCCCACCGACGCTGCCCAGGGTCATCCCGCTGTTGGCATCCGCCAGACAGACCGCGAACGCCCCTTCAATCTTCATCGCCTCTTCCAGCGCCTGCTTCACGTTCGCCATGACTTCACCATCCAGTTCGGGGGGACTCGAGGGGGACTGCGACTGCGGTGGGTGGGCCGTGAGCTCCGCCAGCTCGAACGTCAGTTGGCTGGAGTAGGAGCGCGGCTGCGGCACGAAGAGCGCCTGCGCCTCCGCCAGCCCGAAGAGCGTCTCCAACTGCGCGGCCACGTGGTGGCGGAGCAGGTCGCGCAGCGTGTCGCGCGGCACCAGCCCCCACGCCACCAGCGTCTCGCAGAAGTTGCCGCCGCTCTTGCGGCACTCCGCCATCACCTGCTCGACGTCCTCGCGGTTCACCAGCTTCGCGTCGATGAGCGCCGTGGAGAAGCTGCGCGCGCCCGGGCCCGTGAGCACCGTCCACGCCACCTTGCGCTCCACCACGAAGACGCGCCCGGACACCGTGGTGGACTTCACCACCACCTCGCCGCCCAGCTTGCTCTCCAGCGCTTCGTTCAATACCGCCCGGACGACCTGACGGGGCTGGGACACCGCGTTTCGAGGAGCCGGGTTCATGCGGGAGTCCAGAGTGACCACCAGTGTTGGCGCGGTCCGTCAAGGGGGCGGGGCTGGCGAAATAATAAGCAACACCGCTGCACAATCGCAACCTAGCTGTAAAATTCAGGGAAGAGATGACTCCCCTGGGGTTGGTGAAACCCCGTACAAACGTCTGAGTGTCTTGTATCGAAGCGCCAAAGACAACGGAACAATTCCAGAGCAGCGAAAACCCGACGCATGCGTGCGACAGCGCCATGCGACTGGGGGATGAGGGGTTGTCCCGCCAACATTTCCCCCTCTGGAAGTGGGGGCAGGCAGGCATGGCCCTGGGGTGGAGTGCGTCCCCTGACGCGGCACGCAAAGACCCCCGGAGCGCATGAAGCCCCCCGGGGGTCTGGGTCCTGCTGGACCGTTTCGAGGCCTGTTCTCGGCTCAGTGCACGGGCGGTGCGCGGTCCGCGGCGGCCTCCGGGGCCAGAGGTGACTCCAGACGTGGGGCGATGCCGTCCTTGAGCTGGCGCAGGAGGGCGGCGCTGAAGGCCTCCAGGTCATCCGGCTTGCGGGACGTGATGAGGTTGCCGTCCTCCACCACCTGGCGGTCCACCCAGCGCGCGCCGGCGTTGATGAGGTCCGTCTTGATGGAGGGGAACGAGGTGACGGTGCGCTCGTCCGCGATGTCCGCCTCCACCAGCATCCACGGCGCGTGGCACACGGCGGCGATGGGCTTGTCCGCCTTGAAGAAGTCGCGCACGAAGCCGACCATGGCGATGTCCATGCGCAGGTGGTCCGGCGAGTAGCCGCCGGGGATCACCAGCGCGGCGAAGTCCGCGGCCTTCACCTCCTTCACCGCCTTCTCCGTGCGGATTTCGGCGCCCTTCTTCCCCTTGAGCGCCTTGCCGGCCTCCACGCCGATGACGACGGGCTCGTGGCCCGCCTGCTTGAGCTTGTCGAAGGGGACCTGGAACTCGGAGTCCTCGAAGTCGTTGGCCACGATGAATGCGATGCGCGCCATGGAACTGCCTCCCGCTGGGCATTGGTGTCGTTGAACCCGCCCGAGCAAGGTGCCCACGACAGGGGCCGCGACAACGCCATCCGGGACCGTTGTCCCATCCCGGCCGCGCTCGCCTGCCCCCCTTCCAGGTCGGTGGGCCGCGTTCACCCACGCTAGATTGACCCCATGCGCTCCCGACGCCTGCTCCTGGCCGCCCTCGTGGTGCTCGCCGCCTCCGCCTCCGCCTGCCGCAGGAGCCAGGCGCAGGGGACGGCGTCCGCCGCGGACTGCGTCCGGGTGGAGGACGGCTGGGGCCAGGACGGCGGCGTGCCCATCACCGTGGACGTGGTGGCGGAGGGGTTGGAGGTCCCCTGGGGCGTGGCCTTCCTGCCGGGCCAGGGCACGGACGCGCTCATCACCGAGCGGCCGGGCCGCGTGCGGCTGCTGCGCGGAGGCCAGTTGCAGCCCGGGGCCGTGGCCACGCTGCCCCTGGCGGCGAACGGCGAGGGCGGCCTGCTGGGCATCGCCGCGCACCCGGACTTCGCGACGAACCGCGCGTTCTACCTGTACGTCACCACCGAAGCGGACGGGAAGGCCCGCAACCGGGTGGAGCGCTGGACGCTGTCGCCGGACGGCGCGAGCGCGACCTTCGAGCGCGTCATCTTCGACGGCATCCCGTCCGCGAAGTACCACGACGGCGGGCGGCTGCGCTTCGGGCCGGACGGCATGCTGTACGTGGGCACGGGCGACGCCCGGGCCCCGGACCTGTCCCAGGACGTGGCCAGCCCCGCGGGCAAGCTCCTGCGCCTGACGCCGGACGGGGCGGTGCCCCAGGACAATCCCTTTCCCCACTCGCCCGCGTTCCTCCTGGGCGTGCGCAACACGCAAGGCTTTGACTGGAAGGACGCCACCACGCTGTACCTCACCGACCACGGCCCCAGCGGCGAGACGCTGCGCTTTGGCCATGACGAGGTGAACGTGGTGAAGGCGGGCGACAACCTGGGCTGGCCCGGCATCTATTCGTGCGAGACGCAGGGCGGGCGCATCACCCCGTCGCTCACGTTCGATGACGCCGCGCCCCCGGGCGGCGCCGCCGTCTACACGGGCAGCGCGATTCCGGAGTGGAAGGGGTCGCTGCTGGTGGGGACGCTCAAGTCCAGGCACCTGCACCGGGTGGAGTTCGACGCGCGGCAGCCCCACCGCGTGGCCCGGCACGAGGTGTACCTGCGCGACACGTATGGCCGCCTGCGCGACGTGCTGATGGGGCCGGACGGGCACCTGTACGTCACCACCAGCAACTGCGACGGCCGGGGCGAGTGCGGCCCCAGGAAGGACCTGCTCCTGCGCGTGCGGCGTTAGCTCACGCTCTCCGCGCTGTAGCGGGCCAGCAGGCCCGTGCGCACCGCGTAGCGGTAGACGCGCTGGAACACCCAGCCCGCCAGCACGATGTCCAGCAGCGCCAGCGCGAAGCCCCAGCCGAGCGTGGCGCCGGAGAACTCGCCGCCGGCCACCAGCGTGCGCACGCCCTCGAAGACGTAGGACGGGGGCAGGAGCTTCGCCACCCACTGCATCCACTCCGGCAGCGTGGACAGCGGGTAGAAGACGCCCACGAACGGGGACAGCAGGCTGGGGATGGGCCAGACGAACCACTCGGACGCGGGGCCCAGCCTCAGCACCATCGCGCTGCTGAGGATGCCCAGCGCGATGCCGAAGAGGAACAGCACCAGCACGAAGGGGATGAACAGCGCCCCGTAGGCGGCGAAGGACAGGCCGAACACCGTGGTGGACAACAGCAGCATGACGACGAGGCCGATGGCGCTGGTCGCGATGCTCGTCACCACCAGGCCGCCCACGTACTCCGGCAGCGTGAGCGGCGTGGCGAAGACGTTGAGGAAGTTGCGCGACCAGACGTCCTCGAAGAAGCCCGTCGTCAGCCCCTGCATCACCCGCGCGAAGAAGTCCCAGAGCAGCACCGCGCCCAGGAGCGCCGGCACGAAGTCGTAGCCGGAGGACGTCACCTCGTTGAGGTACCGGGTCATGAAGCCCCACAGCACCATGTCCACGGCCACCCAGGCGAACAGCGGCACCACGCGCGCGAAGTTGCCCTTGTAGAGATAGAACTGGCGCAGCGCGATGCCCGCGACGTGGTCCAGGTTCATGGCGCTTCGGTCCTCTCCAGCGACAGCGGCTCGTTGGCCACGGCGATGAACAGCTCCTCCAGCGTGGCCTTGCCGTGCTCGCGGGGCAGCGTCCTGGGGTCGCCCTCCAGCAGCACCCGGCCGCGCGCCAGGAAGAGGACGCGGTCGCAGACGGACTCCACCTCGTACATGTTGTGGGACGTCCACAGCACGCCGCTGTCGCCCTTCGCCGCGAAGGCCTTGATGCGGGTGCGGATGTCCAGCGCGGTGGCGGGGTCCAGCGACGCGGTGGGTTCGTCCAGCAGGAGCAGGCGGGGCTCGTTGAGCATGGCCTTGGCCAGGGACACGCGCGTCTGCTCGCCGGAGGACAGCACGCCGCACTTGGTGTCCCGGAAGCGCTTCAGGTCGTACTGCTCCAGCAGCGACTCGATGCGGGCGGACAGCCCCTTCACGCCGTAGACGAGGCCGAAGACGCGCAGGTTCTGGGCCACGGTGAGGTTGCCGGGCAGGGGCGCGTAGACGGCGGCGAAGTTGGTGCGGGACAGCGCCTTCACCCGCTGGGTCTCCAGGTCGGTGCCCTCGATGGCGATGGTGCCGGAGGTGGGCTGGAGCACGCCCAGGAGCATGTTGATGGTGGTGCTCTTGCCCGCGCCGTTGGGGCCCAGGAGCCCCACGATTTCGCGGCGGCGCACGTGGAAGGAGATGCCGTCCACGGCCGTGCGGGCGCCGTACGTCTTGCGCAGGGCCGTGACGGAGAGCACCAGGGTGTCCAGCGAGCCGGAGTTCATCGGGGGGCTCGCTGTACCACGCGCGCGCCGTATCGCCAGGGCGCACTTCCGACGGGGGGAAGGCAGGCGGGCGGGGCCTCGGGCGGGGCGATGAAAAGCGGACGGTGCCCGTGCACGGTCCGCGCGAATCTGGAAAGCTTCGCGTCCCTTCCCGGTCCCAGTGGAGTCGCCGTGCTGCTGGAAGTACCCATCCTCATCGGCCTGATGGTGGCGGCCATCGCGCTTGCCATCGCCGCCAAGCGGGCCAGCGTGCCGTACAACGTCGCGCTGGTGCTTGGTGGCTTGCTCATCTCGGTTGCACACCTGCTGCCGGGGGTTCCTCCGCTCAACCCCCAGGTGGTGTTCCTCATCTGCCTGCCGCTGCTGCTCTTCGAGGGCGGCATCATGGCGGACCTCAATGGCATCCGCGCGAACGCGGTCCCCATTGGCCTGCTGTCCACGCTGGGGATGGTCCTCGCCATCGGCGCCACCGGCGCCTCGCTGCACTGGATGCTGCACCTGGCGTGGGGGCCCGCGCTGCTCCTGGGCTCCATCCTCGCGGTGACGGACACGGTGTCCATCCTCTACGCCTTCCGCCGCGCGCCGGTGCCCGGGCGGCTGTCGGGCATCATCCAGGGCGAGAGCCTCTTCAATGACGGCACCGCGCTGGTGGCGTACACGGCCATCGCGTCAGTGGTGGCGGGCGGCGCTGCGCCCTCGCTGAGCTCGTTGAGCGGCCACGTGCTGCTCGCGTCGGTGGGTGGCGCGGTGGTGGGCCTGGCGCTGGGCTTGCTGGGCGGCTTCATCATCCGGCGCGCGGAGGATCCGCTCGCGGAGATCATGGTGACGACGGCGGTGGCGCTGGCCTCCTACGTGATGGCGGAAGAGGTGCACCTGTCGGGCGCCATCTCCGCGGTGGTGGCGGGGCTGGCGGTGGGCGTGACGCTGCGGCGGGAGGTGGCGCCGCAGAGCCAGGTGGCCATCCACTCCTTCTGGGAGTACGCCACCTTCGGCGTCAACACGTTCCTCTTCCTCTCCGTGGGCCTGGACACGCGGCCGGAGGCGCTCCAGGGGCACCTGCCGGGCGTGGGCATCGCGGTGGTGGCGGTGGTGCTGGGGCGCGCGGTGGCCATCTACCTGCCCTTCCTGCTGCTGCGCCTGTTCAAGCCCGCGGAGTCCATCCCGGTGCGCTGGCAGCACGTGTTCCTGGTGGGCAACATCAAGGGCGCGCTGTCCATCGGTCTGGCGCTGGGTCTTCCGGACACCACGCCCGCGCGCGAGCAGATTGTCTCCATCGCGTTCGGCGTCACGCTGGTGTCCATGGTGGGCCAGGGGCTGATGCTCACGGGCGCGCTCAAGTGGCTGGGGCTGTTCCAGCAGGACGCGGTGGCGCTGGAGATGGCCGAGCAGCGCGGGAAGCTCATCGCCAGCCGCGCGGCGCACGTGGAGCTGGACGCGTTGCATTCGCAGGGCCTGCTGCCGCGCGCGGCCTATGAGCACCTGCGCAGCGAGTACCAGGTGAACATCGCCCGGGCGGAGCGGGAGCTGCGGCGCATCAGCGAGCAGCACCTGGCGGAGGGGGCGAAGGACCTCTTGAGCACGCGGCGGAGGCTCATCGACGCGGAGCGCACGGCGTTGCAGGGCGCGCGGCGCAACGGGCTGATTCCGGAGGGGACGGCGGAGGAGATGCTGGCGCAGTTGGACGCGCGGATGTTGGACCTGGAGAAGGTGCTGCACGGCGGGCACGCGAGCCTGGAAGGCAAGGAGCACAAGGCGTCATGAAGATCGTCATCGCGGGGGGAGGACGGGTGGGCGGCGCGCTGGCGGCGCGGCTCGTGTCGGAGCAGCACACGGTGACGGTCATCGAACGCGACGCGGCCATCTGCGCGCGCCTCTTTGAAGAGGTGGGCGTGGTGACGGTGTGCGGGGACGCCACCAACCCGCGCGTGCTGGAGGCGGCGGGCATCGGGACGGCGGACGTGGCGGCGGCGGTGCTGGCGCACGACCCGGCGAACCTGGCGTTCGCCATGCTGGTGCGCTCCACGTCCAGCGCGCGCCTGATGGTGCGGATGCTGGACACGAACTACCGGGACGCGTACCGGCTGGCGGGCGTGAAGGAGCTGGTGGCGGAGGCGGACGTGGTGGTGGCGAAGATGACCACCGCCATCGACTTCCCGCAGGTGTCCGGGTCGCTGCCGCTCAGCAGCGGCGACGCGCTCCTCTTCGAGCTGGCCATCCCCGTGCGCGCCCGCGTGGCGGGGCAGACGGTGGCGCAGGTGCGCGGCATGGAGGGTTTTCCTCGCGAGTGCATCTTCATCGCGCTGGTGGATCCGCAGGGCCACACCGCGCTGCCGGAGGGCAACACGGTGCTGAAGGCCGGGCACAACGTCATCCTCGTGGCGCGGCGCACGCAGGTGGCGCAGGCGGTGGAGTTCCTCACGTCGGAGCCGCCGCTGGGCGCGGGCCTGGCGTCGTCGCTGGCGACGACGTTGCGCAAGCTGGACTTCCTGGCGCCCCTGAGTGACGGCGAGCTGGAGACGGTGGCGCGCGGCGCGGAGCTGCTCCAGACGCCCGCGGGCACGGAGCTGTTCCGCCAGGGCGACGCGGGCGAGACGTTCTACGTGGTCATCTCCGGCGAGGTGGCGATGAAGGACGCCTCCCGGCAGACGGTGGCCACGGTGAAGCAGGGCGGCTTCTTCGGAGAGCTGGCCCTGCTCACGGGCGAGCCCCGCAACGCCACCGCCGTCACCGCCACGCCGTGCGAGCTGGCCGCCGTGGGCCGCGAGGACTTCCGCGGCGTGATGATGGCCAACCCCGCCGTCGCGCTGGAGATGAGCCGCATCCTGGGCCAGCGCCTGTCCCGCCTGGGCGGACAGGCACAGCCGGCGAAGCGGCGCGGGCTGTTCGGGCGCTGAAAAGACAGACACCCTTCCCCCTCGCGGGCCTCTTCCATGACGACGAAGCACACGGCGCGGGTGCGTCAACTCCAGGCGGAGAAGCGCATCCCCGCCTGAAGTGGCCCGTCACGGGCTGTCGATGACCACCCTGGGCGTGAAGCCGAGCTGGATGGTGAAGGCCCCCTGGCGCGGCACGGGGTCCAACGAACGGATGACCACCGTCGCGCCCTCGACCCGCGGCGGGGTCACGCACTGCACGCCCGACGTGATGCTCTTCGTGGACGACGGACTGTACCCGTTGTCCCAGGTGGCCATCACACAGTGCTCCTCGCCGTCCGCGTCGCAGTCCCCTCCCAGGGAACCGTCCCGCGACACGCACGTGAGGATGGCCGTCACCGTGACGTGGTCGTCCGCGTCACGCACAGCGGTGGCGGCTCGGACGCCCACCAGGTCCGCGCCGGAGCCACAGGCGGCAAGCAGGCCACAGCACGTCAACATCCAGGGGATGCGCGGGGACATGGGGACCTCAGGGGCTGGCGATGATGAAGCGGGTGGTGCGCGGATCCACCTGGACCCGGATGCGCAGGCCGCGCTCCGCGGGGACAGCGTCCGGCGAGACGACCTTCATGGTCCTGTAGATGCGGGTGCCTGCCGGCTCACATGTCCGCTGTGAGAACAGGGGCGCGCTGAAGGTGGTGTCCTGCGCCGGGTGCCAAGCCGCATCGACGCAGAGGGGTTGGTCTTCCGGCCATCCGCAGTCGTCGTCCGCCGGCCGCTGCCCCTTGAGCACCGCGCAAATGACATAAACATCGAGCGACACCCGGCCATCCTCCAGCCGCGTGGCCTGGACACTGGTGATGTCGGGGGCCTGCAGGTCCTCGCCGCCACAGCCCATGGCGGCCAGCGCCAACCACATTCCCCTCACGGTACGGCGCATCGCGGGCCCCCCAACAAGAAGACCCGCCCTACATACCAAGACACGCGCGCGTCAGGGAGATGACTTGATGCGCCCGCACAGCGCGGACGCCGCCAGGAAGCCCACGCTGAAGGCGTTGCGGAAGCGGTCGTAGAGCGCGCCCACGCCGGGCACGTTGGCGATCATGTCGCCGAAGCTCCACATCTCCTCATGCGCGTGGATGAGCGGCAGCACCTCACCGCCGTCCTCGCCGCGCTGGAGCGTGAAGTCGTACACGAGCAGCGTGCGCAGCGGGTACGTGTAGAGCCACGCGAACTGCTTGAGGTTCATCACCCCGTCCACGATGGCCCGCCCGCTCTTGCCGTCCGGCTCCAGTTGGACGTTGAGCTGGAAGATGTCGAAGTCGAAGCGGAACATGCAGTGGAAGCCCGCCGCGCCCTTGCGGTACGTCTCCTTGCCGCCCCCCTTCTGCCAGGGGTCGGTGAAGGTGACGTCCTCCGCGATCATCGGCATCAGCTCCGCGTCCAGCACCGACGCGGGGATGGACGTCGTGTAGAGCAGCCGCGTCACTTCCCGGAAGCGCGCCTCCAACTGCTCGATCAATGCCTGCTCCGCCTTGCGCATGCGCCCCCCTGCCCCGGATTGGACCGGGCCTGAAGGTAGGCACGGGCCCGGGACAGGGGAAGACGGGGTGCGTCAGCCGCTCAGCTCCGTGAGGAGCTGCGCCGCCTGGTCCTTCACGGACGCGTCCGCCGTGCCCAGCGACTGCGCCTGCCTGGCGTGCCGGGTGGCCTCCGCCCGGTCGAACGGCTGGGTGGCGCGCGCCAGGTTCAGGTGCGTGAGCGCGTCCTCGGGGTTCGCCTCCAGCACCCGCTCCAGCAGCACGCGGGCGCGCGCGTGGTCCTGGTCCCCCATCAACAGGCGCACCAGGTCGTTGGTGGGGCCGGGCTCGTGGGGCACCACCGCCACGGTCTCCTCCAGGAGCTTGCGGGCCTCGGCGCGCTCGCCCAGCGCCTCGTGCGCCTGCGCCAGCGAGTGGCGGATGTCCCACTGGTTCGGGGCGCGCTGGAGGGCTTCCGTGAAGAGGGCCTTCGCCTCCGCCAGCTCCCCGGCCAGCATGCTCGCCAGGCCGTGCAGGTGGACGTAGCGGACCTGCGCCGGGTCCAGCTCGCGCAGCTCCAGGATGGTGCGGCGGGCCGCGTCCTTGCTGCTGGCCTGGAGGTAGAGGCGGAAGAGGTCCTGCAACACCGCCACGCGCGTGCGGCCCTGCGCGTGCTCCAGGGCCCGCGTCGCCGCCGCGATGGCCGCCCCGATGGCGCCGTTCGCCGCGTGCGCGCGCGACAGCATCAGGTGCGGCAGGGCCTCCTGAGGCGCCAGCGCGGAGGCCTGCTGGAAGTGCGCCGCCGCCGCCGCCGTGTCCTTGCGCAGCACCGCGATGCGGCCCAGCTCGAAGTGCGGATAGACGCTGTGGGGCGCCACCACCTGCGCGGCCTCGAAGGCGGCCTTCGCGCCCTCCAGGTCGCCTCGCTCGGCCAGGAGCGTGCCCAGGTTGAAGCGCTCGAAGTAGCCGGCGGTGGGCGCGGCGGCCAGCGCCTTGAGCGTCACCAGCGCCACGGGGTCTCCCGCCTGCGCCTTGAGCATGGCCAGGTGCGCCTGCGCCTCCGTGTTGTCCGGCTGCACCTGCAACAGGCGCGTCACGGCCCCTTCGGCCTCCTTCGCGGCGCCGGTGCTCAGGTGGGTGCGCACCAGGCCCATCAGACAGTCCACGTCCTTCGGGTCGATGGAGAGGCCCTTCTGGAAGCTCTTCACCGCCTCCGCCGGCTGCCCCTGCTGAAGCGACTGCCCACCCTCTTGCGCGTACCTGGATGCCATGGCCCCCCTACCTACCACGAGCCTCCAGAATCCCCGCCTCCCCGCCTGCCCCTACCGGCGCAGCGCGGCCAGGGCGACACCCGGCAGCTTCCACCAAGACGGGGACTGCTCGAATTCCACCAACCGGCGGCCCAGCTCCGCCACGCCCTTGTGACCCGGCACCCACGGGGGCGAGAGCAGGGCCGTGAGCGGGGCGCGCAGCACCGCCTTCTCGATGGACTCCAGCATGAACGTGTTGTGCACCCAGCCCTGCCCGCTCTGGATGTCCCGGGGCGACGTGGACGGATGGCCGCCCCAGGGCATGCTGCCCAGCGCGTACGCCGCCGCGGGCCAGGTGTTGAGGGCCACGGTGCCGTAGCGCAAATCCCGCACCGCCTTCTCCACCGACGCGCGCACCCGGGGGTCCCGCAGCGTCTTCGGGTGGACGATGAGGGTGGCGTTCAGGGTGCCCCACACCTTCTCGTTGAGGAACGCCACCGCGGCCTCCAGGAAGGCCACCGGCTCGTCGGAGCCCGGCAGCCCCGTCTCCGACAGCACCGTGCACCAGGGCTCGTGGTGGAAGACGCGGTCGTCCGTCTTCGATGGATCCACGTCTGGAATCAGCGCGTAGGCCAGGTCGCCCTCGCCGGGGTTGCCCACCAGCCGCAGGTTCGGGCGCGCGTCCGTGAACTGGTGCCAGCGCTCCCGCGCGCCCGGGTAGTACGCGCGGCGCACGGGCGCGTGGCCCAGGCTCGCCTGGATGCGGTCCACCAACATGCCGCGTTTGTTCCAGTCCCTGGGCTGCACCAGCAGCTTCGCCGCGTTGCAGTTGAAGGACGCGTTGTTGGCGACCATGCCGGCGATGTCGTTCGCCTGGAAGCGCAGCTCGCCGTCGGAGTACGGCCCCGGCACCACCACCACGGGGGAGATGTTGCCCAGCTCGCTGGAGACAGGCTTCGCGAGCAGCGGTTCGTTCCTCCTCCGGCGCTCATCGGACTCCGGGCCGGGCGGACCCCACACGAGCGCGTCGTGGGTCTTGTCGCTGCCGGTGATGTGCACCTCGTCCACCGCGTCATGGTGGACCAACTGCGCGCCCTCCTCCGCGCCGCCGTACACGATGGCCAGCGCGTCGCGCGCGATGAGCGGGGCGAAGGCCTGCTCCAGGAACGTGCCCAGGTACGCGTTGACGGGGTTCATCTTGAGCACGCAGGCGGTGCCCTCGACGAAGAGCTTGTAGAGGCAGTCCATGGGCGGGATGGAGTTGACGTTGCCGCCGCCCAGCACCGCGCAGACCCGGCCCTTGTGGGGCTTCTTGTAGAAGGACGCCTGGTGTTCGCGCAGGTTGGCCGCGGTGACGCCGGGCTGGAAGTAGACCTCGCCCGTGGTGCCGGGCAGCAGCATCCCCTCCAGCCGGTGCCGGGGGAACAGCCGCGCGGCGAGCCGCCCGTCCTCCAGCGTGCGCAGGTGCTTCGCGGGGATGACGGGCACGCCGTGCTTCTGGATGTCCTTCAGCGCGTCCGAGAGCAGCCGCAGGTTGCGCACCACCACCATGGGCCCGGCGAGCCACTCCTCACCCGCGAGTGGACCGCCGGGGTCGATGCCCTTCGCCTCGCAGGCCGCGCGCACGCTGGGCTCCGCGATGGCGGCGTACGCGTGGCACAGGTCCTCCAGGAGCCGGATGCGCTCCGTCAGGGCGAGCTTCGCCCACGCGCTCGAGCCCTCACGGACCCGGCGCACCAGGATGTCGATGGTGGTGCGTGACGTGTGCTGCGGGACGGCGGCGGACATGGCGACCTCCGAGACAGGCTTCACACCGGGTCCCGGTGGAGGGAACCCCCGCGTGCGCCGTCATCGAGGGGCCGCGCCCTCCGTCCTCAGGTGGGCAGGGGCTCGGCCAGGCCCTTGCGGATGGCCTCGTCGATGACGGCCATCACCTTCTTCATGTTCTCGCGGCCGCGCGCCGCCTGCTGCTCGCCCAGCTTGCCCTGCTGCTCGCCGAGCTTCGCCTGCTGTTCACCCAGCTTCGCCTGCTGCTCGCCGAGCGCCTCCAGCTTCTCGCTGAGTTCCTCCTGCTGCTTGTCGAGCGCCTCCAGCTCCGTGTCGAAGGAGTCGTCGCGCTTGTCGAGCTCCGCTTCCTTGCGGTCGCGGTCGGGGCCGTCCGCGAGCGAGTGGAGGCGGGCGCGCTCCATGGCGATCTCCGCGCGCTTGGAGGCGATGGCGGCGTGCTTCGCGGCGAGCTGGGACATGGGGTAGGCCAGCTCCGCCTGCTTCTGGCCCAGCTCCGCCTGCTGCCTGCCCAGGGCCGCCTGCTTCTCACCGAGCGCGCCCTGCGCGTCGCCCAGCTTGCGGTCGTCCTCCATGAGCTTGCGCACCTGCTCCAGCGTCTTCGCGTCGCGGATCAGCATGGGCTTGTTGTCGCGGCGCACGAAGAGCAGGTCCTTGCCCTGCTGCTTGAAGGTGCGCGCCAGGTACATGTCGTCCGTGGAGCCGGCCATCATCGTGCGGCCGTCGGAGAGGTACGCGAAGGTGTCGCCGTCATCGAGGTCCATGTCCGGAGGCGCGGGCGGCGCGGGAGGCGCGGGAGGACGCGGCGCAACCGCGAGCATGGGGGCCAGCGGGGACACCGCGCCGCGGACCGGAGGCGCGGGAGGCGCGGGCGGGATGGGCCTGCCAGCGACCGGAGGCGCGGGCGGCACGGGCGGAACCGGAGCCCGATTGTCGTTGTCCGGGATGGGCGCGGGCGCGGGCGGCGCGGGCAGGGTGACCAGCATGGACCTCGCCGCCCCCGACGTGGGAGGAGGCAGCGCGGGAAGCGCGGGCAGCGGCGGCGCATCCGAGGGAGTCCCCGTCGCCTTCGCGGTGTGCTCCGTCACGGTGGGCTTCGACGCGGTCGACGGCTTCGCCGCGGTCGACGGCTTCGCGTTGGAGGCCGGCGCGGCGTCCTCGGGCAGTTGCTTGACGGTGCCCACCTTGACGGGTGCGGGGGCCGTGTCCTTCGCGGTGGGGGCGGTGCTCTCCGCGGGCGCCTTGGCGACGACCTGGAAGGGCATCAGGACCACCGCGCCGAGGGCGAACAGCGCCCCCTTCAGCCACCGGCGGGGTTTCGTGGGGACGACGTCGACATGTTCCAGCATGCGGAGCCTCCTGTGCAGCGCGTGAAGGTGGGCCGACGCCCCGAGCGCCGCTGCGCTGCCCGGAGGCCGGGTGATGCCAAAGGCGATGAGCAGTTCGCCGTAGTCCGCTGGCTCCGCGCCGGTGAGGCGCAGCGCCTCCGCGTCACACGCCTCTTCCCGGGCGAGCGCGTACTCACGGGCCGCCTGTCGCGCGAGCGGGTGGAAGAAGAGCACCGTCTCCGCCAGCGCCGGCACCCAGCCCAACCACAGGTCCCCGCGCCGCAGGTGCGCCACCTCATGCGCCAGCGCCATGCGCAACGAGTCCTCCGGCAGGTCGCGCAGCGCCTTCGCGGGCAGCACGATGACCGGCGACACCAGCCCCGCCGCCAGCGGGCTCACCACCTCGTCCGACACGAGCAGCGTGGGCGGACGCCGCAGGCCCGCTTCATTCGCGAGGAACTCCGCCTCCTCCTCCAGCACCGGGTGACGCAGGGGCCGCGCGCGCTCCCGCATGCCCCGCACCTGACGCCACGCCAGCACGTGGCCCCGCACCTTCCACGCCACGCCCGCGCCCCACAGCACGAGCAGCGCCCACACCCCACCCACCGTCCACGGATGCTCGCGCAGCGACGCCACCGCGCTCTTGAAGAACGCGGCGACCCGCGCTCCAGCCGAGGGGCCCTCCACGCGAGCCGGTGTCCGCTCTTGCTGAGACACCGACATGCGCACGGGGGCGCCGCGCACCTCGGGCTCCGTGTGCATCATCACCACCACGTCCGGCGTCTGGGATTGCGCGCCCTCCACGCGGAGCGTCTGGGATTGCGCGGTCGCGGCCTCCTCGGGCAGCAGCGCCAGCGGCATGGGCTTGGGCCAGCCGAGCGTGAGCACGAACTTGAGCGCCACCAGCCACCAGAGGCCGGCGCGCAGGGCCGCGGGCAGGCGCGGCACCGCCCGGGCCAGCACCCAGACGGCCAGCGCGCACAGCGCCCCCTGCCACGAGGCGCGCCACACCGACTCCGACCACGACGACCACCACGGCGAGGTCATGAGAGGCGTCACGGGCTCACTCCTTCCGCTTCTGGCGCAGGCGCGCCACGACGTCCTGAAGCTGCTTCAGCTCTTCGTCGGACACGTCCTCCGTCTCCGACAGATAGGTCACGAACGGCGACAGGGAGCCGGAGAGCGTGCGCTGCACGAAGTTCCCGACGACGTCGCGCAGCAGCTCTTGCGGCGCCACCGGCGAGGCGTACTGGAACACCCCGTCCACCTTGCTCCGCGTCAGGTGCCCCTTCAGCCGAAGCCGCTCCATCACCGTCAGGATGGTGGAGCGCGCCAGGCCCTGCGCCTCACCGAAGCGCTCGGCCACTTCACCCACCGTCGCTGGCCCGTGCTCGGCCACGTACCGCAGCACCGCCAGCTCCTGCTCTCCCACCGGCTTCTTCATGCGCCCTGCCCTTCATGACGACAACTGTAGTCAAGAGGCAAGGTACGCCTGACTACAGCCGTAGTCAAGCAGGTGTCTCCGCGGGGCGGGCGCGCTTCGTGATTGGGATTGGCGAGGGCGCCTACGGCCCGGCACCTGGGCGCCCGCTCGCCCGGCCGCTCAGGTAAGGGTCAGGTAGCAGAGGACCGTGTGTGTCCTTGTCTCTGTCGGAAGGGCAACCCAATTTCTGGCAGCCGACTTGAACCCACCCGACACACACGGAGATTTCCCATGAAGCTCCCTCTGTTCGCGGCGATCGCCGCCCTGTCGCTGTACGGTTGCGCCAGCCACAACGCCAACACCCGCGAGGCCTCTTCGCCGGAGGCAGGCGCCATCGGCGGCTCCGGCAGCGCCGGCAGCACCACGGACACCAGCGGGAGCATCGACTCCTCGTCCCCGGACTCCTCCAACCAGGAGCTGCCCGGTGAGACCGGCAACGTCAGCGACCTGGAGAAGCGCGACCGCATGGACGCGCCCACCGTCTACGAGGGCGAGGCCACCGGCGGCTCCGGCGCTCCCGACGAGGCCGTGAAGACCGGCGACGGCCAGAAGTGGGACGTGCAGCAGAACACGCCCACCGAGCTGGGCGACACGCAGTCCCCCTCCGGCGCGGTGAACCAGAACCGCGATCCCAAGGAGAAGGGCAACCTGGGCACGGAGGGCAACCTGGGCGGCACCGGCGGCTCCGGCGCCACCAGCACCGACGGCAAGAGCGACGTGAGCGACGAGACCGGGTCGTCCGGCGCCCTCAACAGCGACCTGGACGACGCCTCCAGCACGGACCGCTCCAAGGTGGAGACGGACGCCACGCCGGATCCCACCAACTAGTCATCGCGCCCCACGCGAGGGCGGATACCCGGGAAAGCCCGCTCGCGGGTCGTCCCGGGTATTCGTCTGTCCAGCCCGCGCCCCGCCAACTAGAGTGAGCACCAATGACTGGTGCTCCCTTCGTGGCCCTTCTCGCCCTGCTTCACTCCCAGTCCTCCACCATCGAGGAGGTCCCGAATGATCCGCCGCGGGGGCCGTACTCCGCGTCGGAATCCCCGGGGAGCGCGGAGGGCTCGGACGGCATCGGGTTCCGGGCGCTCCTGGAGGTGGGGCCGCTGAGCTTCCCGTCCGGGACGCGGGGTGGGAAGCAGGACCTGTTCGCCTACGCGTACCCGTCGCTGGGCGTGGATGGCGGCGAGGACTTCGCCTTCATGCTGGGCGCGCCGCTGCGCTTCCGGCTGCTGGACAGCGAGCCGAAGCAGAAGGACGACGACTACGGCGCGTGGCTGCGGCGCGAGGACTGGGACGAGCGCAGCGACTTCGGACAGGTGGTGCGCCTGCTGCGCATTGGCGACGAGTCCGGCCGCTTCGGGCTGCGCGTGCAGCCGTTCCTGGAGGAGTCCCTGGGGCGCGGCTACCTGGTGAACCGCTACGACAACCAGCTCAACCCGAACTACCACCCGGCGGGCGGCACGCTGTCGTTCACCGCGGGGCCCGCGCGCGTGCAGCTCCTGGCCAGCGACGTGCTCGCCGCGCGCGTGTTCTCCGGCGAGCTGCTCCTGGACATCGGCCGCATCGCCAGCGACAGCGAGGCGAACTTCGACCGCTACCTGGTGCGCGCCTCGGCGGCGCACGACTTCGGCGAGGCGGGCGGGGTGACGCCGGAGGCCACGGTGGCGTCGGTGGGCGGCGAGTTCGCCATGTACAAGGGCGAGCGGCTGCGCTCGTGGGCCCTGCTCGCGGGCGGCGCGCGGCTCAACGAGGGCGCGCAGGACGTGGGCGGCCTGCTGGGCGTCGCGTTCGAGGGCAACTTCAAGGGCACGCAGTTGAGCGTCACGGTGCAGGGGCGCCGGCAGGGCGGCGGCTTCCGCTTCGGCTACTTCGGCGCGGGCTACGAGCTGGCGCGCTTCTCCGGCGTGGGCCTCTCCGAGGAGCCCCAGGCCGACCAGCGCGTGCCCAAGGACTTCTCCGGCTACCTGGAGCTGTCCGTGGCGCGCGGCGACGGACCGGACTCGCCGGAGGTGGTGGCGAGCGGCGCCGTGGAGTACTCCGCCTACGGCCGCACGGACGGAGACCTGTCCCTGAGCTTCAGCACCCCGGGCGGCGAGTCGCGAGGCATCGCGCGCGTGGTGGTGATGGGCCTGGGTGACAACCCCCGCTACTCGGTGGCCGCGGAGTTCCGCCAGCGCGTGCTGCCCGCCATGTACATCTGGGGCGCCGGCGCCACGGTGACCTTCCCGCAGCCGGACGACACGCTGGTGCGCGGCGTGAGCGTCGGCGCGGGCGTTGGCGTGGACTTCGCCCGCCGCTAGTTCCCCACCGTCCCGCCCTCCTCCGGGGCGGGCTCGCACGGCAGGATGGCGCTGTGCCGCCGGGCCGTCTCGCACGACTTGCCCACCAGCCAGCGCGACAGCAGGCGCACGCCGGAGGCGAAGAGGCCGTCGTCGCCCTTGTGCAGGGCCTCGAAGAGGGACTCGTCCAGCACCGACTCCTCCGGGTCGATGAGGAACTCCTCCGGCTCCAGCGGCTTGAAGAGGGGGTTCTGGTCGAACACCGTCTCCAGCGGGTGCGGACGCAGCCGGTGCTGTCCCGCGAGGGCCAGCCCGTCCAACGCCTCCACCAGGTGCGTCGCGTCCACCAGCGGGCGCAGCGCGGCCACGCCAGACAGGCCCACGTGCTCCGCCATCAGCGACACGCGCACGCGGCGGATGGCGCGCGACACGTCGTCGCCGGGGGCTTCCGCCTCCCAGCTCAGGTTGAGCTCCGAATCCAAACCCAGGCTGCGGTTGGTCGTGTTCGCGGAGCCGATGGTCATGAAGGTGTCATCCACGATGAGCACCTTCGAGTGGATGTACGTGAAGACGTCCGTGCCGTCCTCGTCCTTCGCCGCCGAGCCGTACACCGCGAAGCCGTGGCCCGTCTCCGAGGCCACCTCGCGCAGCGCGCGCAAGAGGCGCACCTGGGCCACGCCCATGGCGATCTGCTCGCGCAGCGCCTCCGGCTGACGGGGCAGCACCAGCATCACCTGGAGCCGGGGCCGCCCGGCCGCGCGCATGCGCTTGACGAGCGCGTCGTAGATGGCGCGTGAGGAGAAGTACTGGTTCTCGATGTAGATGAAGCGCTCGGCCGCGTCGATGGCGTCCACGTACAGCGCGCGGATCTCCTGCACCTCGTCCTGCGGAGGCAGGAGCGTCTTGCCGAAGGTGCGGCTGATGGCCACCGGGCCCGGAGGCGCGGGCATCGTCGCTTCGAAGGTCATGTCGTCGCGGTTCACGGGCTCCAGGTGGAGCTCGCCCCCGCCCGAGTGCGCCCAGCGCGCCTCGAACAGCTCCGCGAGCGGCTTCACCGCGGGGCCCGTCAGCACCGTCTGCACGTCGTGGTAGGGCCCGTGCGGGTCGCGGCCGGAGTCGCAGCGCAGCTTCGAGCGCGCGGGGTGGTCCCGGTCGTCCCAGCGGCAGTCACACACGTCCATGCCGCCGGTGAACGCCATCACGCCGTCCACGACGACGAGCTTCTGGTGGTGGGCGCCGTAGAGCGGACTGGAGGAGTCGAAGCGGAAGCGCAGCCGTTCGTTCGTCGTCCAGTTGAAGAGCATGTGCTGCATCCACTCGCGCTCCATGGCGAGCAGCATGCTGAAGTCCCACGCGAGGATGTAGACGTGCAGCTCCGGGTTCTCCCGGCACATCTGGTCCAACAGCGGCAGCAGCCGGACTTCCCCGCCCTGTGCCTCCTCCAGGTCCTCGCCGCGCAGCAACGTCACGTCGCTGTCGAACTGCCAGCCGGTGATGACGATGGATCGGCGGGCCTTCCGGATGGCCCGGTACAGCTCCCGGTAGTAGTCCCGGGCGTCCACCAGCACGCCCGCGTCATGCGTTTCCGTCCGCGTCCAGCAGTTGCGTCCGGGGTTGAGGATGCGTTTCACGTCGGTCACCTGGCCCTGGAGTGGATCCCTGATGTCGTCCGCGCCCGGCCGGCGGAAAGCATCACCCCACGAAGACAATGTGCTTTCCGGTCGCCAGCGTCATGTCGGTCGAGGAGACCACCCTGGCCACCTTGCGAGCCTCGCCCCCCACGGTGTCGAAGGCCGCGGCGATCAGGTCGCCGAGCGTCACCTGCACGCGCTTCGCCTGCTTGCCGGCGTTGGACACGGCCTTGACCGTCTTCGCCTTCACCTGACGGGCCTTGCGCTGGATGGTCTGCTTCTGGGTCTTGGTCGCCATGGTCTTCGTTCTCCGAGGATGAAGTGTCTGCCCGTCTGCGTGATGTGCCGTACCGCCCCGTACCGCCCGTCCTGCCGTGCGGCCCCTGCCCCGTCCCGCCCGTACCGCCCCGACCCGCCCTGCCCCGTCCCGCCTTGCTGCCCCTGCCCCGTCCCGCCCGTACCGCCCCGTCCTGCCTTGCTGCCCCGACCCGCCCTGCCCCGTACCGCCCCGTGCTGCCCCGTCCCGCCCCGCCGCCCTGCCCGCCCACCGTCCCGCCCGCCCTGCCCTCAGACCCAAGAGCAACTGCCGTGCCGTCGCCCAACCCGGCGTTTTCCGAGGGAAGAAAGCCTGGAAGTGCCCCTGTACCGCCGGGCAGGACTGACTTTTTTTCAGCCTCGCGGCAGGGAGTTCCGCCCTCTTTCCTGCCCGCCGGTGCCATGCGCCCCCCGGCGCACGTCAGGCGTGGAACGGAGCCGTCCGACGCCGGGACAGCACACCGGCCACGCAGGGGTGGATGTGCGAGGACCGGGGAAGATTCAGGAGGGAGGAGCCCTGACGCGGGGCCGTCCGGGGAGGAGGGGGCCATCCAGGCGTCAGGGTGGGGCTTTTCGCGGACGGCGCCTGCCTTGGGGGCGGCGCGCATCCGGCACGACTCACACGGCTACTTCGACGGCGGCACCAGGACGAGGATGAGCTCGCCCCCCACGTGCTTGCCGGCCTTCTGGTACACGGCGCCCTGGCGGCCCAGCTCCACCTCCACGGAGGACTGGTTCGGGATGATGACGCGCAGCGTGGCGCTGCCGTCCTTCATGCCCAGGAGCTGGAGCGACGCGTTCGTCCCGTTGGGGAGCTTCACTTCCGTGGGCTTCTGGGCCCCCACCTCCACGGTGTCCAGCGACATGCGCTTGAAGGAGGTGAAGCTGAAGTTCTGCTTCTGGAACGCCTCCTTCATCTTGGAGAGCTCCGGCGGGTCCACCACGGTGCCCTTGTTGGAGGCCAGCACCACCTCCACCTGCACCTTCACCTTCTGCTCCTGGGCGGAGGCCACCGCCGGCCCCAGCACCAGGCCCACGGCGAACAGCAGTGCCAGCACCGCCCACGTCGGCTTCGTCATAGTGCTCCTCCGGTGGGCCGGGGCGGGACGGACGGAGCCGGCGTCGGCTGTCCTTCCGGGTCCTCCGACTCCACGCTCGAATCCTGGGACTGCGCCGCGCCCGGCTTCTTCTGCCCGGCGGCGTCCTTCACGGGCTCCGGGGCCTGCTCCTGCTCGTCCACCATCCAGATGATGGAGGCGCCGCCCTCCGTCTCCATCACCACCGGGGCCACGCGGGCGCCCTGGTAGGACTGGATGGACTTCACCGTCATGCGCTCGGCGGCGTAGCCCTCCGGCGCGTTGTCGCGCAGCACCAGCGGCAGCGCCACCAGCATCACCACCGCGGCGGTGGCCAGCGAGGAGATCATCGCCGTGCGCTGGTAGAGGAACATCTCCGACAGGGCCAGCCGCATCCGCTCGATGAGGGGCGGCTTCTCCGGCGTCACCCGGGCCATGACCTTCTGGGCGAAGTCCTTGAAGTCGACGTCGTCCACCGCCATGTCCAGGCCGACCCGGAGCAGCCCGGACTCCGCGCGCAGGTCCGCCGCGCGGCCCGTGCAGTCCCGGCAGGCGGCCAGGTGCCGCTCCACGTGGACGCGCTCCCCGGGAGCGAGTTCACCGTCGATGTAGGGAGACAGGAGCGGTACGAAGCGCTCACACGCGGGATTTCCGGCCATACTCTTCACCCTGCGGGCTGGTGGGAATTCGTCGGTGGGGACGCGACGGGACCCACGGATATTCGAGGAGGCCTTTCTGGCATCCTCATTCGTTGCCCACCCCGCTCTTGGCTTCGTCCAGCTCCAGGTAATCCCCCAGGATTTTCTGCACCTTGGCGCGCGCGTGGAAGAGCCGGCTCATCACCGTGCCCTTGGGGATGTCCAGCGTGCGGGCCAGGTCCTCGTAGGACATTCCCTCGATTTCGCGCAGCAGGAGGATGGCGCGGTGCTTCTCCGGCACCGTGGCCAGCGCCTCCTGGATCTTCTCCGCCAGCTCCTTGCGCAGGGCGCTCTTCTGGGGATTGGTCCCCAGGCGGCTGCCGAGCGCGCCGATGCGGGCCTCGGAGAGGTCCACGTCCTGCGTCTCGTCGAACTCCACGGGCTCGCCGCCGCCGCGGCGCTTGCGCAGCACGTCGATGCAGATGTTGGACGTGATGCGGTAGAGCCACGTGTAGAAGGACGCGTCGCCCTTGAAGTGGTCCAGGTACTTGTAGACCTTGACGAACGCCTCCTGGGAGACGTCCATCGCCTCCTCCTTGTCCTTCAGCATTCCGAGCGCGACGGCATACACCTTGCGCTGGTAACGCTCGACGAGGAGCTTGAAGGCGCGCTGGTCCCCGCTGCGGACGCGCTTGACGAGTGTGAGGTCGTCGGTGGCCAAGTGCGCGGCACCGTAACACAGGCCGCGCCAAGCCCAAGGCTTTCGACGCGCCCCGCCGCTCCTAGAGGGAGCTGACGAGCGCGACGGCCGCCAGGGCCAGGCCCACCATGGCCAGCACCGCCCCGAAGACCATGCGGTCCCACTGGGCCTGGGTGACGGCGGAGTCCTCCGTGTCCTCGCCGGCCCGGAAGGCGTGGAGCACGTTCCAGAACATGCGGGCGCCCAGGCGGCGGTCGGTGCCCTGGCGGTCGCGGGGGTCGTCGTTCTGGAGGGGGCGCCCCTGGGCGTCCCGGCGCACGAAGGGGCCCGGCAGGTGCTGGTAGAGGCCGGGGGTGAGCGGGGCGGCCTGCTCGGAGTGGCGCACGTCGGGCGGGGGCTCCAGTTGGACGGCGTCCGCGCGCTCGCGGGCCTCCTCCGGCGTGGGCGCGTCCATCACCCACATCCCGGCCGCCACGCCGTTCTGCCCGGTGTGGGCGTCCTGGAGCTGGGCGAAGCCCTGGTCCTTGAGGGCCTGCTCGAAGGCGGCCCTGCCCTCTTCCGCGGGCGGGTGCCGCGCGGCGGCCTCCGCGTAGGCGGCGAAGAAGGCCCACAGGCGGGCCACCCGGTCCGACGAGGGCAGCGACGAGGGCCGCACCTGCGCGGACAGCAGCGCCGCGTCCGACGCGAAGCGCTTGCCCACCGCGAGGTGGCCCTCCAGGTCGTCCAGGTCGGAGGGAATGAGCGACTCCACGTCCAGCACCGGGCCGCGCGCCTCGCCCGCGCCCAGGTAGGGGCTGGCGGTGGTGGGGAGGGAGCCGGGCGTCCGGAAGCCGTCGGCGCCCTTGCGCCGGGGAGTCTGGGCGGCCGCGCCGGGGGACTCGAAGCCCGTGCCGGCGTCCGCGCGGGGGGCGCGCGTCGTGCCCTGGGGGCCCCGGTTGGGCACGCCGACGCGGACCGAACGGGGGCCCACGTCGCCCCCCTCCAGGGAGGCGCCGGCCTCCGTCCCTTCACCGCCGGGGAGGCCGGGCTCGCCGGGCTCACTTCCAGGCTCCAGCGGCGCGCCGCCGTCGGCCTCGGGGGGCAGCCCCACGGGCGGAGCGCCGATGCGGGTGCGGTCACCGGGCGAGGTGGTGGGGGTGGAGGTCTCCATCCCGTCATCGCGGAACGGAGACGCCGGCGACGGGCTCGCGGGCGCCGAGGGGCCACCGCCGGAGCGGGGCCCACCAGGGCCGGAGGGACCTCCTGCGCGGGGGCCGCGGATGTCGCCGACGTTTCCCATCACGGGGGATTCTCGCACAACGAGAAGCCCGAGTTGCATGGGGGGCTACTCCCCCTCGTGCTCCACCTCCACGGGGGTCGTCATCCCGTTGGCATCCAGACGGACGCGGTACACGGCGTTGAGGCCGTCCCCGTCCGTGTCCGCGCGGACGAAGCAGGACACCTCCGGCTCCCCCACGGGGCTCTCCTCCACCCGCACCTCGTACTGGAGGTGGACGGTGGGGCCGGGGTCGAAGCCGATGCGGCGGAAGTCCTCGTGGTCCTTCGGGAAGGGCACGGCCTCGCCGTGCCGGGGCACGGGGACGGGAGCGGGCGCGACGGACACGTAGTCGCCGTGCTCGTCGCGGAAGCCCTGCACCGCGTCGCACAGGGCCAGCACCTGGACGCGGGCCTCGGTGGCCACCTGCTCCGGCGGCACGGTCCGGGAGGCCTTCATCGCGGGCAACCGGACGATGAACAGGCCGGTGGCGGCCATCGCCGCGAAGACGGTGACGGCGATGCCCGTGCGCACCGCCGTGTTGCGCGGGCGCGCGGGGCCGGGCTCCCCAGGTTCCGGAGCCGCCGCCATCAGGCCCACTCCCGGGGGTTGCGCAGCACCTCCACCAGCCGGGCCTCGGGCGTGCCGGGCTCCGGGTGGTGGTCGTAGCGCCAGCGCACGCGCGGCGGCAGCGACATGAGGATGGACTCCGTGCGCCCCTGCGTCTCCAGGCCGAAGATGGTGCCCCGGTCGTAGACGAGGTTGAACTCCACGTAGCGGCCCCGGCGCACCTCCTGCCAGAAGCGCTGCGCCTCCGTCACCGGCGTGTCCTTGTGCTTGCGCGCGATGGGCAGGTACGCGGGGATGAAGCTGTTGCCGCACGCCTGCACGAACGCGAACTCGCGCTCCAGGTCCCCGCCCATGTTCTCGAAGAAGAGGCCGCCCACGCCGCGCGCCTCGCCCCGGTGGCGCAGGTGGAAGTAGTGGTCACACGCGGCCTTGAAGCGCGGGTAGTACGTGGGGTCGTGCGCGTCACACGCGGCCTTGTGCACGCGGTGGAAGTGGGCCGCGTCCGCGTCGTCCAGGTAGTACGGCGTCAGGTCCGCGCCGCCGCCGAACCACGCGCGCGCGCCCTGGTGGATGAAGCGGTAGTTGGCGTGCACGGTGGGCACATGCGGGCTCCTGGGGTGCAGCACCAGCGACAGGCCGCCGGCCCAGAAGGAGCGCCCCTCGCCCTGGAGCTTCTTCGCGAAGGCCTCTTCCAGCTCGCCGTGGACGATGGAGATGTTGACGCCCGCCTTCTCCAGGACGGCGCCCTCCTCCAGCACGCGGCTGCGGCCACCCCCACCGCCGGGGCGGCTCCACGCGTCCTCGCGGAAGCGGCCCTGGCCGTCCAGCTCCTCCAGGGCTCCGCAGATGTCGTCCTGGAGCTTCTGGATGAAGGCGGCCATGCGCCCCTTCAAACCCTCCACGTCCACCGTCGCCGTCATGCCCGTTGTCTCCCTGTCTCGGGTTGAACGGGCGGAAACACTACTAGGGGCCCTGGGCGGACGGGGCCTCGAAGTCCACGGGGGGCGTGGATGGCGCCAGGTTGCCCGCCGCGTCGAAGGCCTCGATGCGCGCGCGGTAGCTGCGCCCGTCCTCCAGGGAGAACGCCCCGCCACAGGCCTCATGGCCCAGATAAGCCGTGTTGCCCTGCACGGGCAGCAGGTACTGCTGCGGCGAGAGGCCCAGCCGCCGCGGCGACAGCTTCACCACCAGGAAGGCGGGGCTCTCCTCGCGCAGCGCCAGGTTGAGCTTCACGAAGCGCGCGATGCCCTGGGGCGAGCGGCGCACGAAGCCCTCCGACACGGCGGGGCGCTTCACCCACTTGGGGGCCTTGGCGTCCGGTCCCTTGCCGCTCAGCCATGACGGCTGCGCGCCCACCTGGCCGTTGAGGAGGGCGATGTTGGGGAGCACCTCCTGCAGGTTCAGGAAGTAGCGCTTGTCCGGCTGCATCGGCTCCGCCAGCTTGAGGATGACGGTGGCGCGGCCCAGGGAGCTCTCCCAGCCCTTGGTGACCTTGAGCTTCACCTCGTGGTCGGTGGAGACCAGCTTCAGCGGCTTGCCCACCAGCCCCAGCACCGGCGACTTCGCGGTGCCCACGCCTTCCAGCAGGATGCGCATGTTGGTGGGGACGATGCCGCCGGGCGCGGGATACAACTGCACTCCGTCCCCGGTGCACTGGGCGGAGGCGTTGACGGCGGACAGCAGGGCAGCGGCGAACACGAGGGCGCGGAACACGATGCCGCGCAGTGTGCGCCGGGAACGGCCGCGAGGGAAAGTCCCGGACGGCCCGCGCACTTTCAGTGCCGGGGGCCTTCGTCCTCGCCCAGGGTGATGGCGCCGAAGCGGGCCTCGTAGCGCTGCACGTTCTCCTGGAGGGCCTTCAAGAGCCGCTTGGCGTGGCGCGGGCTGGTGATGACGCGCGAGCGGACGCGGGCCAGGGGCTGCTGCGGCTGGACATAGAGGAAGTCCAACACGAACTCCGAGTCCGTGTGGTTCACCAGGACCAGGTTGCTGTACTGGCCATTGGCCACCTCTTCGGTCATCTGCACCTGGAGCTGCACTTCAGGAGGCTTCGTCGGAGTGTCGGCCATGAATCAGGCGGCATAGCGCCTGGGGCCCGCCGTGGCCAGTGTCCTCCCGGTGAGCACGCGCTGGCGGGACATCGACGGGGAGTCCACCGCGCCCTTCGCCCTGGGGCGGGGGCCGGACGCCTGCCTGCTCCTGCACGGCTTCACCGGCAGCCCGTGGGAGGTGCGCCCCCTGGGTGAGGCCCTGGCCGCGCGCGGGATGCGCGTGGTGGCACCCCGGCTTCCGGGCCACGGCACCACGCCGGAGGCGATGCTGGACGTGGACTTCCGCGACTGGCAGGCCTGCGCGGACGAGGCGCTGGCGTCGCTCTCCGGGCACCGGCGCGTGTTCGTCGCCGGACTGTCCATGGGCGCGCTCCTGGCGCTGCGGCTGGCCGCGCATCAGCCGGAGGCGGTGCACGCGCTCGTGCTGGTGGCGCCCGCGGTGCGCTTCCGGGGCGCGCGCATGGCGCTGGTGCGCCAGTTGTGCCGCACGCCGCTGCTGGAGTGGACCACGCCGTGGGTGGACAAGGGCGGCACGGACATCTCCGACCCCGCCGCGCTGGCGCAGGCGCCGGTGCTGCCCGTGTTCCCGGTGGCCCGGCTGCGCGACCTGTGCCGGCTGCAGGACCTGGCGCTGTCGGACGCGCCCCGGGTGCGCTGTCCGGTGCTGGTGGCCACCGCGGACCAGGACCACGTGGTGGATCCGGAGGGCGGGCGCTGGCTCGCGCGGCGGATGAAGGCGTCTCCCGCGGTGCGGCACGTGGCGTACCCGGAGGGCTTCCACATCATCCCGCGCGACGTGTGCGGGGCGCGGCTCGCCCGGGAGGTGGGGGACTTCCTCCAGCCGTGGCGCGAGGAGGAGGACCTCAGGAGCTGGCCGGTTCGAGCGGAGGGGCCAGGCGCGCCACCGCCGTGAGCAGCTCCACCGCGTCCAGCGGCTTGGTGACGAAGGCGCTGAAGCCCGCGCGCAGGGCGCGGTCGCGGTCCTCGCGGCGCGCGGCGGCGGTGACGGCGAGCGCGGGCACGCCGCCTCCGGACTCCCAGGGCAGCGCGCGCAGCCGGTACAGGAGCGAGTAGCCGTCCTCGCCAGCCAGCGTCACGTCCGTCACCAGCACGGTGGGCGGGGAGCGGCGCACTTCGTCCATGGCGTCGGTGACGTTGGTGGCGGTGAGCACGTGCGCGCCCACGCGGGTGAGCAGCACGGACATCCACTCGCGCGCGTCCGGCTGGCCATCCACCACCAGCACGCGCTGGCCCTCCAGCTCCGGGAAGCGCGGCAGCGTCAGGCCCTCCACGGGGCGCGGCTCGCGCGAGGACCCCGGGGCCGTGCCCACGCGCGAGCGGGGCAGCACGACGGTGAAGGTGGCGCCCCTCCCCGGCCCGTCGCTGGCGGCCGTCACGGCGCCGCCGTGCAGCTCCACCAGGTGCCGCACGATGGACAGGCCCAGGCCCAGGCCTCCGTGCTGGCGGCTCACGCCGGTGTCCGCCTGCTGGAAGCGCTGGAAGAGGAAGGGCAGGAAGTCAGGCGGGATGCCCTCGCCGTCGTCGCGCACCACCAGCTCCGCGCCCTCGTCGCGCGTGCGCGCGGACACCGTCACGTGGCCGCCGGGCGGGGTGAACTTGATGGCGTTGGAGAGCAGGTTCCACACCACCTGCTGCAAGCGGTCCGGGTCGCCGAACAGCGGCACGCCGTCCTCGTCCACGGAGACATGCAGCGTCAGCTCGCGCGCGAGCGCCGTGGGCCTGACGGCGTCCAGCGCCGCCTCCACCACGCTGCCCAGCTCCAGCGGCACCGGCTCCAGGCGCAGGCGTCCGTTGGCGATGCGGCTGATGTCGAGCAGGTCCTCGATGAGCTGTCTTTGCGCGCGGGCGTTGCGCTCGATGGCCTCCACCGCGCGCTGGCGCTTGTCCTCGCCCAGCAGGCCCTGCCGCAGCATCTGCGACCAGCCGAGGATGGACGTGAGCGGCGTGCGCAGCTCATGGGACACCGTGGCGAGGAACGCGTCCTTGGCGCGGCTGGCGGCCTCCGCGGCGCTCCGGGCCGCGCGCTCCTCGTCGTACAGGCGCGCCCGGTCCAACGCCTGCGCGCACAGGCGGCCCACCGTCAGCAGGAAGGCGCGCTCCGGCCCGTCGAAGTCGCGCGCGTCGCCGAAGCCCAGGCCCAGCGCGCCGAACACGCGCCCGCCGCTCACCAGCGGCACGCACGCCCACGCCGCCAGGGTCCGCTCGCGGGACAACTGCGCCAGCCTGGGGTAGCGCGCCATGCACTCCGTCCACGAGCCCAGCGCGCAGGGCTCGCGGGTGCGCGTCACGTCCGTGAGGGGACAGGTCGCGGAGACCTCGAAGCGCTGCCAGCCCTCCAACTCCCCGGGAGAGAAGCCGTGCGCGGCGGCGCGCTCGAAGACGTCCAGGGCCGCCCCCGTGGGCACCACCACCAGGCCGGTGAGGGCCCCCATGGCGAGGGCGCCTTCGCGCGCGGCCACCTCCACCACCTGCGCGGGGGTGAGCGCCTCGGAGAGCGCGGCGGTCATCGCCTGGAGGCGCTCGGTGCGCCAGGCCGCGGTGGTCCACGCGGCGCGGCGGGTGCGCACGAGCTCCGTCACGTCCACCGCGAAGGCGAGCACGCCCTCCACCCGCCCCTGGGCGTCGCGTCGCGGCAGCAGGGACAGGTTGAAGAAGCGCTCCTCGTCGGCGGGGCGCGCGCGGGCGGAGGCCTCGCGCAGGTGCAGGGGTTCTCCGGTGGCGAAGACGCGGTCCCAGGCGTCGTGCCAGCCGGGGCCCTCCAGTTGGGGGCAGGCCTCGCGCAGGGGGATGCCCACCTGGCCTCGCGCGTCGAGCAGCGGCAGGCGCGTGGCGGTGCTGAACTCGATGTGGTGGCCGGGGCCGCGGTAGAGGCCGAAGAAGGCAGGGAGCTGCTGAAGCAGCTCATGCAGCGGCGGGGGCACACCGCCGGACGCCGCGACCCACCCGGCCTGGGCTTCGTTCATGTGTGGCCCCCCCTACCCCGGCGGAAGGCAAGGCCTCCGGCGAGAAGAGGCGGCCATCAAACACCGGGACATGCCGGCACGCACGAAAAGCAACCCGGCCTACCTGTCAGGTGTCATGGGCTGAGCGCTCCCTGGCGCTGCTGGCGTCCAGTAGCGGGCATCCCTGCCGGTCGTGCGGGGAAACGCTCCCGGACGTCGGGCATCGGCTATGTCGGATGCCCGGCATGCCCTCCTCTCCTCCCGATTCGCGGCCCCTCGTCGAACTGCGCGCCGTCACCAAGTCCTACGCGGAAGGCGACTCCGTGCGCGAGGTGCTCTCCGGCACGTCGCTCGCCCTGTACCGGGGCGAGTTCGTGGTGCTGCTGGGCCGCAGCGGCTCCGGCAAGTCCACGCTGCTCAACCTCATCAGCGGCATCGACCAGGCGACGCACGGCGAAATCCTCGTGGAGGACCGCGACCTGGGGCGCATGCCGGAGCGGGACCGCACGCTGCTGCGCCGCGAGCGCATCGGCTTCATCTTCCAGGCGTTCAACCTGCTGCCCACGCTGACGGTGGAGGAGAACGTGCGGCTGCCGCTGGAGCTGCTGGGCCGCTCGGCCGCGGAGGCCGGCGCGCGGGCGCGGGAGCTGCTGACGCGCGTGGGCCTGGGGACGCGCGCGAACAGCTTCCCGGACCGGCTCTCCGGCGGAGAGCAGCAGCGCGTGGCGGTGGCGCGAGCGCTGGCCCACGCCCCGCCGCTGCTCCTGGCGGACGAGCCCACGGGCAACCTGGACGAGGAGACGGGCGGCCAGGTGCTGGACCTGCTGGAGGGGCTCACGCGGCAGGGCAACGCCTGCGCGCTCATCGTCACGCACGAGCCCGCCATGGCGGAGCGCGCGGACCGCGTGCTGACGCTGGAGCACGGGCGGCTGGTGGACCGCCCCGGCGGCGCGCGCGGACGGGGGGCGACGCCATGAGGGCGCTGCTCGCGCGCTCCAGCCTGCGGCACCTGGGCGGGCACCCGTGGCTCACGGCGCTGTCGCTGCTGGGCATCGCGATGGGCGTGGCGGTGGTGGTGTCCATCGACCTGGCGAGCGGCAGCGCGCTGCGCGCCTTCGAGCAGTCCACGGACGTCGTCGCGGGCCGCGCCACGCACCAAATCACCGGCGGCACGTCCGGCCTGCCGGAGGGTGTCTACACGGCGCTGAAGCTGCGGCCGGACGCACCGGACGCGGCGCCCGTGGTGCAGGGCTTCGTGCAGGTGGAGGGCGGCAACCACCGCACGCTCACGCTGCTGGGGTTGGATCCCTTCGCGGAGGCCCCCTTCCGGGACTTCTCCACGGGCGGCGCGGTGGGGGACGTGGGCGCGCTGCTCACGCGGCCGGGCACGGTGGTGATGGGCGCGAAGACGGCGCGGAGCCTGGGCGTGAAGGCCGGGGACACGCTGCCGGTGACGGTGACGGGGCTTCGCCGGGAGCTGCGCGTGTCGGCGCTGCTGACGCCTTCGCGGGAGACGACGGAGCGCGCGCTGGAGTCGCTGCTCATCGCGGACATCTCCACCGCGCAGGAGGTGCTGGGCCTGGAGGGCCGGCTGACGCGCGTGGACCTGCGCCTGAAGGGCGGAGAGGCGCAGGCCTCGGCGCTCAGGGCCACGCTGCCGCCGGGCGCGGAGCTGGTCCAGACGTCCGGGCGCGCGGGCACGGTGGAGCAGATGACGCGGGCGTTCCGCACCAACCTCACCGCGCTGTCGCTGCTGGCGCTCGTGGTGGGGATGTTCCTCATCTACAACACGATGACGTTCTCCGTGGTGCAGCGGCGCGGGATGCTGGGCCGGCTGCGCGCGGTGGGCGTGACGCGCGGCGAGCTGTTCGCGGTGGTGCTGGGCGAAGCCCTGCTGCTGGGCATCGTGGGCACCGCGGCGGGGCTGCTCCTGGGCATCCTGATGGCCAGCGGCCTGGTGGGCCTCATCACCCGCACCATCAACGACCTGTACTTCGTGGTGAACGTGCGGCGCCTGTCCCTGGAGCCATTCACGCTGATCAAGGGCCTGAGCCTGGGCCTGGGCGCGACGGTGCTGGCGGCGCTGGTGCCCGCGTGGGAGGCGGCGCGGGCGGCACCGGTGACGGCGCTGCGGCGCTCGACGGTGGAGGACGTGTCCCGCGACCGGGCGCCCCGGCTGGCGGTGCTGGGGCTGCTCATCCTGGCCCTCTCGACGGCGGTGCTCGCGTGGCCCACGCAGGCGCTGCTGCCGGCGTACGCGGGGCTCTTCGGCGTGCTGCTGGGCAGCGCGCTCCTGGTGCCGTGGGTGACGGAGAAGCTGACGGTGGCGGCGGCCCGGCCGCTGGGCGCGATTTTCGGTCCCCTGGGGCGCATGGCGGCGCGAGGCGTGACGGCGAGCCTGTCGCGCACGGCGGTGGCGCTGGCGGCGCTGATGGTCGCGGTGGCGACGACGGTGGGCGTGGGCCTGATGGTGTCCAGCTTCCGCGGCACGGTGGCGGCGTGGCTGGAGTCCGCGTTGCAGGCGGACGTGTTCGTGTCACCGCCGTCGCTGGTGGCGCGGCGCGGGGACTCGTCGCTGGTGCCGGGGCTCGCGGAGAAGCTGCGGTCCACGCCGGGGGTCGAGGCGAGCGGCTCCATCCGCGTCATCCACGTGCGCGTCAACGACGTGGACACCGACCTGCTGGCGGTGGACTTCGCGAAGGGCCACGAGCGGACGTACCGCTTCAAGGAAGGGCGCGCGGAGGACGTGTGGCGGCGGTTGGACGCGTCACCGGACGCGCTCATCGTGTCGGAGCCCTTCGCGTTCCACCGGAACGTGCACGCGGGCGACACGCTGCGCGTGGCCACGGACAAGGGGCCGCACGACTTCCACGTGGCGGGCGTGTACTTCGACTATGGCTCGGACGTGGGGACGGTGCTGATGCCGCGCGCCACGTACGAGCACTGGTACGAGGACCGGGGCGTGACGGGCCTGTCCCTCTTCGCCGCGCCCGGACAGGACGTGGACGAGCTGGTGGCCCGCGTGCGCGACCGCGCGGGCGGGGAGCAGGCGCTGAACGTGCGCGCGAACCGGGCGCTGCGGCAGGCGTCGATGGAGGTGTTCGACCGGACCTTCACCATCACGCAGGTGCTGCGCCTGCTGGCCATTGGCGTCGCGTTCGTGGGCGTGCTGAGCGCGCTGATGTCGTTGCAACTGGAGCGGGCGCGCGAGTTCGCGGTGCTGCGCGCGACGGGGCTCACGCCGGGACAACTGTGGGGCATGGTGTCGTTGCAGACAGGGCTGTTGGGGCTGCTCGCGGGGCTGTTCTCCGTGCCGCTGGGTTTGGCGTTGGCCTACGTGCTGGTGCACGTCATCAACCAGCGCTCGTTCGGGTGGACGTTGCAGTTGGTGGTGGCGCCGGGCGTGGTGGGACAGGCGCTGGTGCTGGCGCTGGTGGCGGCGGCGCTCGCGGGGCTGTACCCGGCGTGGCGCATGGCGCGCGCGAACCCGGCCATGGCGCTGCGGGAGGAGTGAGGCATGGGGCGGGGACTCGTCATCGGGGTGGTGGTGGTGCTGGCCGCGCTGGGCGTGGCGGTGGGCGTGGTGCTGCGGGACACGGAGGACACCGGCCCCGCGAACGCGGGCGGCATGACGGTCGCGTCCGCGATGGGCGGGGACGGCGGCACGGAGGGCTTCGCGCGCGCGATGGAGCCCCGGCCCTTCCACTTCCCGGAGGACCACGGCCCCCACCCCGACTTCCGCACCGAGTGGTGGTACTGGACGGGAAACCTGGAGACGCAGGACGGGCGCGCCTTCGGCTACCAGTTCACGCTGTTCCGCAGCGCGCTGTCGCCGGAGCAGCCCCAGCGTGAGTCCGGCTGGGGCACGCGGCAGGTGTTCATGGGGCACTTCACGCTGACGGACGTGAGCGCCGGCAGGTTCCACGTCACCGAGCGCTTCAGCCGCGCGGCGCAGGGGCTGGCGGGCGCGGACGGGGCGCCCTTCCATGTCTGGCTTCAGGATTGGGACGTGCGCGGCGAAGGCACGAACGGCGGCACGTGGCCCATGCACCTGCGCGCGCAGGGCGACGGCGTGACGCTGGAGCTGACGCTGGATGAAGGCAAGCCGCCGGTGCTCCAGGGTGACAAGGGTTTGAGCCAGAAGGGCCCGGAGCGGGGCAACGCTTCCTACTACTACTCGATGCCACGCATGCCTTCGCGGGGCACGGTGTCGGTGGACGGGCAGACGGTGCAGGTGAAGGGGGAGAGCTGGATGGACCGCGAGTGGAGCACCAGCGCGCTGAGCGGCGACCAGGTGGGCTGGGACTGGTTCGCGCTCCAGCTCTCCGACGGCAGCGAGCTGATGCTCTACCAACTGCGCAAGAAGGACGGGTCCAAGGACGCCTTCAGCGCGGGCACGTACGTCCCCACGACGGGCGAGGCCGTGCACCTGGGCGCCGAGGACATGAAGCTGGAGCCCCGGGACACCTGGAAGAGCCCGCGCGGCGGCGAGTACCCGGCGGGCTGGCGCGTCCAGGTCCCCAAGGTGTCATTGGCGCTGACGGTGACGCCGAAGCTGCCGGACCAGGAGCTGCCGGTGCTGGTGCGCTACTGGGAGGGCGCGGTGACGGTGGACGGCACTCGCGAGGGCCAGCCCGTGCAGGGGCGCGGCTACCTGGAGATGACGGGCTACGCGGACGCGCCCCGGAGCGACGAGACCGTGCGCAGCCGCACGCCGTGACTCAGCCGCGGGCGGCGCGCTTCACCTGGAGGTCGTGGGCCTCCTTGAGGTACGGGCGCAGCAGGCGGAGCGTTTCGTGGCTGGGGTTGAGCACGCTCAGCCAGAACATGCGCGCGTAGGTCGGGTGCGGCAGGAGCACGTCCAGGTCCGCGTAGTCCACGTTCGGGTCGGGCTCCGGGAACAGCTTCTGGAAGCTCTCCTTGCTCAAGCCCAGGTTCAGCCGGAACACGCCATCGCGGTCCAGCTCCGAGTGGTGGTCGAGCTCCGTGTCCCGCGTGACGATGGTCGCGAAGGGGAACTTCCGCTCGTCCCCGGCGAAGAAGAAGAGGTCCGGCGTGCTGGTGTCCATGTGCACGTCCCTGAACGCATCCCGGATGTACGCCGCCAAGGCCTCCAGGCTGATGGCTCCCGTCATGACGTCCTCCCCTGAGGTCGAACCGTGCGTGACTTAGCACGCACGGCGCAACCTCGGGGGAGGGTCCGCGGACGAGGCTACTGGGACCAGTAGCACTCCAGCGACTCACGCGCGGACTTGCCAATGAGTTCACAGTTCTCGAAGCGGGCGCGCGCGTCTCCCTCGAGCCCCTGCCGATACTGGTCCGCGAAGCGCCGGAAGTAGCCGTCCGGCAGCGCCTTCGAGTCGAGCCGGAAGGTGGCGGCGGGTGTCCGCTCGAACTCCAGTCGGAATCCGATGCCTCGGCCAGCGACGAGCTGCCGGATGCTGGACTCCTCGGTGACAGACTCCGCCACCATCTCGTTGAGCAGGCTCGACAAGGCCACCGTGCCGTCGCTCCCGGTGCGGCCCTTGCGCTGCGCCGACCCCATGACGACGCTCCATTGCAGCGGCGCCTTGAGGGTGAAGGAGCGATCCTCGCAACGCTCCGTGCGCACATCCTCCACCTCGCCGGTGACGACCTCGACCTGTCTGACGTCCTTGTCGGTGAGCGCCGTCACCAGGGGATAGATGGCCGCGGCCGACAGCCCTATCCCGAGCGCCGAGGAGAGGCCATCGTCTTCCTCCTCGTCGGAGGAGCCTCCCGACTGAGACATCAGCACGAGACCACCGCCGAGCATCGCGACGCCCAGAATGAGCGAGCCCATGGGCGGGCCCTCCTTCGTGTCGATGCGCTTGCGGCTGAACTCGGTGGAGACTTCAGTGCAGGTGTTGCGCTCCACGACGACGCTGCCCACGTAGGACGGGTCCACATTCGTCCGCAGCGTGTCCGTGTGCTTCTCGCCGAGCGAGGACTCCCGCAGGCGCTCGCCACGGACATACTCGGAGGAGGTGGTGCAGCCCGCCTGGGTGAGCAGCAGCGCCACGAGCCCCGTGACCATTCCCCTAGAAGAGACGGTTGCGCGCATCTTCCATTGCTCCACAAAGCCGCGAGTAGTGCTCCAGCGCCCGCTCCAGACGGAGGCTCTTGTCCTCGTCCGTCCGGCGGCCGCTGATGAAGTCCGTCACCGACGTCACGGTGAGGTCGACGTAGGGCAGGCTCTGGAACTTGCCGGTCGGCTCCGCGCAGTAGCGGTTCTCCGGGCCACACTTGCGGAACATCGAATACGTGCCGGTGTGCTTCTGTTTCACGCGCAGCCGCAAGGTCGCGTCCTTGCCGTTGTCGAGCCGGATGACCTCGATGGGGAGCAACAGCCCACGCAGGTCGACGATCTCCGTGCGCTCCCGGGGCTTGTCGAGCACCATGATGCGGCAGTCCTTCACGGTGACGTGCACCTCCGAGTCATTCCATGCCTCGATGTGCTCGCGCAGCCACTCCTCCGTCTGCGCCGCGGTCGGGTCCACCTTGCGCACCTGGGCGGGAGCTTCGGGGGGCGGCGTCTTCTCCGCTGCGAGCCCCCCCGCCGAGGTCAACAGCATCAGGGAAAACGACCACAGACAATGTTTAGAATGTCGCACATTGGAACGCTGCCATGCCCCGGCGTTCGACAGCAACACCTTGTTGATTCAAGCCCCGGCCCCGCCGGGGCCTCCGCCGCCACGGCAAGGCCGGTGCCGGCGTGCCGTGTACAGCCAGCGGGCCCGGGGGCTTAGATTGCCGGTCCCATGAACGTCCTCGTCACCGGGGCCACCGGCCTCATCGGCAACGCCATCGCGCAGCGGCTCGTGAAGCAGGGCGCCTCCGTCCGCGCGCTCGTGCGGGACGTGGCCCGCGCCGCGAAGCTGCTCCCGGACTCCGTGAAGCTCATCCAGGGTGACGTCACGTCCCCGGGCACCCTGCCCGCCGCGATGCAGGACGTGGAGCGCGTCTTCCACGCCGCGGGCATGCCGGAGCAGTGGCAGCGGGACGACTCCATCTTCGACCGCGTGAACCGCCAGGGCAGCGTCAACGTCCTGTCCGCCGCGCACGCCGCGAGGGTGCGCCGCGTGGTCTACACGTCCACCATGGATGTCTTCGCCGCGCCCCGGGGCGGCGAGCTGACCGAGGCGAACCTCGACCCGCACCCCAAGCCCACCGCCTACGAGCGCTCCAAGCAGGACGCCGAGCGCGCCGTGGAGGCCATCCGCCAGCAGGGCCTGGACGTCGTCTACGTCAACCCCGCCGCCGTCTACGGCCCCAGCCCCGTGCACGTGGGGCTCAACTCCTTCTTCATCCAACTGCTCAACAAGAAGGCCCCGCTGCTGCCGCCGGGCGGCATGTCCGTGGTCTACGTGGACGGCTGCACCGACGTGCACCTCGCCGCCGCCGAACGCGGCGTCAACGGCGAGCGCTACCTCGTCTCCGACCAGTACGTCAGCAACGCGGACCTCGCGCTCGCCATCCACCAGGCCGCGGGGGCCGGCAAGCCGCCCGCCGTCGCGCCCGTCTTCCTGATGGAGGCCCTGGCCCGCGTGTCCGCGCCGCTCGCGCGCGTGTTCCCCTTCACGCCGCTCGTCGCGCCCGGCCAACTGTCCTTCATGCGCTGGGAGGCCCACGTGAACGCGGCCAGGGCCCAGCGGGAGCTGGCCTTCCGCCCCACCCCGCTCGCGGAGGGCGTGGCCCGCACCGTCGCCTTCCTGCGGGAACAGGGACTCGTCCCGCGCGCCTGAAAAGAACATGGGGGGCCGCCCCACAGGGATGACGGCCCCCCACGCGTGCCGCGACTGCCTACCGCAATCCGAGCGTCTCGCGCGCCCCTGTGCCCTCCCGCGCGTTGACCGTGATGGAGCCCCGGGGCGCCGGAGGTGCGCCCATCTGGATGGGAATCTGGAGACGCTCGTCCGCCCCCGGCGCTCCCCCCCCACCCGCCCGCCTGCCCTCCGGCCCGGGACACGGGCTTTCGTGCCTCCTGTTCGACATGGGGTGTCGACACACGGCGTAAGGCCCACCTTTCAACGCACGCACGTCCTTCTCGGGTCCGACCCCCGTCGAGGCCGCTCGGCCCCGTAACCCTCACCACGGAGTGACACCATGGCATTGCTATCCAACCTGCTGGGCGCGCTGGGCGCGTCGCGACGGAGCGTCTTCAAGGGCAGTGGCTGGAACCGCGGACGCAGCGCCTACGGCCGCCGTCCCCTCGGCTACGGGTACCGGGGACGCCGCTCCTCCGGCGCGGGCGGCTCGCTGGGCCGGATGATCCTCGCGGGCCTGGGCGCCTACGGCCTGCGCCGCTACTTCAACAACCGCTCACGGGCCACGGGTTACTGAAAGCGGGCGCCGCGCGCGGCAGCGCCGGGAAGTACCGTGGACTTCCCCCGGCAAGGCGCGCCGCCGCGGCACCCCCACGCGGGCACGGGAGCGTTCCACGGACTGCTCCCGGTGCCTGACATCCCCGCACGCGCCGTGGGTGCGGGCGCCTCCGCTTGGGGTAGGGTCCCCTTCCGTGTCCGGCCACTGGCCGACGAAAGAGGCTCCGCACGCATGGCGAAGGCGAAATACGTCCTGGCGCTGGACCAGGGCACCACGGGGACCCACGTCTCCATCCTCGATACCCGGTTGCAGGTGGTGGGCCGCTCCTACAAGGAGCTGACCCAGCACTTCCCCAAGCCGTCGTGGGTGGAGCACGACCTGATCGACATCTGGAACACCAGCGAGTGGTGCATCGCCCGCGCCCTCAAGGACGCCGGCCTCACCGGCCGCGACATCGCCGTGGTGGGCATCACCAACCAGCGCGAGACGACGGGCCTCTGGGACCGCGAGACCTCCGAGCCCCTGGCCCGCGCCATCGTCTGGCAGGACCGCCGCACCGCGGACATCTGTCAGCGGCTCAAGGCCGAGGGCGTGGAGCCCCGCGTGCGGGAGGTGACGGGCCTGGTGCTGGACCCCTACTTCTCCGGCACCAAGCTCACCTGGCTCTTCCAGCACCTCAAGGGCGCGAAGAAGCGCGCCGAGAAGGGCGACGTGTGCTTCGGCACCATGGACTCGTGGCTCGTCCACAAGCTCACCGGCGGCGTCGCCCACGTCACGGACGTGTCCAACGCCAGCCGCACGCTGCTCATGGACCTGCGCACGCTCAACTGGGATGACGAGCTGTGCTCGCTGCTGGGCGTGCCGCGCGCGTGCCTGCCGGAGATTCGCGGCAACGCGGAGGTGTACGGCACCACGCGCGGCATGCGCAGCCTGCCGGACGGCATCCTCGTCGCGGGCATGGCGGGCGACCAGCAGGCGGCCCTCTTCGGGCAGGCGTGCTTCGAGCCCGGCGAGTCCAAGTGCACCTACGGCACCGGCGCCTTCCTGCTCATGAACACCGGCACCCAGCCGGTGCGCTCCACCGCGGGGCTGCTCACCACGGTGGCGTGGAAGCTGGGCAACACCACGCACTACGCGCTGGAGGGCAGTTCCTTCATCGCGGGCGCCGCCGTGCAGTGGCTGCGCGACGGCCTCAAGGTCATCAAGAAGGCCCCGGACGTGGAGGCGCTGGCCGCCAGCGTGAAGGACTCCGGCGACGTCGTCTTCGTCCCGGCGCTCGCGGGCCTGGGCGCGCCGCACTGGCGCCCGGAGGCGCGCGGCCTGTTCGCCGGCATCGACCGCTCCACCACCGTGGCGCACCTGGCGCGCGCGACGCTGGAGGGCGTGGCCCTTCAAATCCACGACCTGGCGGAGGCCATGCGCCGCGACAGCGGGCGGGACATCCCCGTCTTCAAGGCGGACGGCGGCGCCGCGGCCAACAACCTGCTCATGCAGTACCAGGCGGACCTGCTGGGCGTGCCGGTGGTCCGCCCGCGCAACCTGGAGACCACGTCCCTGGGCGCGGCCTTCCTGGGCGGCCTGGGCGCGGGCGTGTGGACCAGCCCGGACGCCATCCGCCGCGCGTGGAAGGCGGACCGGACCTTCAAGCCGAAGATGAAGCCGGAGGTGCGCGCGCGCCACCTGGAAAAGTGGAAGCAGGCGGTTTCTCGCGCGTGAAGTGACACAGGGGAGCCCGGCGCATTGAACGCGCCGGGGCTTCCATCGGGCGGGGGAGCGGGTAGAACGGCCGCCATGGCCTACGACCGCACGTTGCTCTCCCCGGATGCGCTCCAGACCTTCCTCACCCAGCACCCCGCCTGGACGCACGAGGGCGGGATGATCCGCCGCACCTACGAAGCGCCCTCGTTCCTGGAGGGCATCGCCTTCGTGGAGCGCGTGGCGAAGGCCGCGGAGGCCGCGGACCACCACCCGGACATCGACATCCGGTGGCGTAAGGTGACGCTGGCGCTGGTGACGCACGACGCGGGCGGCCTCACGTCCCGCGACACCGCCCTGGCGGCGGAGGCGGACCGCCTCTTCAGCGAAGGGACCTCCGTCCGGTGATTCACGGCGTGCGTGGCACCCTGGCGGCCCTGGCGTGCGCGGTGTCCCTCGCCGCGCTCCCGGCCCTGGCCCAGGACGACGCTCCCACGGAGCCCCGTCCGGAACGTCTGTATTTCAACTCCGGCGCGCTCTTGGGGTCGGCGCGCGTGGTGGGCCTGGGCGGCGCCTACGTGGGCATCGCGGAGGGCGCCGCGGGCGTGTCCAGCAACCTGGCCGCCCTGGCCCAGCGCAGCCCGTCGCTGGAGCGCGACTGGGACCTGGGCGTCACCCTGTCCTGGCTGGACCTGCCCTTCACCGGCACCAAGCGCCGGGACGTGGACAACGACGGCCTGGCGGACGAATCCGTGGACAGCCGCCAGCTCCTGGGCGCGCTGATGCTGCAATACAAGCGCTTCGGCATCGGCTTTCTCTGGCGCAACAGCCGCACGGGCTACTGCCTCACCCTGGGCTGCCGGGGCGAGGGCGAGAAGCTGCGCGTCTCCCTCACGCAGTCCACGCTCGCGGGCTCCATCGCCTTCGGCCAGGACGACTTCATCCTGTCGCTGGGCATCTTCTCCGCGCAGGCCAGCTTCAGCGAGCTGGGCGACCAGTCCTGGCGCTACGGCGACACCGGCGTGGCGGTGGACATGCTCTTCCGTCCGCACGGGCGGCCCTACCGCATTGGCGTGGCGGTGCGCCCGGAGGTGGTGGCGGGCTGGCGCCGCGACGACGGTCAGAGCCCCTTCATCGCGGGCCGCCAAATCTACGCGGCCGTGGTGTCACCCGCGGTGCTGTCCCTGGGCGCGAGCTGGCGGCTGGGCGAAGGCGCGCACCGCTACAACCGGCTGTCCCCCGCGGCGCGGCGGCAGCTCCAGGTGGACGGAGACGCACTGCCGGTGCCGGACGAGGAACCCCGCGACGCGCTGGCCGGCCGGTGGCTCATCACCGCGCAGGTGGACCTCATCTCCAGCGTGAGCAACGCGGTGGCGTCGCGCTCGCTGGCCACCACCGCGGAGCCGCAGCCCGTGGGCGACACCGCCACCTTCCAGCCGCGCCTGGGCGCGGAGTGGGACACCTTCCCGGGCCTCTTGCGCCTGCGCGCGGGCACGTGGCTGGAGCCGTCCCCCTTCCAGGACCGCAACCCCCGGCCGCACCTCACCGGCGGCTTCGAGCTGTTCGTGCTGCGCTACTGGGAGGACTGGTCCATCACCGCGTCGTTCGACCTGGCGAGCCGCTACTCCAACTGGGGCGTCTCCATCGGCTTCTGGCGGTAGTGTCTGGCTTTGCGCCGCGTGGGTAACGCGAGCACCTTCGTGGGTGCTCGCGTCGCCCCTCCACGGCGCCCCGAACCCCACGCGTGCGCTCCACGCGCCCTCCGGCAGCGGGCGGCCGAGCAACCTTCCGTGCCGTATTTGCCGGGGTGGGATGGCGTGCGAACCCTGCCGTACACGGAGGGGATTCCATGTATCTGGGGCGGGGGTGGCGCCGGACTGTCGTGGGCGCGACGGTGCTGGGTTTCGCGTTTGGCGGAGGGTGGGGGTGCGGAGGCGGGGCGGAGACGCCCGATCCGGACACCTGCCAGGATTCGAAGATGGGGTGCCCGCCCTCGGAGCAGCCCTCCGTTCCGGGCGAGGTTCCCCCGCCGGGGAGCGGCACGCAGACGCCGCCGGGCAATCAGAACCCGCAGACACCACCGCCTCCGGCCAACCCGCCGGAGAAGGTGCCGCCCGCGTCGGGGGCCACGCTGTGGCTCGCGAAGGAGGGCGCCGCGCAGGACGACCTGGCGCTGGACCTGGCGGTGGACGCCACGGGCGACCTCTTCACCGCCGCCGTGCACGGCTACGACGACCTGGACGCGCGCACGCCCACGGATGACGCCGTGGAGCTGGTGCTCACGCGGCGCTCCGGCGCGGGGCAGACGCTGTGGACGCACGCGTACGACGTGCGCGTGGACGCCGTGCCCGAAGCGCTGCGCGCGGACGTGCATGTCCGCGTGGCGGCGGACGGCGCGGGCGGCATGCTCCTGGCCGGCAACCTCCAGGGCACGGTGGACCTGGGCACGGGGAAGTTCGCGGACGGCGCCTTCGTCGCGAGGCTGTCCCCGGACGGCGCGACGCTCTGGGCGTACCGGGTGCCCGGTGAGCTGACGGTGAAGGACGTGGCGGCGGACGCCGAAGGGAGGCTGTACGTGGCCTATACCGCGCCGGGCCGCGTGGACCTGGGCAACGACGTGAAGGGAGCCTCGGCCGGCGTGGCGGTGTTCGCGGCGGACGGCGCCGCGGAGCGCGCCTTCGCCGTGGGCAGCGCGGAGTCCGAGGGCGCCAGCGCCGAGCCCCTGTCCCTGGCCCCCGGCGCGGACGGCAGCGTGGCGGTGGCGGGGCGCTACACGGGCACCGTGCGCTTCGGCACCAACGTCACCCAGGGCTCCAGCGCGGGCAGCCCGTTCGTGGCGCTGTACCGGCGGAACGGCGCGCTCGGCTGGGCGAAGGTGCGGCCCGGCGTGAAGGGGAGCGCCCGGGACGTGAGCCGCGACGCCGCCGGGGACGTGGTGGCGGGCGGCGACTTCCAGGGCGGCTTCACCTGGGCGGGCGCGACGCTGAAGGGCGCCGCCAGCCCCAGCCCCTTCGTGGTGGTGACGGGCGCGGACGGCACCGAGCGCTGGGCGCGCGACCTGGGCGTGGACGCGTCCGTGCAGGGCGTGGCCCTCCACTCCACCGGCGAGGTGCTGGTGGTGGGCTACACGTACTCGTGGCTGGAGAACGGCGCCACGGGCACGGACGGCCTGGGGTCCGCGCAGCTCTTCACCCAGCGCTTCGACCCCACGGGCCAGCCGCTGGCCTCGCGCCTGTTCCTGGCCCCCGCGCCGGAGGCTCGCGGCGAGCTGTACGGCGTGGAGGCGGTGCCGGCGGTGACGTTGATGCCGGACGGCGACGCGGTGCTGTTCGGCCACACCGACCGCGTCACGGACTTCGGCGTGGACAAGCTCAGGCCCACGCGCGGCGACGTCTTCCTGGTGCGCGTGAAGTACTGAGCGCCGCCCGCTACCGCGGCTGGGCGCCCGCGCTTCCAGTGGCGGGCGCTCCGGCGGGCCGCAGCGCGTTCTGGCCCAGGCGTGAGAAGTTGATGGAGTTGCTCAGGATGCGCACAGCCTCCTGGTCCGCGTGGAAGCCCATGGAGTTCTCCGCCTCCACGAAGTCCAGGTAGAACTGGGCGCGCTTCTGCAGGTCGCGCGCCCTGGCCAGGGACTCCTCGGGCGCCCCCGCCTTCTGCGCGCGCTCCAGGTCGTGGATGAGGTCCACCAGCGCGTCCATGGCGATGTTGCGCGTCTGGAAGGTGCGCGTCTGGAGGGTCTCCGCCCGCTCGAGCAGCTCCGCCTCGCTCCACTTGTGGCACGTCTGGCAGGCGCGGTTGATGTTGAGCAGCGGGCTGCGCACGTGGTGGTCGCTGATCTTCATCGCCCCCTCGCGCTGGTAGGGCATGTGGCAGTCCGCGCACGCCACGCCGCTCTTCGCGTGGATGCCCTGGTTGTACAGCTCGAACTCGGGGTGCTGCGCCTTGAGGACCTTCGCGCCGGTGAGCGCGTGGATCCAGTCGGCGTGCCCGTCCTCGTCGTAGTAGGCCATGATCTGATCGATGTTGATGCCCTTGGCCCAGGGGTACGTGAGGCGCTTCTCCTTGCCCTTGAAGTAGTACTCGACGTGGCACTGGCCGCACACGTACGTGCGCATCTCCTGGCGGGTCGCGTCCCGGTTCACCTGGAAGTCCGCCACGCCCTGGCTGGCCTTGAGCGCGGCGATGCCTTCGATGAAGCCGGGGCGCGTGACGCGCAGTTGCATCGTGGAGGGCTCGTGGCAGTCGATGCAGGCCACCGGGTGCTCCACGAGCTTGCGCGCTTCCGCGAAGGGCATTGGGTTCATCTTCTCGAAGCCCTTGATGAGGTCCCCGTCGCCCAGCTTCTTGTAGGGCACGTACACGCTGCCGTGGCAGTGGATGCAGGTGCCCGGCTGCTGCGTCACCTGCTGCCGCTGGGTGAAGGTCTGGTCATCCAGCATGTACGCGTGGCCGCGCTCCTCGCGGAAGTCCGTGGCGAAGGCGTAGCCGCTCCACATCGTGACCAGGCGGGGGTCCTCCTCCAGCCGGCTCTGCGCCACCACCGAGCGGGGATCCGCCTGGGTGGGCGTGCGCGCCACCGCCTCGCTCCCACCGTAGCGGGTGCGCTTCTGGTCCACCGTGCGCCGGTAGCCGTCGTACTGCAGCGGGAAGTTCTTCCCCCACACGGCGGGGTCCGTGATGGTGTCGTCGAGCTCCACCACCCGGTAGAAGGGGCTCTTCGCCTCCTGCTTGCGCTCCATGATGTTGACCAGGAGGGCGGTGACGCCCGCCGAGGCCAGCGCCGCCGCGACCGCGACGGCCACCACGAGCCGGATGCCGCTGAAGCGCCGGCGCTTCTCCGGAGCCTTCTCGGGCTCGGTCATCGTGCAATCTCCTTACGGATGAGCTCGGGGTTCCCCGACCCTTCGGGGTGGCCCACGGAGTTGTGGCAGGTGAGGCACTGGAGCTGCTCGCCGGGGTCCACCCGCGCGTGGCCCGTGGGCGGCGTCTCGATGGCCTCCACGATGGAGGCGTGGCACTTGCGGCACGCGCCCTCCGTCACCTCGCGGTTGCCCGGGCGCAGGCGGATGGGGTCCGGGAAGGTGCCGGTGGTGAAGTAGAAGGAGTGCCAGAAGCCGTTGCTCGCCTTCGTGTAGTACTTGGGGACGAAGCCCGCGGGCGTGTGGCAGTCATTGCAGGTGGCCACCGCGTGGTGGCTGCTCTTGCGCCAGCCGTCGTACTGCTCATTCATGATGTGGCAGTTGGCGCAGGCGGCCGGGTCGTCCCGCAGGTAGGACGCGCCCTTCGCGTACGCGAAGGTGAAGCCGCCAAGGCCGACCATCACTCCGATGGCGGTCCCGAGGATCACGGCCAGCACGGTGCGGGAGGCGAAGGGCACGTGGGTCACCCTACCCGGCGCCGCGCCCCTTGGAGGGAGAATGTTCCAGGACCTCCACCGCGCGACAGCGCACGGTGCCCCCAAAGACAAACGGGCCCGGCGCGCTGAAGGCACCGGGCCCGTCCATGCTTCACGGCGGGGAACGCCTCAGCCGCCGAGCGCCACGTTCTCCAGCACGCCCAGCGCGTCCGGGACGAGCACGGCGGCGGAGTAATAGGTGCTCACCAGGTAGTTCGTGATGGCCTGGTCGTTCACGGACATCCGCTTCACGGTGAGGCTGGGCTCCACCTCGTCGGGGATGCCCGCGTTGTGCAGGCCCACCACGCCCTGGTCGTCCTGACCGGTGCGCATGGCGAGGATGGAGGTGGTGTTCTCCCGGCTGATGGGCAGCTTGTCGCACGGGAGGATGGGCACCCCGCGCCACGCCTGGAACTTCGCCCCGCCCACGTCCACCACCGTCGGGTACAGGCCGCGCTTGTTGCACTCCCGGCCGAACGCGGCGATGGCGCGCGGGTGGGCCAGGAAGTAGCGCGTCTTGCGGCGGCGCGACACCAGCTCATCCATGTCGTCCGGCGTCGGCGGACCGGAGCGGGTGTTGATGCGCTGCTTGAGGTCGGCGTTGTGCAGCAGGCCGAACTCCGGGTTGTTGATGAGCTCCCACTCCTTGCGCTCCTTCAGCGCCTCGATGGTCAGCCGCAGTTGCTCCGCGGTCTGGTTCATGGGGTCGTTGAAGACGTCCGACACGCGGGTGTGCACGCGCAGGATGGTCTGCGCCACGCTCAGCTCGTACTCGCGCGGCTTCAGCTCGTAGTCCACGAAGGTGCCGGGCAACACGGGCTCGCCGTGATGGCCCGCGGCCAGCGCGATGGCGGCCTGCCCCGCCTTGTCCTGGGGCTTCTTGAGGTTCGCCCGGTAGCGCTCCACGTGGGCCTTCAGCGCCGGGGACTGGGTGATGAGGGACTCGAACACGTCCTGGGGCAGCGCCATCACCGTGCAGGCCGTGACGGCCTTGACGGTGAAGGGCCACACGTCGTTCGACTCCACCACCGCCTGGTCGCCGAAGTGGTCGCCGTCCGCCAGCGTGTCCAGCACGACGGGGTCGCCGTACTTGCCGGCCGTCAGCTTCTGCGCCTTGCCGTGCGCCAGCAGGAACACGTGCTCGGCGGACTTCCCCGCCTCCACGATGGTGTCCCCGGCCTTGTACTGCTGCTGGGTGAAGCGGCCGGCCAGGGTGCGGATGAGCAGGTCATCCACGTCCTGGAAGCCCCGCATCAGCGGCAGCTTGAGCAGCTCCTGGGGGATGACCTCCACCTTGACGCCGATGTTGCTGAAGTTCAGCCGGTCGTCGCCCACGGTGTACGTCAGCCGCCGGTTCACGCGGTACGTGCCGCCGGACACCTGCACCCAGGGCAGGATGCCCAGCAGGTAGCGGGGCGAGATGCCCTGCATCACCGGCTGCGTCTTGGTCGTCGTCGCGAGCTGGCGCGCACCCGCCGTGCTGAGGCTGGTGCCCTCGTGCGCCGCTACGTCCTTCTGTGAGTTCGCCATGGAAGAATCTCCGGGTCGCGCGGGGGGACTACGAGCGGCCCAGCTCCACGCTCTCCAGGATGCCCAGCGCGTCCGGCGTCAGCACCGCCGCGGAGAAGTACGCCGTCACCAGGTAGTTCATGATGGCCTTCTCGTTGATGCCCATGAACCGCACGTTGAGGCTGGGTTCAATCTCGTCCGGGATGCCCGCCTGGTGCAGCCCCACGACGCCCTGGTTCTTCTCACCCGCGCGCATCAGCATGATGGACGTGGTGCGCGACTCGGAGACGGGGATCTTGTTGCAGGACACGATGGGGACGCCGCGCCACGCGGGCACGTGGTTCCCGTTCATCTCCACGCTGGTGGGGTAGATGCCCCGCTTGTTGCACTCCTGCCCGAACGCGGCGATGGCGCGCGGGTGGGCCAGGAAGAACGACGGCTCCTTCCACACCGTGGCCAGCAGCTCGTCCATGTCGTCCGGCGTGGGCGCGCCGGAGCGGGTGTGGATGCGCTGCTTCAGGTCCGCGTTGTGCAGCAGGCCGAACTCGCGGTTGTTGATGAGCTCGTGCTCCTTGCGCTCCTTCAGCGCCTCCACGGTCAGCCGCAACTGCTGCTGCGTCTGGTTCATGGGGTCGTTGAAGAGGTCCGCGACGCGCGTGTGGATCTGCAGCACGGTCTGCGCCACGGCCAGCTCGTACTCGCGCGGGTGCGTCTCGTAGTCCACGAAGGTGCCGGGGAGCACCGGCTCGCCGTGGTGGCCGGCGGCCAGCTCGATGGCCTTCTGGCCGGACGTGTCCTGCTTCTTCTTGGAGCGGGCCTTGAAGCCCTCGATGTGCTTCTGCAGCGACGGGACCTGCGCCACCACCGCCTCGAAGGCGGACTGCTGGAGGATGAGCGCGATGACCGGCGTCACGGCCTTGGCCGTGAACTGCCAGTAGTCCTGCGACTCCAGCAGCGCCTGGTAGCTGTAGTGGTCGCCGTCCGCCAGCGTCTCCAGCACCAGCGGCTCGCCGTACTTGCCGGTGCCGATGCGGTTCACCTTGCCGTGGGCGATGAGGACGATGGAGTCCGCCTCCTTGCCGGCCTCGGTGATGACCTCACCGGCCTTGTACTCCTTCTGCACGAAGCGGTTGGCCAGCGCCGTCAGCGCCTCCACGTCCTCGTAGCCGCGCAGCAGGGGCAGCTCGCCCAGCTCCTGGGGAATCACCTGCACCTTGGCGCCGGTGCTGGTGAAGGTGACGCGGCCGTCACCCACGGCGTAGGTCATGCGGCGGTTGACGCGGTACGTTCCGCCGGACACCTGCACCCACGGCAGCAGCTTGAGCAGCCACCGCGAGGAGATGCCCTGCATCTGCGGCTCGGACTTGGTCGTCGTCGCCAGTTGACGCGCCGCCTGCGTGCCAAGGCTCTGGTTGTTGTCGTCGAACTTCTTCAGGTCGTTGGACATGGGGCCACCTTCTCCAGGTTGGGGATTCGAAAGGCTTCGGGACTGCGTGGGGACTCAGGACCTGCCGGCGCGGAACAGCTCGGCGATGCGCATGGCGGAGGTGCCCAGGGCGGAGACGTTCCCAGCCTGGAGCTTCGGCGCCGCGTCGTGGAGGAGCTCCTCTTCCGTGTAGCGGGCCACCTCCGCGTGCCACCGGGGGATGCCCGCCATCCACTGCTGGAGCTGCTCCACGTACTTGTTCAGCTTCTCCCGCGCCTGCTCGTCCAGGTCGAAGGTGCGGATGACCACCGGCAGCTCCTTGGCCACCAGGTGCTCGAACTGCTTCATGCGCGCGGTCATCAGTTCGTTGACCGTGAGCACGGCCTCGTCCTTGTCCACGCCCAGGAACTTCTGGACCACGAGCACGCAGTTGTTCAGCTCGCCCTCGAACTGAATCTCCTTCTGGTAGGAGAAGAGGTCGTTGACGAAGCAGGCGTAGTCCGCGGCGGAGTTCTCCAGCCCGCGCAGCGTACGGGTGTTGAAGACGTCCTCCGGCACCGCGTCGCCCTTGGAGAGGCGCGACAGGCTCATGGTGAGGTCCGAGCCGAACGTCTTGCGGCGCATCTCCACGTAGTCCACGGGGTCCGGCACGCGGTTGAGCAACTGGTTGTTCAGCTCCCACACCCAACTGTCCGTCATGTCCTGGATGGCCTTGCGGAACAGCTTGCGGCCGCGCGGAGACAGCGGGCCCGCGGTGCGCTTCCACAAATCCACCAGGCCCAGCTCCACCGGGTTGGTGGGCACCGCGGCGTTGGCGGCCTCCACGTCATCCGGCATGAACTGGCCCAGCCGCGCGGTGAACAGCTTCGCGCCCGCCATGTCCCGCGTGTTCGCGTAGAGCATGGGGAAGTAGTCGTCCGCGTAGGTGCCCCAGACGAGCCAGCACGCCGTCAGGTCCAGTTGCTCCGGGGTCGCGTCCGGGTGGATGTACGCGCCGCAGAGGGCCACGTCCGCCGCGTCGAACTTGTGGTCGTCCCAGACGTAGAACCCCACCCCGGGCACCACCTCCAGCATGCCCACCCGCCGCGCCCACGCCTTGGAGTTCTTGCGCGCGCGGTCCAGGTGCGGGCTCTGGTACGTGGTGTACGGCATGTAGAACTTCGGCAGCTTCGTGGGGCCCACGTGCTGGCGGGGCACGTGGCTCAGCGAGCGGGCGCGAGGCCCCAGCCCCAGCCCGCCGGGCGTCAGCGGGAGCCGCAGCGCGGAGGTGCCCAGGCCGGAGGGCACCGGGATGGACAGCGCCGGCCGCTCCTCCGAGTGCTGGTTCATGTAGCGGTTGGAGCGCATGTGCCACTCGTGGCCGCCGGACTGCCAGTCCTGCAGGCCGCGCAGGTACGTGAGCACCTGCGCCTGCTCCACCGGGTTGAGCGCGTACTCCGCGAACAGCCACGGCAGCTCCGTGGCGAAGGTGGTCTCGAACTGCTGGAGCCGCGACGTCAGCAGGTCGTTGACCAGGTCCGCCGCGCGCTGGGTGTCGCAGTCGAGGAACTCCTCCACCACCAGCACGCCGTTGGAGAGCTCGCCCTCCTCCAATTCGCGCTCGTAGGAGAACAGGTCGTTGCGCAGGTGCACCGCGTCCGAGAACGTGTCCTTGAAGACGCGCATCGGGCGGCTCCGCACGACGCGGTCCGGAATCTCCGCGGCGACGGCGTGCTCCACCAGGTCGGACGACCAGGGCGCGCCGCCCACCTTGCGGCGCATCTCGATGTACTCGATGGGGTTGGAGACGCGCGCCTCGCTGATGTTCTCGATCTCCCACATCGACTCATCGAGCAGGTGCTTGGTGTTCTCGAAGAAGCGGCGGCGCCAGTCCATGGACATGGAGGGCACGGTGCGCTGCCACAAATCCCAGAGGGCGCGCTCCACCGGGTTGGTGGGCTCCGGCGGCGGGGACATGTCCAGCGGCATGAACAGCGGCAGCCGGTCCAGGTAGGCCTGACCGCCCTTCACGTCGCGCGAGTACTTGAAGACCTCCAGGAAGTGGTCGTCGAAGTAGAAGACCCAGACGTACCAGTCCGTGATGAGGTCCAACTCCGGGCCCGGCGCCTCCGGGTGCGTGTACGCACAGAGCAGCGCGTAGTCCATGCCGTCGAAGCGGCGCTCGGACCAGACCTCGCGGTCCGTGCCATCCCGCGGCGGGCCCAGGATGCCCATCTGGTACGACCACGCCTTGGTGTGCGCGCGGGCCGCCTCCAGGTTCGGGTTCAGGCGCGCCGGCCATGGCACGTAGAACTCCGGCAACTGGAACGGTTGCTTCTGCTTCCCCTTGGACATGCTCGCCCCTCGTTGATCCCCGAGGGCTTGTACTGTCGTCCAATGGTCAACACCACGGATAGCAGTTTGAGCAGGAAAAAATGATTAATCCCGCGAATAAGGCTTCGCGGGGATGGGGGATGACCCACTCGGACCAGAGGATGAGAAGGAGAGAGCCGCCCGCGGGGGAGCGCGTCCTTTCGAAGGGACCTCCGCCTCCCCGCGTGCCGCCTTGCGTGAACCTCTAGCGGCGCGTGGAGCGGCGCGCGGAGCTCTTGCGGGCGGACGCCTTGCGCGTGGACGCGCCACGGCCGGACGTCTTGCGCGCGGTGCGGCCGGCGGCGGCGCGGCGGGCCGGGGCCTTGCGGGCGCCGCGCTTCGCGGTGGCCTTCTTCGCGGCGCCGCGCTTCGCCGTGGCCTTCTTCGCGGTGCGCTTGCCCGCGGCCTTCTTCGCGGTGGTGCGCTTGGAGGTCGCCTTCTTCGCGGCCCCCGTGCGGCGGGACGACGCCTTGCGAGCGCCCTTGCGCGCGCCCGGGGAGCGGCGGCGCGACGGCGCGGCGGGCGTGGCCTCACCGGCCGGGAGCATCGTGTTGGACGACGGGGTCTCGTTCGGGCCCTGCATGTTCGACTCGGCGTGCATCAACAACCTCCAGGGATGACAACCCCGCAAGGGTAAGCGCAACCGCCGCAAGTGCACGCATGCCCCGCCGCGCGGATGCACGCCACCTGACGAATGCGCGCGCCGCTCAGGCCGCGCGAGGCCGAAAATCCGGCCCCGGAGCGCACGCGCGCGCCGCTCAGGCCGCGCCCTTCAGGAACGCGGCCAGCTTCTCGTACGCCACGGCCAGCGGAGGGATGGGCGCGCTCTCGTGGAGCTGGTGCGCCTGCGCCGTCTCACCGGGCCCGAAGTTCACCGCGTCCACGCCCCACTCGCCGAAGCGCGCCACGTCCGTCCACGCCTGCTTGGACGCGGCGGGCAGCCCCGTGAGGGACATCAGCCGCTGGAACAGCGGGTTGCCCGCGGCCACCGGCCCGCTGGGGGACGCGTCCGTGAACTCCACCTCCGCGCGGCCCGCCACCAGCGCCAGCACGTCCTCCTTCGCCCGAGCCACGCTCTTGCCCGGCGCGAAGCGGTAGTTGAGGTTCAGCTCGAACGCCTCCGGCACCACGTTGCGCGCCCGGCCGCCCTTGGCCAGCGTGGCGCTGATGACTTCGTAGAAGGGGAAGCCCGCGACGTTCACCTCCACGCGCTCGCGGCCCAGCAGCTCCGTGAGCAGCGGCCCCGCCTTGTGGATGGCGTTCTCCCCCTGCCACGGCCGCGCGGAGTGCGCGCTGCGCCCCGTGAAGCGGACGGTCACCTGCATGCTGCCGACGCAGCCCACCTGCACCACGCCGTCCGTGGGCTCCATGGCGATGCCGAACTTCACCTGGGACAGGTCCGGCCGCTTCGCGTACAGCGGGATGAGGCCGCTCTCCGCGTAGGCGCCCTCCTCGCGCTCGTACAGCAGGAAGGCCACGTTGACGGGCAACTCGGCGCGCTTCAGGTCCTCCGCCAGCGCCATCATCACCGCGACGCCGCCCTTCATGTCGGACGCGCCCAGCCCGTGCACGCGCTCCCCTTCGATGCGCGGCGCGCGGCCCACATCCCCGGGGTGCATGGGCACCGTGTCCAGGTGGCCGATGAGCGCCACCGTGGGCCGGGGGTCCTCCAGCGAGCCCAGCAGCAGCGTGTGCCCGACGCGGAAGACCTCCTCGCGGCGGAAGTGCTTCAGCGCCCAGCCCTCCACGTGGTCCGCGATGGGGCCCTCGTGGCCAATGGGGCTTTCAATGCGACACAGCTCGAGCGTCGTCTGGGCGAGTCGGGTGGCGAGGTCGATGGAGGCCATGCGTGAAGCACCATACTCCCCGCCCGGGCCCGGGACATCGTCCCGTCAGGCGCCGTCCACCTGCTCCTCGAAGGACGTCGCGCCATCCAACACCGTGACGCAGATGCACGCGGGGCCCTGGAGCGCGGTGAAGTCGTGCAGCGAGCCGTCTACCTTCTCCAGCTCGTCCCCGGGCCACACCTCGTGGCCGTTGTCCTCGCGGAAGCCGCCCTCCAGCACCAGGTTCCACTCGCGGCCCAGGTGCGCGTGGCGCGGGTAGCGGGCGCCGGGCTGAAGCCGCACGACGGCGGCCATCATCCCCTCGCGCGCCGGGCCCGTCTCCACGGGCATCAGCTCCACGCCCTCCACCGGGCCGGGCATCCACTGCGACGGCTCCGCCATGGACTCCAGCAGCTCGCGGGCCCGCGCCTCCGTCAGGTCCAGGAACGCGGCGACCTTCCCGGCCCAACGGGCGAAGCGGCCGGGGCCCTCCATCTGGCCCATCAGCCGCTGGAGCGCTCCGGCGGGGGGCGCCACCGGCTCCACGAGCGCCCCCAGCGCATCCACGGCGGGCGCCAGCCGGGCCAGCTCCGCCCGGCAGCGCGCACAGCCCTCCAGGTGCCGGGCCGCGGCGTCACGCCGGGCAGGCTCCAGGGTCCCGAGCAGCCACTCGGGGAGGATGTCGTCGAGGTGGTCCATGCTCTCCTGAAAACGACGCGGCCGTGACAAGTCGCGTACAACACCTATACGCGCCCCCGACCGCGCCGGATTTGTCGCGGGCTCACACCGCGACGGCGAAGTCCCGCAGGGCGGCGTTGAGGCTGGTCTTCTGGTCGGTGGACGCCTTGCGCTGCCCGATGATGAGCGCGCACGGGACCATGTACTTCCCGGCGGGGAACTGCTTCTCCCGCATGCCCGGAATCACCACGCTGCGCGCCGGCACGCGGCCCTTGTGGATGACCTCCTGCGGCCCGGTGACGTCGATGATCTGCGTGGACGCGGTCAGCACCACGTTGGCGCCGAGCACCGCCTCCTCCTCCACCACCACGCCCTCCACCACGATGGAGCGGCTGCCCAGGAAGGCGCCGTCCTCGATGATGACCGGCGACGCGGTGGGCGGCTCCAGCACGCCGCCCAGGCCCACGCCGCCGGACAGGTGGACGTCGCGGCCCACCTGCGCGCACGAGCCCACCGTAGCCCAGGTGTCCACCATGGTGCCCGCGCCCACCCGCGCGCCGATGTTCACGTACCCGGGCATCACCACCGCGCCCCGCTCCACGAACGCGCCGTAGCGCACGGTGCCCGGCGGCACCACGCGCACGCCCGCCGCCCGCAGGTCCTTCTTCAGGGGCACCTTGTCGTGGAACTCGAAGGGGCCCACCTCCATCACCTGCATCTCCGACACGGCGAAGAACAGGAGGATGGCCTCCTTCACCCAGGCATTCACCCGCCAGCCGTCCGGGCCCTTCTCCGCGACGCGCAGCTCCCCGGTGTCCAGCCGCGCGAGCGTCTCGCGCACCGCCGCCACCGTGTCCGCGTCCTTCAGTTTCGCCCGGTCCGCGAACGCCGCGGACACCCGCTGGGAGAGCTCTTCGAGGGAAGTCGCCATGACACCGGGTTGAATCACACTTCAAGGGACCGCGCCGCTCCTCAGTGTGCACCGCCGGACGGACTCACGCGTGCGACGGCTCGAGCCCCAGCACCAGGGGCAGGGTCTGTGTCGGGATTTCTCCGTGAAACATGGCATCCGCGTGCGCCAACGGGCCCGTGCCCTCCTTCAGGATGACGGCGCCCTGGAGCACCCGGCCCACGGCGGACAGGGGGGCCTCCTTCCAGTCCCGGTGGCGCACGAAGGGCGAGCGCCGGACGTAGAGGTGTTCCTGGCCGATGAGGGCCACGTACCCCAGGAGCGTCCCATCCGCCGAGCGGACGCGCATGCCGCTGATGATGGAGCGCCGTTCGGACGGCGTGTCGTCGAAAGCCATCGGTCGTCTCCTCCTGTGCGCGGGAAAGCTGGGGACGGCCCGGAGGCGCCGGGAGCCGCCCGCCCCGCCGCCGGGCCCCTGCCCGCCCGGCCCCAGGGGGAGGGACGGCGACGGGATTCCCGGGCCCTGGACGGGCGCTCCCGTTAGCGTGCCCCCCGCCATGACGCCCCCCGTCTTCCCGCCGCTGCGCGCCGCCTATGAACCGGAGGCCTTCCGGGCCACCGCCCACGCCCTGATGGATCAGCTCGCGGACTACCTGAAGGCCGCGCTCGCCGGGGGCGCAATGCCGGTGCTGCCCTGGGCCCCGCCCGCGGTGAACCAGGAGCGCTTCGCCACGGCCTTCCCGGAGGAGCCGGCGCCGGAGGTCTCCCAGGCCTTCGCGGCGCTGATGGCGCGCGTGCTGAAGGACTCACACCACCTGCACCACCCGCGCTACGTGGGCCACCAGGTGACGGCGCCCGTGCCGCTGGCCGCGCTGTGCGACGCCGTGTCGTCGCTGCTCAACAACGGCATGGCCGTGTACGAGATGGGCCCTGTCGCCACCGCGATGGAGCACCACGTGCTCGCGTGGATGGCGGCGAAGCTGGGCCTGCCCTCCACGGCCCGGGGCGTGCTCACCTCCGGCGGCAGCGCGGGCAACCTCACCGCCCTGCTCGCCGCCCGTCAGGCCAAGGCCGGCTACGACGCGTGGAACGGCGGCGCGCACGCGGGCCCGCCCCTGACGGCGCTGGTCCCCCGCTCCGCCCACTACTGCCTGGCCCGCGCGGTCCGCATCATGGGCTGGGGCGAGGGCGGCCTCACCCCGGTGGACGTGGACGAGCACTTCCGCGTGCGGCCGGACGCCCTGGAGGACGCGCTCGCGCGGGCCACCCGCGCGGGGAGGAAGGCCATCGCCGTGGTGGCCAGCGCGGGCTCCACCGCCACCGGCGCGTTCGACCCGCTGGAGCCCGTGGCGGACTTCGCGCAGGCGCACGGCCTGTGGTTCCACGTGGACGGCGCGCACGGGGCCTCGGCGTCCCTCAGCCCGAAGTACCGCGCGCGGGTGAAGGGCATCGAGCGGGCGGACTCCGTGGTGTGGGACGCGCACAAGGGGCTGCTCATGCCCGCGCTGGTGACGGCGGTGCTCTTCCGCGACGGGGCGCGCTCCTTCGACGCCTTCTCCCAGGAGGCCCACTACCTCTTCCACGGCGACGGCGAGGACGCGCGCCCCTACAGCGACGTGGCCCTGCGCACGCTGGAGTGCACCAAGGAGATGATGCCCCTCAAGGTCTACGCGTGCCTGTCCGTGCTGGGCACGCGCGTCTTCGAGGAGGCCATCACCGCCTCCTACGACCAGGCCCGGCGCTTCGCCCGGATGCTCACCGCCGCCCCGGACTTCGAGCTGGCCCTGGAGCCCGACTGCAACATCGTCTGCTTCCGCCACACCCCCGCGCACGTGCCGCCGGAGGGCTGGGACGCGCTCCAGGTCCGCCTGCGTGAAGCGCTGGTGTCCCGTGGAGATTTCTACCTGGTGCAGACGCGGCTGCCCCGGGGCACGTACCTGCGCACCACGCTCATCCACCCGCTCACCGGGGACGCGGACCTGGCGTCGCTGCTGGACGCGCTCCGGGGCGCGGCCCGGCCCTGAATTTTGTGAGCAAGGGAGTCGCCCTGGCGGGGGAAATGCGATAGGGCGGGGCCGCCATGCTCGTCTCGCTCGTCATCCCCGTCTACAACGAGATTCCCACCCTGGCGGAAATCCTCCGGCGCTGCGTCGCCGTGGACTTCCCCAAGGAGCTCGTCCTGGTGGACGACTGCTCGAAGGACGGCAGCCGCGAGTTCCTGCGCCAGCTCTCCGAACAGGGCCTGGACATCCTGGGGGGCACGCCGAAGAACCGGAACGACATCCGCGTGCTGTTCCAGGAGCAGAACCAGGGCAAGGGGGCCGCGCTGCGCCGGGGCTTCGCCGAGGCCACGGGGGACATCGTCCTCGTGCAGGACGCGGACCTGGAGTACGACCCCCGGGACATCCCCCGGGTCATCCAGCCCATCCTGGACGGGGACGCGGACGTCGTCTTCGGCAGCCGGTTCATCGGGTCACCGCGCCGGGTGCTGTACTACTGGCACACCGTCCTCAACCACCTGCTCACCACGCTCTCCAACATGACGAGCGGGCTGAACCTCACGGACATGGAGACCTGCTACAAGGCCTTCCGCGCGGAGGTGCTGCGCTCCGTGCACGTGGAGGAGGACCGGTTCGGCTTCGAGCCCGAAATCACCGCCAAGGTGGCGCGCGGCAACTGGCGCGTCTTCGAGGTGCCCATCAGCTACCATGGGCGCACCTACGAGGAGGGCAAGAAGATTGGCTGGAAGGACGGCGTCCGCGCCCTCTACGCCATCGCGAAGTACTCGCTGAAGCGCTGAAGGCCGCCTGGCCGCTGCCCGGGGGAGCGCGGTGGGAGTGCGGACAAGGGAACAGAGGGGCGGGTGCGGTTGGTTGTCCAGCGAGCGGCACCCTGAAGGGCGTTCCAGCTTTTCTTCCTCCGTATTGCGGCGCGTAGTAGTTTCGACAACGCACTCCGTCTGAAGGGCGGGGAGTTTTCCGGCCCTTCCGAAAGTTTCCGTCCCCGTATGTTCGACTGGCTCCACACCCTGTTTTCGCGCGACCTCGCCATCGACCTGGGTACGGCGAACACGCTCATCTACATCCGCGGCCAGGGCATCGTGTCCAACGAGCCCTCCGTCGTGGCGGTGCAGCAGGACTCGCGCGGCGGCAAGAAGGTGCTCGCCGTGGGCAAGGAGGCCAAGGAGATGCTCGGCAGGACGCCGGGCAACATCGTGGCCATCCGGCCCATGAAGGACGGCGTCATCGCGGACTTCGAAATCACCGCCGCGATGCTGCGCTACTTCATCCAGAGCGCGCACAACCGCAAGACGCTGGTGAACCCGCGCATCATCATCGGCATCCCGTCCGGCATCACGGAGGTGGAGCGCCGCGCGGTGCGTGAGGCGGCCGCCAACGCGGGCGCGCGCGAGGTCTACCTCATCGAGCAGCCCATGGCCGCGGCGATTGGCGCGGGCCTGCCGGTGACGGAGCCCAGCGGCAACATGATCGTGGACATCGGCGGTGGCACGTCCGACGTCGCGGTCATCAGCCTCGCGGGCATCGTGTTCGCCAAGTCCGTGCGCATCGGCGGCGACAAGCTGGACGAGGCGATCATCCAGTACGTCAAGCGCAAGTACAACCTGCTCATCGGCGAGCGCACGGCGGAGCTCATCAAGATGGGCATCGGCACGGCGTACCCGACGGACGAGGTCATGACCATGGAGATCAAGGGTCGCGACCTGGTGGCCGGCGTGCCGCGCACGCTGACGGTGTCCAGCGACGAGGTGCGCGACGCGCTCGCGGAGCCCGTCAACGGCATCGTGGAAGCGGTGAAGCTGACGCTGGAGCGCACGCCGCCGGAGCTGGCCGGTGACATCGCGGACCGCGGCATCGTGCTGGCCGGTGGCGGCGCGCTGCTCAAGAACCTGGACACGCTCTTGCGCGAGGAGACGGGCCTGCCGGTGTTCCTCGCGGAGGACCCGCTGTCCGCCGTGGTGATTGGCGCGGGCAAGGCGCTGGAGTCGTTGGACATCCTCCGCCAGGTCTGCCAGCCGGGCTGAGGTTCCCCTCCCCCGCAGCACCGTGACGGCGCCGGACCTCTCTCAGGGGTCGGCGCCGTTCGCGTTTCCGGCCGCCGTCGTGGCGGTGGCCCGGGGCAGAGGCAGCCCGGTGGGGGTGACGATGCGCGCCTCGCAGTGGGCGCGGCGGCCCTCCCGGTCATCCTCCTGGCGGGCCTTCTCCGTCAGGAGCTCACCGCTCAGGAGGGTGCCCGGAGGCAGGGGCTGCTCCACCTTCGTGCCCATGCAGGCGTCGAACGCGCGCCGCATCCAGGCGCTGGCGGCGCGGACCGACAAGCCGCCCAGGGCGTCCATGCGGGAGAGCCCGTCCAGCCGCTCCGTGAACACCGCGTAGCCCTCCTTCGCGTCGCGCCGGGCGTGGACCAGGGTGGCGGCGGCGCGAAAGCCCAGGGGCAGGCGGCTGAAGTCCGGTCCAGGGGCGCCCGAGGCGGACAGCACGTGCTTTCGCAGCGGATCGCGCGCGAGCATCAGCGGCAGCGAGAAGCTGAAGAGCCGTCTGCCCACGTCATCGCCGGTGCGCGTGTACTCCAGGGCGAGCAGCGCGAGGACCTCGGGGTCCAGTTGGGACAGCACGGCCGAGGGGTCGCCCTCGGCCTCCTTCAGCGCGCGCCTCGGGTCCACGAGCACATCCCGGGTGAGGCGCAGCACGGAGCGGGCCTCGGGGGACGCCAGCGCGGCGAGTTCCGCGTCCTTTGGCGAGCGCTGGCCGGTGAGCAGGTCCAGCAGCGCCATCCGCTCCGGCTGGCGCGCGAGGGCGGAGGGGATCCAATCGCGCATCACGTAGGACGTGTGCTCGGGCCCGGCGGCCTCCGCCGTGCGTCCGGCCAGCACCAGGAAGTCCCAGGTCCGGCGGCGCGGGTCCTGGCCGTAGCGGCGCACCAGCGCCGTGGCCGCGTCTCGCAGCCGCGCGCGCAGGAGGATGCGCACGTCCAGCTCCAGCGCCTCCAGGGTCTCCGGCGGGTGCTTCTCCAGGAAGGGCTTCAACAGCTCCGCCGTCCGGACCTCGTACGGCGGGCCTCCGAGGTCGTCTCCCCGGTCCGACTTGGACGGGTGCTCCAGTTCGAAGCGCCACCGCGCCTCGAACCACGCGCGCATCAGCTCGGGCGAGTCCGGGAAGCGCTCCGCCAGTTTCGCGTAGGCGTCCACGGCGCCCGCGGAGCCCAGGTCCGGCGGGCTCGCGCGCTGCAGGTAGAGGGCCGCCAGCGGTGAGCCCGGATGCATCTGCGCGTGCTCCGCGTAGCGTGCGCGGGCCTGGGCCCCCTGGCCGATGTAGCGCATCAACGACAGGGCCAGCGCCTGCGCGGCCGGGTCCTCCTGCCAGGTGTGCATCAGCATCGCCGCGAAGTCGCGCGTGTTGCGCCAGCGCAGGTCGGCCGGCAGATTCGCGGGCACCTGCGTGTCCACGAAGAGCCACGCGCGCGCGGCCATCTCGCGCGCCAGGGTGTTGCCCGGCTCCACCTCCGCCACGGCGGACGCCACGCGGCCCGCGGCCTGCCAGCGCCCCTCCTCCGCGAAGGCCTGCGCGGCGGCCTCCCAGCTCGCGGCCTGGACGGAGAGCTGTTCGCCGGACTGGAGCACCGAGGCGGCCTCCGGCAGGGACCGGGAGGGGAGGCTCCTGTCGGAGGCCTCCGCCTTCAGCATCGCCGCGCCCTTCACGTTGTAGAGGATGCGCTCGCCCTCGGTCGGCAGCACCACGTCCTCGATGACGGGCGCCTGGCCGGGCCAGGTCGTCACCGCGTGGAGCAGGTCGTCTCCCAGCTTCACGCGCCCCTGCTCCTGCGTCCCGGGCGCCACCACCCAGTGCTCGCCGCCGATGCGCACGTCCACGGGGCGTGACAGGCCATTGACGACGGTCACGGCGCGCATGCCGCGAGCCTCCAGCCACACCGCGCCCAGCCCCACCAGGCCGCAGAGCCCCAGCGCCATCCCGGCCAGGGCCACGGCGCGGCGGCGAGCCCTGCCGCGTGAGGGCGGCACCTGCCCGATGACCTGGAGCGGCGCCTTGCCATCCGCGCGCACGAGGTAGTCCTCCAGGGGCCACACGGGAACGCCCAGGACCGTCACGGTGCGCTCGGCGACGAAGGGCGCGTCCGGAGCGGCGCCGCGCGGAGGCGAGCCCTTCCACCGCACGCCCGTGCCCAGCACGGAGGACGCGGGCGGCGGACGGCCCGCGATGACGAAGGCGCCGCGGTCCTCCACCAGCGCCGTCAGCAGCGCCCGTGTGGGTCCGGGAGGCTCGTGCTCCAGCCGGCGTGAGAGCACCGCGTGCACCGCCCACGCATCCCCCCGCGAGAGCGCCTCCGACAGCGCGGCATCCGGCAGGAGCTCCGTCAGACGCGGCGCGCGCTCCAGCAGGCCGCTGGGGTCCGAGACAGGGGCGAGGGACATGGCCCGCATTCAACCGGGTGCGGGCGGGGGAAAGGCAAGCCCCCGAACCTGGAATCCCGTCAAACCAAGGCCCTGAATGCCGTCAACCGCAGGAGGGCAACCAGCATCCGTCGCGGCACAGGGCCTTCGGGCCAGAAGGCCGCCCCCCACGAATGAGAACATAAGAACCCTGCCGGCCCCCCTCTTGGCGGCGAGCGGCCAAAACCGGTCCGACAGTCGGACAGCTTTGGACCACCAGGGCCTCCGCCATCCGAGCCAAGGAAACCTGTCCGACAGTCGGACCGCTGTAGCCACTGACCTCCGTCATCCGAGCCAAGGAAACCTGTCCGACTGTCGGACCGCTGTGGGCCACCGGGCCTCCGTCATCCGAGCCGGGGAAACCTGTCCGACAAGGGCGGGACGCCGTGACTGGCTGGACCCATCCTCCATGGGGGCCAAGGAAACCTGTCCGACTGTCGGACAAGTCCGGCACACCGTGACTGGGGGGGCCCCCATGCGAGCCGCCGAAACCTGTCCGACTGTCGGACAGCTTTGGACCACCGTAATTGGCAGGGAGCCTCCGCCATCCGTGCCGAGAAAACCGGTCCGACCGTCGGACAGCTTTGGGCCGCCCGGACCTCCGCTATCCGCGCCGAGAAAACCGGTCCGACTGTCGGACAGCCTTGGGCCACCGTGGTTGGCAGGGAGCCTCCGCCATCCGTGCCGAGGAAACCGGTCCGACTGTCGGACAGCTTTGGCGCACCGTGACCGGGTGGGCCCCCCCTCAGGCGGGCCTCAGAAACCTGTCCGACTGTCGGACAGGTTTTGGGGCAACGGCGGCCGGAGGAGCACCCCATCGGACCCGTGGAAACCGGATGGACCGGCTCATGCGGTTCGACACTGGCGGGACGAGGCATGTCACTTGCCTTGAATCCCGTCGGGCCGTTGTCCGAAGCTCCCGCACCATGGGTGCCTTCGACCTCGTGATCATCTCCGTCATCGTCGCGCTCGGTCTGGGGCGCTTCCTCGTGATGCGCGACCAGCGCCGTGCGCCGCCTCCGGAAGCCGGTCCGCGCAAGCCGTCGCCACAGCGCATCGCCGGTCGCGTGCTGCTGGGATACGCCTATGCGATGGCGCTGTTCCTCCTGGTCCGCTTCTTCCTCAACCGCATGTGACGGACGCGGGTTCGCGTCCCATCCCGAGCGCGCTGGATGCCTTCTCTCGTGAGCCCATGGCTCGTGTCCGGGGTGGCGTCCTCGCGCTGGGGCGTCCCTGCGCCGCCGGGATGAACGCGGCCCGACGAAGGGCGTCATCGACCGACGGACGGCACCTGACGCCGCTGCAAATCGTCTTCGGCCTGCTGCTCGCGGAGCCGTTCCGCGCGGCGCATATGGCCCTGGGCCTGTTGCCGGGCCCCTGAGCGCATGAAGCGCCCGGGGCCCTCGGTACCGCCCGGACTTCAGTGCTTGCCGTACTCCAGCTTCACGCCCTTGCGCTGCGCGTAGATGTACGCCTCCATCGCGCGCATCTTCGGGTCGCCGTCCGCCAGCGGCTTGCCGCGCACCGGGTTCTCGATGCACCAGTTGATCATGTCGCGCAGCAACGCCACGCGGCCTAGCTGCACCTGGTACTTCGGGTAGGTCTCCGGGTGGGTGTTGGCCGCGTCCGGATGGCACATGTCGCAGGACACGCCCACCGTTCCGCCCAGCGCGTCCGCGTCGTGGAACACGCGGTGGCCTTCCTTGACGGCCTCCTGCACGGAGTCTGCCCACACCTGCTCGTCGCGCTCGGAGTACGCGCCGTAGGTGTGACCCGTCTGGACGTTTGCCTTCTGCTGCTGGGGCACCGCCTTCGCGCCCGACTCCGCGTGCACGCCGCCCTGGCGCACGTCGTTGCCCGCGGGCTTCGTGCCGGGGTTGGGCTGGGGCGCGGGCGCCGGGGACTTCTTCGTGGCCGGGGGCGAGGCCTGCGCCAGCACCGGGCCGGGCACGTCGTCCCAGTTCGCGTTCGGGTTCTTCTTTCGCCAGTCGTCCATCAACTGCGCGGTGGCGGTGATGGCCTGGGCGCGGGTGAGCTTCTGGCCATCCTTCACGCCGGGCACTTCCATGGACGTCTCACCGTCACACAAGCCCAGCACCAGGTTGCCGTCCCTGGACGCGGGCACGACGTGCTTGGGCAACGGCGCAGGCTTCGACTCCGGGGACGTGGCGAGCGCCACGCCGCCGGCGAAGGACAGGGCCGCGCACGGGACCACGAGCAGCTTCATTCGCAGGTTCATGGGAAGGGGTTCCTCTTCCGGTCCTAATAGGTGGGCAGCTTGGGCTTGGGGGGCGCGGACTGCCTGCCACCGGAGCCCAGGTAGCTGGCGCGCACGGTGATGGGGTCGCGCTGCCAGAGGTTGTAGAGCTTGTCCACGAGCCCCGACTCCAGCACGTCCATGCGGCCATCCCCGCAGCCGTCGAACTGGCTGAACGGATCCGCGCGGTTCATGGGCACCGTGAGGGACGGCAGGCCCTCCGGCGCGTACGGCCACGGCCACGCGGTGGACAGCATCCCGTGGAAGGAGATGTTGCCAATGCGGTTGCTGAGCAACTGGTGCGTGTGGCCGTGGATGACGGTGACCTTCTCGTACGGCTTGAGGAGGGCCTGCACCTCGTCCGCGTCGTCGGTCCAGAAGTTCCAGGGCTTGTAGTACTTGTAGAGCGGCGAGTGGCTGAAGACGATGACCGGCGTCGTCTTCGCCACCTTGGCCAGGTCGTTCTGGAGCCACTGGCGCTGCTCGGCGCCGACCTCGAAGCGGGACTGGATGCCATTGTCCAGGCCGGCGACGATCTTCATGCGCTCCATGGGGGAGAGCTTCCGCTCCGTCCAGAAGTCCTTCTCGAGGATGGAGTTGAGCACCACGAAGTGCACGCCCTTGTGGTCGAAGGAGTAGTGGGGCGCGCCGAACAGGTCGCGCCACTGCTCGCCCATGTCCAGGAACCAGTCGTGCTCGCCCACCATCATCTTGATGGGGGCCTTCACGGCCTTGAGGATTTGGGCGCCCAGCTTGAGCTCGCCGGCCTGGCCCAACTGCGCCAGGTCACCGCCGAAGAGGACGAAGTCCGGCTGGGGGTCCAGCGCGTTCACGTCGTCCACGGCCTTGAGGATGGCGCGCACGAAGCGGTCGTTGAGCTTGTTCTCATACAGGTGCGTGTCGGAGATGTACGCGAAGGAGAACTTCGGCTTCTCCCCCTGCGCCTCCGCCACGTTGACCAGTTGGAAGCTGTTGGGCGTGAGCTTGCCCATGCCCGCGACAATGCCCGCGGAGATGCCGGCGACGCGCATGAAGGCGCGGCGGTCCAGCTTCTTGAGGCCCTCGAAGAAGGCGTCACGCTCGGCGTAGTGCTTCGTCTCGATGCTCTGGAACTTGTTGGCCATGGCGCGCCTCCGCTACCGCTGCTGGGTGGTCGTCACCGGGGTGACGTCGCCGTAGAAGCCCAGGTCCGCTGGGTTCTTCACTTTCAGGTCCGGGTTGGGAGCCAGGTCCCCCAGGTTGCCCTTCTTGCCCGTGGCGATGGCGGTGTCCCGCTCCGGCCGGGTGTTCTTCCGGGCGCGCTGCTTCGCCAATTGCTCCTTGTTGAGCTTGTCGAACTTCGTGTCCGTGAGCGTGAAGAGGAACGCCACCAGGTCGTCGATTTCAGGCTCCGTGAGCCCCAGCCGCTGCATCCCCCCATCGAGATAGGGATTGGCCACGCCGCCCTTGTTGTAGTGGTCCATCACGTCCCACAGCGTGGTGAGCGACCCGTCATGCATGTACGGGCCGGTGATGCCCACGTTGCGCAGGATGGGCGTCTTGAACGAGCCCACGTCGTTCTCCTGCTTGGTGACGAGGAAGCGCCCCAGCTCGGAGAACTCCGAGTTGAGCGCCAGCTCGTCAATTTGCTTCTCGTCGCCCGTGCGGACCACCTGCACGCCCTTGCGCGCCAGGGCGACGAAGTCCTGCTTGTGCGCGGCGACGCCGATGTTGTGGAACTTCTGGTCGCTGAACAGCGGGGAGACGGCGTTGCCCGCGTGACAGGCGTTGCAGCGCGCCTTGCCGTTGAAGAGCGCCCAGCCGTTCTTTTCCGACGCGGTGAGCGCCTTGCTGTCCCCCGCCATGAACCTGTCGAAGCGCGCGTCGCCGGAGAACTGCATCCGCTCGAACGCGGCGATGGCGACGGCCAGGTCGTCGAAGTTGGGCTCGCGGCCGAAGACCTTCTGGAAGTCGGTGACGTACTCGGGGATGCCGCGCACCTTCTTCACGACGGTGTCCGGGTCCGGCATGCCCATCTCACGCGGGTTGAGGATGGGCAGCTTCGCCTGGTCCTCCAGCGTGGCCGAGCGGCCGTCCCAGAACTGGGTGGCGTTGAAGAGGGCGTTGAGCACGGTGGGGCTGTTGCGCGTCACCTTCTGCTGCTTGACGCCCTCGGACAGCGCCTTGCCGTCGGTGAAGCCCAGCTCCGGCTCGTGGCACGTCATGCAGGCCACGGTGTTGTCCACGGACAGGCGCTTTTCGCGGAAGAGCTTCTCCCCCAGCGCCACCCGCTCCGGCGTGGGCTCCGAGCCCTGGGGCACCGCGAGCCGCCACAGCGTGGCGGAGACGCCCGGCGGGAGCTTCGGCGGTGTGGCGGTCGCGGGGGTTGAAGGGGGAGATGCCGCCCATCCCGCGCCGGAGTGGAGCACCACGGCGAGCATCGTGACGACGCCCGAAGGCAGCCGCATGAACGCCTCCTGCCCGTTCTCTGGAGCCGCCGCGGGACATCCGCCCGGGTCCGAGGCCGGTCAGGGCATTTCACGCAACCCGCGCGAAACGTTCAACGGCCGCTAGGCCGATGGGGAGGGAGAAGTGTCTGGGATTGGAATCTCAGACACCGCGGGCCGCCAGCCGTGAGAGGAAAGCCACGCGTGGGCTTCATCTTTCCGTCCGTGCGCGACGAGGAAGTCCACGCGGTCGCCGGCCATGGGGACCGTGGACTCGTCGAAGAGGACGGTGCCGGTCTCGCGCTCCAGCACGAGCGGGACGAGCGCCTCCTCCAGGTTGCCGGTGGCGGGGGGCACGGTGGCCTCCACCTGCGGGGCGTCCAGGCGCCAGGACTCGCGGGACACGGCGCCCTGTTCACAGCGCGTCACCCAGACGTCCAGGTCGCGCTCCGCGCCGAAGAGGATGTGGCCGCCCGTGGCGCTCACCGTGTCCGCGGACACCCCGACGTGGCCCCGGTGCAGGGCGGTGTAGCTGCGGGCGGTGCGCTGGAGGGCACGCACGCGCTCGGCGAAGAGGAGGTTGACGCCTTCGTTGTGGGTGAGGCCCACGAAGCCCTGACGGCCTTCGGGCTCCGCGCGCAGCAGCGTGCGCTCCTCCAGGCCATTTCCGAAGAGGACGCGGAGGCCCTCCTGCTGGGCGCGCTTCAGCGTGGCGTCACTGGAGTCCACGAGGAGCACGGCCTCGTCGCGCGCCTGGAGCGCGTGCGCCACCTGCCGCGCGAGCGCGTTGGCGCCCAGGAGGACGTAGCCCTTCGGCACCACGCGGCGCACGCCCAGCAGCCCCGCCACGAAGCCGCCGGACAGGCCCTGCACCACCACCGTCACGCCGATGACCAGGAACACCAGCGCGCGCAGGGCCTGGCCCTCCTGCACGCCCTGGTCGCCCAGGCGCGTGGCGAACAGGGACGCCACGGCGGCGGCGACGATGCCGCGCGGGCCCAGCCACGCGATGAAGGCCTTTTCGTTCCGGGACAGGCCGGAGCCGGCGGTGGACGCGGCGACGGCCACGGGCCGCACCACGAGCATCAGGACGAACACGGTGAGGAGGCCGCGCCAGCCCAGCGCCGTCACCTGGGACAGCCGCATGTCCGCGGCCAGCAGGATGAAGAGCATGCCCAGCAGCATCAGGGTGAGCTGTTCCTTGAAGGCGAGCACCTCCCGGCGGGCGGGCACCTTGCCATTGCCCACGACGAGCCCGGCGGCGATGGCGGCCAGCACGCCGCTCTCCGGCGCGAGCGCGTTGCTCACCTGGAAGGCGCCCAGCACCAGGGCGAGGGCGAAGACGTTGGTCATGTCCTCGGGCACCCAGGAGACCTTGCGCAGGCCCAAGGTGATGAGGAGCCCCGTGATGCCGCCCACGGCGAGCCCCACGCCCCAGCGCGAGCCCAGCGCGCTCACCAGGAGCCACGGTCCCTCTTCGGCGTGCAGCGCCATGTCCAGGGCGACGACGGCGATGATGGCGCCCACGGCGTCCACGAAGATGCCCTCGGCCTCCAGCACGGTGGCGACGCGGTGGGTGACGCGCACGCGGCGCAACAGCGGAGTGATGACTGTGGGGCCGGTCACCATGACCAGGGTGCCGAAGAGGGCGGACACCCTCCAGTCCCAGCCCATGAGGGCCCGGGCGGCCAGGGTGCCGCCCACGGCGGTGATGGCGGCGCCCAGGGTGACCAGCCGCTGGATGGAGCGGGCCTCGCGGCGCAGCTTGCGCACGTCCAGGCTCATGGCGCCCTCGAAGAGGATGACGGACACGGAGAAGCCCACCACGGTCTGGAGCGCGGGCCCCAGGGACGCGGGCTGGATGAGCCCCAGGCCCTCCGGCCCCAGCAGCACGCCCGAGGACAGGAGCACGACGATGCCGGGCACGCTCAGGTGCCGGGCCAGCAACTGCGCGAGGATGCCCGCCACCAGGGACAGGCCGAGCGTCAGCGAGGGATTGTCGAAGGAAGGGGAGGCCATGGATGCGGCCGCGCACCGTAGCCGCTCGCATGCGGCGTGGACCGGAGCCGTGGACCGAGGGTTGGCCGGGAGACGAAGCCTCGCCTTCGACACGCGGCGGGCTCCCGCGCCATGATTGTCCTCAGGAGCAGAGATGAGGATCCGTTACCGCCCCCAGGTCCTGGTCGTCTTCAGGAGCCTTCACCTCGGACATCCCTGCCTGGCCTTGCGATGTGGAGAAGAGGCTCTGGGAGCGCCGCTCCCTGGAGATCCATGTCAGCGCCGGCCACGGACGCAGCCTCCCCGTGATTCACGGCTCCGGCACGCGCAGATCGCGTGAGCGCAGCAGCATGGCGGACGCCGTCGCGGGGGCGAGCACCGACGCGATGATGATGCCCCAGTCCCACGGCCCTCGCGCGCGGGCGGCGTTGAAGGCCAGGGCCTGGACCAGGGTCAGACATGCATCCGCCGTGGTGAGCCGCCCCAGCAGCGTGGCCAGTCCGTCGCGCCAGCGGCGCAGGAGCAGCAGCAGGCCCGCGATGAGCCCCACGTCGAACACCACCCAGCCGTGCTGCACCCACGGCGAGGGGAACCAGTGCGCGCTCATGGGCAACGCGAGCAACACCGTCCACGGCACCAGCAGCGCCGTCAGCGCGCGCACGAAGAGGCGCGGCCGGCGCAGCAGCGTGACGAGCCCGAACTTCACCAGGCTCCCCCGCGCGAATGCCCGGAGCGCGTCGTAGATGGCCCACGGCGCGGGCTCGTCCTTCGGGTGGGACAGATAGAGCGTCACCCACGCGTCAGGGCGGAACTTCGCCTTGAACGAGCGCAGGCCCTCGAAGTCGAACAGCGGGCGCCCGGCGCTGCGCGCGAACCGCAGCCACGGCCGCACCGGCCCCGCGAGCGGCGCCAGCCCCAGCGTCACGTACCGGCGCCCGTTCAACGCGGCGGCCCGCATCGCGGCGTCCACCAGCGTCTCCGCCGTGCCGTTGGGCGCGGTGGGCTCCCGCAGCAGGTCCTGGAGGAACCAGCCTTCGCGCGCGTACACCGGCGTCACCGACAGGAAGCCCACCAGGCGGCCCTCCACCTCCGCCACGAAGGCGCGGCGCTCCCGGGCGAAGGCCCCCGGAGCCAGCCCCACCAGGAAGCCCATCGTCGCCATGCGGCGCGACGCGAGCCAGTGCTCGGCCAGCACCTCCACCGCCGCGCGCAGCGGGTGGCCCTCCGTCTCCATCACCTCGGCGGGCACCTCGCGAACCCGCACGCCGTGGGAGCGCGCGCGGCGGAGCTGCTCACGCAGGCTGCGGCTGCCCTTCACCACCGCCTCCCACTTCGCCGGGTCCCACACCGGCTGCTCGCCGATGGGCAGCTCCTCGAACGGCACCAGCCGCGAGAAGCGCGACTCCGTGGCGAAGAAGCTCACGCGCCTGCCAGCGCCCCGGGCCGCACGGTGGAAGGCCTCCACCACGTCACGCACGCGCTCCTGCGCCGCGATGGGGCCCCCTCCCGCCACCCACGCGCCGCCCGTGTCCACGTAGGCGATGCACCCGTCCCCCTCCGGCGCGAACCAGTACTGGAAGCCCGGCTGCAGCACCTGGAAGGACGTCGCGTTCCAGCCGTGGCGCTTGAGCAGCGCCAGCACCCGCTCGCGCGGGTCGCCTGCGGGGTCCTGGAGGGGGTCGGCCATGGTGTTTGCGCTCAAACTACGTCCCACGGAGCAGCCCCGCCAGCCAAAGCCACGCGGGGAGACAGGGCCCTCCCTGGACGGACCGTGTGGAAGTGCACCGTCCCCAGGGGGAGTGCGCGGGGAATGGATCCAATCCGGCCGCTTGAGCGCAACGATGGAAGACGTCCCCGCGTTCTTCCGGAGCCGTGAGCCGTGCCCCCATCCCGCTTCATCCCATCCACCGGGCTGCTGTCCGCCCTGCTCCTGCTGCCGGCCGCGGCCTCCGCGCAGGTGCGCACCAACGTCGCGCGGCTGCTCACCTCGGACGCGGCGGAGGTCATCGACGCGCCGGTGGTGGGCCTCCAGCGAACGGCGCTGCCGCTGTTCGCCGGCTTCTCCGTGGACACGTCCCTCTACGCGGACGCGCTGCTCGCGCCGAACCTGGGGCTGCGGTGGGCGCTGGCTGCGGGGCCGCACCGGGTGGCGCTGGGCGCGCGCTACACGCACTTCGTGGGCGCGTCGGTGTACTCGGGCCAGGTGGAGTCCCAGGAGCCCGCCATCCAGCGCTTCACGCCGGAGCTGTCCGGCCCGGCCTTCTACGGCGTGTATGGCCTGTCGCTGGGCCCGGTGCTGGTGCAGGGCGAGGCGCGCTATGCGCGGTACGACTCCGACTACCTGGCCTTCACCGGCGCGGTGGCGTGGAACTTCACCGGGGCGTGGTCGCTCATCGCGGAAGGCGGCATGCGCGTGAAGGGCGGCGCGAAGCTGAAGGCCGCCGCGGGCGTGCGCTACGGCGGCGAGCACCTTGGCCTGGCGCTGGGCGCGGCCTACGTGGACCTGAGCGACCCGGCGCTCCCGGGCGAGGACCTGCCGGTGCTGCCCACCTTCGACCTGTCCTGGAGCTTCCGATGATGCGGCGACTCATCCCGTGCGCGGCCGGGCTGCTGCTGGCGTCGTGTTCGGCGGAGATCCACGTGGAGACGGCGCCGTTCACCCAGACGGTGCCGGTGACGTCGGTGCTGGCGCCGGTCTACGCGGAGGTGGCGCTGGACCTGCCGGAGGAGACGCGCGACCTGTCGGTCGTCACCGTCAACACGGTGCAGGCCGCGCTCACGGTGGTCAATCCCTCCCAGGTCCTGACGCTCCAGATGGGCGCGCGGCTGTCCTTCACGGGGCAGGCGGAGCCGGGCACGCCCAGGACCTACACGGAGGCCAACCTGCCGCCGTACTACGCGGCGTCGACGTTGCTGCTGGCGCCGCGCGCGTTCGCGCCCGCCAGCCGCACACCGCTCACGGTGGACAGCCCCGCGCTGAAGCAGGCCCTGGGCCAGCGGCGCGTGTGGCTCATCGTGGAGAACACCGTCACGCGGACCAGCGGCCTGCCCACGGGCGGGCTGCCGGTGAACATCGTGCTGGAGGACATCATCTTCAGCGCCAACGTCACCAAGACCTTCCCGGGCCTGGGCGGCGCGCTGGAGGTGGGTGGGCTGTAGGGCCCGGGTCCCGGTGCCGGAGGCCGCGCCTCACGCGGGAGGCGGGAGGAAGCGGGCGAAGGCGTGCACGCAGAACTCCGTGAAGGCGCGCACCTTGGCGGGGATGAGCCGGCGGTGCGGATGGACCAGGAAGATGCTCCGCCCGGCCACCGGGGCCCGCGGCAGCAGCGTCACCAGCGTGCCCGCGCGCAGGTCGTCCAGCACCAGATAGCCGGGCAGGTTGGCGATGCCCCGTCCCTGGAGGGCGGCCTGCCGCAGGATGAGGTTGTTGTTGGATTGGAAGGGCCCGGAGACCCGCAGGCGGTGTCCGCCGTCAGGACCCTCGAGCTGCCACGCCATGGGGGTATGCCCGCGCTTGAAGGTCAGACAGTCGTGCTCCAGCAGGGCTTCTGGCGTGCGCGGCGTCCCGCGCCGCTGGAGGTAGGCGGGGCTCGCGCACAGCAGGCGCTGCTCCGGGCCCAGGCGCCGCGCCACCAGCGTGCTGTCCTCCAGCGCGTCCGCGATGCGGATCGCCACGTCGAAGCCCTCCTCCACCAGGTCCACCAGCCGGTCGCTGGCGTCCAGGTCCACCCGCACCTCCGGATGGGCGGCCTGGAACGCGGCGGCCATCGCGCCGACGTGGACCTCGCCCAGCACCGCGGGCGCGGCGATGCGCAGCAGGCCCCGGGGCGCTTCATCCAGGGCCGTGACGGACAGCGCGGCGTCCTCCAGCTCCGCCAACACCCGGCGGCAGTGCTCGTGGAAGACGCGGCCGGCCTCCGTGAGGCTCACGTGGTGCGTGGTCCTCCGCAACAGCCGCGCCCCCAGGCGCGACTCCAGGTGGGCCACCTGCTTGCTCACCGCGGAGGGCGTCAGGCCCAGCCTTCGCGCCGCCGCGGAGAAGCCGCCGTCCTCCACGACCCGCACGAAGACGTGCAGCGGCATCACCTCGTCGAAGAGCAGGGGGCTCGGCTTTTTCCGCTGGGGCACAGGCGTCGTTCCTCGGGACCACGTTCCCAATCCCGCTCCCCCGGCGCAAGAGAAGGGCACCGGGGACGCCCACCGCGCCCCCCTCTGGAGGAGCACCCATGCGGACACCTTCCCCCGAAGCCGGACGCCTGTTCGGCCTCACCGACGGCGAGGCCGGCTACGCCCTGCTGCGCATCACCCTGGGCCTCAACATCCTGCTGCACGGCGTGGTGCGGCTGGTGGGGGGCCCCGGGGCCTTCGCCGACGGACTGGTGAAGGCCTTCGAGTCCTCCCTGCTGCCCGGGGCGCTGGTGCGGCCCTTCGCGTGGGTGCTGCCCTTCGCGGAGACGGCGGTGGGCGCGCTGGTGCTGGTGGGGCTGCTGACGCGCCATGCGCTCGCGGCGGGAGGGCTGCTGATGCTGGCGCTCGTGTTCGGCACGGCGCTGCGGAGCGAGTGGGAGATGTTGAGCGTGCAGATGCTCTACGTGGGCCTCTACGCCGCGCTGCTGGGCACCGCGCGCTTCAACGCCCTGGCCCTGGACCGGCTGCGCCCCTCCGCGCCCGCCGCGACGCCCCGGAGCGTCCCGTGAGCACCCGGCGCCAGTTCCTGTCCGGTACCGCCGTGGCCGCCGGCGCGCTCGCGGTGTCGGGGGCCGTGGCCGCGCAAGTCCCCGCGCGCGGCGCGGCGAAGGCCTCCGCGAAGAAGGGCTTCTGGCCGGGAGGCGCGCGGCTGGCCATCTCCCTGTCGCTCCAGTTCGAAGCCGGCGCGCAGCCCGAGCGCGGCGCGAGCAGTCCGTTCCCGCCCATCGACGCGAAGTACCCGGACCTGCCGGTGGCCACCTGGTACGAGTACGGCGTCAGGGAGGGCATCCCCCGGCTGCTGGAGATGTTCTCGCGGCGGGGCGTCCAGGTGACCTCGCACATGGTGGGGCAGGCGGTGGAGCGCCATCCCGCGCTGGCGAAGGAGATCGTCGAGCGCGGGCACGAGGCCGCCGCGCATGGACAGACGTGGACGCCGCAGTTCTCCATGACGCCCGAGGAGGAGCGCGCCTCCTACGAGGCCAACGTGCGCGCCATCCAGCGCGCCACGGGACAGACGCCGGTGGGCTTCAACGCCTTCTGGATGCGCGGCACGCCCCGGACGCTGGAGATCCTCCAGGACCTGGGGTTCCTGTACCACATCGACGACGTGAGCCGGGACGAGCCCTTCGTCGTGGACGTGCGGGGCAGGCCCTTCGCGGTGGTGCCCTACACGCTGGGGATGAACGACATCCTCAACTTCGAGTCGCGCAACTACACCGCGGACCAGTTCGCGAGCGAGCTCAAGAACGAGTTCGACGCGCTGTATGCCGAAGCGGGCGAGCGCCGCAGGATGATGTCCATCAGCATGCACGACCGCATCTCCGGCAGGCCGGGCCGCGTGAAGATGCTGGAGGAGTTCATCCGCTACGCGCAGCGCCAGCCGGGCGTCTGGTTCGCGCGGAAGGACACCCTGGCGCGCTGGACGCTGGAGCAGGCCGGCACCTGAGGCGCCGCCATCCGGACAGGGCGACGCCCCGTGCCGCCCCGTCAGGAGCCGTCGTCCTCCGCGTCGTCCGCGCCCCCGCCATCCACCGGGGCGCGGCCGAGCAGCCGGTCCACCTCCGCGTGCGCTCCTTCCGCCTGGGCCGCGCTGATGCGCTTGTAGACCTTGAGCGCGTCCACCACGCGGTGCGCGTGCTTCCACAGCGCGCGGGACCCGCTGGCCGGCGAGCGCTTGCGCGGGGACGGCAACATCGCGGCCAGCACCGCGCCCTGCGCCACGGAGAGCTGGGACGCGGACACGCCGAAGTGCTCGCGCGCGCCCGCCTCAATCCCATACACGCCGTTCCCCCACTCCACCACGTTGAGGTACAGCGTCAGGATGCGCTGCTTCGTCAGCGCCTCCTCCAGCCGGTGCGCCAGCACCAGCTCCTTCAGCTTGCGCGACAGGCTGCGGTCCGTGGACAGCCAGAGGTTCTTCGCCAGTTGCTGCGTGAGCGTGGACGCCCCCCGCCCCAGCTCGCCCTTCTCCACCGCCTGCCCCACCGCCCGCGCCAGCTCCACCGTGTCCACGCCGTCGTGCAGGTAGAAGCTCGCGTCCTCGGAGAGGAGCACCGCGTCCACCGCGGGCTTGGACACCGCCGACAACGGCACCCACTGCTGACGCCTTCGCGGCTTGCGCCCGGCCTCGCGCGCCTCGCTCGCGCGCTGCTCGATGAGCGCCGTCGTCTTCGGGTTCTCCTTCGCCAGGGGGGCCGCGTCCGGCAGCCCGATGAACGTGGCCGCGGCGATACCCACGCCCAGCACCAGCACGCCCACGGCCACCCAGCGCGCCCACCGCCTGCGTCGCGGCGGCGCGGGAGGCACCCGTGGCGGTGCGGGCGGGAGGGGCCCGGCGGGTTCGGGGCTCGGGGCTTCGGACGGACCTTCGACGGTGGACATCTGCCGGCCGTGTCTAGCGCCGCGCCGTCCGGGCGTCACCCTTCACGGTGAGCTTCGCGGACGCCAGGCGCGGGGGCTCGGGCGAGCGCCAGCGCTCGTCCACCGACGCGAAGCCCGCCACCAGCTCCCCCGCCAGGTAGCCGCGCGTCTTCTTCCCCTTGCGGCGCAGCCAGTCGTTGAGGACGTGCCCCTTGGCGTCCTTGCGCGCCTCCGGCTGCACCAGGTTGAAGCGCGAGCGCTTCACCAGCCCGCCCGACTTGTGCACGAACGTCACCGTGCCGTCGGCCCCCACCCGCTCCACGATGCCGATGTGCGTGAGGCCGTCGTTCATCAGGCCGTCGCGGTTCTTGTCGAACGTGTCCTTGAAGAACACCAGCGCGCCCGGCGTCGGCGTCTCCGTCAGCATCCCCAGCGCGCGCGCCTTGCGGTGGATGGCCGTGACGCCGTTCTCCTCCGGCAGCACGTCGTCCGGCAGCAGGTCCAACCGCCGCTGCTGGAACGCCAGCCGCGTCATGCCCGAGCAGTCGTCCGTCACCGTCGAGCTCATCTTCGCCAGCGTCGTCATCCCCACCCAGGACTTCGCCCGCCACAGCGCCCGGTCCGCCAGTTGGACCACCGGCCGGGCCTTCTTCGTCGCCGTGGCCTTGCTCGCGGCCTGCGCCGCCCCGCCCCACACCAGCGCGCTCACCAACGCGCCCACCCACACGCCTCGTCCCATGCGCACGCGGCAGAGCAACCGCCGTGCCCGGCCCCCGCGGCGTTGCTCGTGTCCACCTCACGACGGAGCGCGCGCTCGCTCCGGCACGCGGTGGGCAAGGAAGTTCCCACCCGTGGCAACCGCGCGCCCTGAAGCCCTCAGGGCACGACGACCGGGGGCGGAGGGGCGTCTTCATTCCGGTAGGTCCGCGCCGGCCCGCAGCCCCTGCCGGCGCATCCGGGGCTCAAGGCTCCATCGGGCGTGCCCGGGGCCCAGGTCCGCGCGGGCCTGGGCTGCATCAGCCTGGGGGGCGGAGCCGCCAGCGGCGCCGGGCTCCTCTCCCGGGCCTCCAGCGCGACCATCAGGGGCAGCGCCAGCCCCAGCACCGCGAACCGCCCCACGGCGCCAGGCGTCCGCGAGCCGGGCGCGGGCAGCACCTGGGCGCGCAGGCTCGACAGGATGAACGCACCGCCAATGGCCGTGCACAGCGCGAGCGCTCCCCACGTCATGGCCTGCGCCGTGATGACGATGGAGGACAGGCGCCAGGTCGCGCCCAGGTCCACCGCCGCCTTCCACGCCTGGTCCCTCCAGTCCGCGGCCGGACCGGCCATGCCGTAGCCCACCGCGCACGCGGCCACCCACACGGCGGCGCCATGCACCTCGCGCCGCAGCAGCCACCCCTGCGCGAGGCCCAACGCCACCCCCATCCCGACGAACGCCGTCCCGGGCGACAGCGCCAGCGCCACGGCCAGGGCCCGCGAGCCCACCAGGCCCACGGCCACCGCCATCGCCGTGCGCCCCACCCAGCCGGGGACCTGGAGCCCCGCCCGGCGCAGCGCGAACGCCTGCGCGTTGCCCAGCATCGCCCCCGCGACCGCGAAGACCGCCAGCTCCGCGAGCCGGTGCACCACGCCCTGCTCCACCACGGACAGCCGCCAGATGGCCGCCGAGCCCAGCACCGTCTCCAGCAGGTGGACCCAGGCGTCCGCCTGCATCCACGGGACGAGCAGCCCCAGCACGGTGACCCCGGAGAGGGCGAGGACGTGGACAAGACGAGAGCCCATGGCCCGGCAGTCTGCGCGAGTCCCCCGCGCCAAAGCCATCCACGCGGGCCTCCTCCTGCCCGCCGGCCAACGGAGGTGTCGCCCGGTGGAGGTGGATGTACGGCGCGACAGGACCGGGCGGGTTGGCTGGAACTCCGGTGCGAATCGAGCCACTTCGGGCAGCGGGCGCACCCCGGCAGCGGGGGCGAAACGCCGTGAAGCGGCGGACACTGGGAAATGGAGCACGAGCACAAGGCGCGGCCGGCGCTAGATTGCCGCCCCTATGGCGCATCCCACCGACGACAAGAACTTCCGCCTGCCCACCACCCTCCGTCCGCGCCGCTATCAGGCGACGGTGACCCTGGACCTGGAGGGGCGCACCTTCGCGGGTGAGCAGCGCGTGGAGCTGGAGCTGTCCCAGCCCACCTCGGAGATCATCCTCCACGCGAACGCGCTGGAGCTGGGCGAGGTCACCTTCCGCGCCGGCAACGACGTGCGCAAGCCCGCGTCCAAGCGCGTGGCCCCGGTGAGCGAGACGGTGGTGCTCACGTTCGATGCGCCCCTGCCCGCGGGCAGCGCCACGCTGGACGTGCTCTGGACGGGGCACTTCAGCGACGGCCTGCGCGGCCTGTACGCGGCGGGCCAGGTGGCCGCGACGCAGTTCGAGGCCGCGGACGCGCGCCGGCTGTTCCCCTGCTTCGACGAGCCGGCCTTCAAGGCGCGCTGGGCGCTCACGGTGCGCGTGCCGGAGGGCCACACCGTGCTGGGCAACGGCCGCGTGGTGAAGGACGAGAAGGACGGGGCCCTGCGCAAGGTGACGTTCGAGGAGACGGAGCTGCTCAGCTCGTACCTCATCGCGCTGGTGGTGGGCCCGCTGGTGGGCACGCCGGAGGAGCAGGTGGAGGGCGTCCCGGTGCGCACGTGGGCGCTGCCGGAGAAGGCGCACCTGGCGAAGTTCGGGCAGGACGCGGCGCTCCAGGTGCTGCCCCGGCTGCGGGACTACTTCGGGCTGCCGTATGCCTTTGGCAAGGTGGACCAGGTGGGCATCCCGGACTTCGAGGCGGGCGCGATGGAGAACGCCGGCCTCATCACCTACCGGGAGGTGGCGCTGCTGTTGGACCCGGCCACCGCGCCGCTGTCCGTGCAGAAGCGCGTGGCGGAGGTGGTGACGCACGAACTGGCGCACCAGTGGTTCGGCAACTGGGTGACGATGGTGTGGTGGGACGACCTCTGGCTCAACGAGGCGTTCGCCACGTGGATGGCCTTCAAGATCGTCGACCAGTGGCGGCCGGACTGGCGCATGTGGCTGGACTTCGACGCGCACCGGGCGAGCGCGCTGGCGCTGGACGCGCTCAAGTCCACGCACCCCATCCACGGGGAGGTGCGCAACGCGGGCGAGGCCGGTGAGAGCTTCGACGCGATTACGTACGAGAAGGGCGGCGCGGTGCTGCGGATGATTGAGGGGTTCCTGGGAGAGGGCCCCTTCCGCGAAGGCATCCGGCTGTACATGCGCAAGCACGCGCGCGCGAACGCGGTGAAGGAGGACCTGTGGAACGCGCTGGGTGAGGCGGCGAAGCAGCCGGTGAACGAGCTGGCGACGAAGTGGATTGGCCAGAGCGGCTTCCCGCTGGTGTCGGTGAAGGTGGAGGGGCGGAAGGTGTCGCTGTCGCAGCGGCGCTTCTACTCGGAGCCGGGGGTGAAGAGCCCGGAGACGTGGCCGGTGCCCATGGTGCTGCGCTTCGAGGACGCGGGCGGCGTGCGGGAGCAGCGGGTGCTCTTCCGCGACGCGCAGGCGACGGTGACGCTGGAGGGCGGCTCGGGCGACGTGAAGTGGCTGTGCGCGAACGGCGGCTCCACGGGCTTCTACCGGGTGGCGTACGAGAAGCCGGCGCTGGACGCGCTGGCGGCGAACCTGGGGACGCTGGCGCCGTCGGAGCGCATCTCGCTGCTGGCGGACACGTGGGCGCTGGTGCGCTCGGCGCAGGCGCCGGTGGCGGACCTCTTGGACCTGGCGGCGCGCTTCGGGGACGAGGAGGACGAGGCGGTGCTGGACGAGCTCGTCGGGCGGCTCGGCTACATCGAGAACCGGCTGACGGAGGGCGAGGACCAGGAGCGCTTCCGCCGGTGGGTGGAGGGGCTGTTGGGCGGCGGCCTGAAGAAGCTGGGCTGGCAGGCGGCGCAGGGCGAGCCGGACCGGGTGAAGCTGCGCCGCGCGGCGCTGGTGCGCGCGGTGGGTGGCCTGGCGCGCAGTCCGGAGGTGCTGGCGCAGGCGCGTCCGCTGGTGCAGCGGATGCTCCAGGGAGACAAGTCCGCGCTGGACGCGAACCTGCTGGACACGGCGGTGGGCATGGTGGCGCGCGCGGGAGACACGGCGCTGTTCGACGATTTGTTGCAGCGGATGCCGAGGGAGCCGGATCCGGCGACGCAGCGGCGCTACCTGATGGCGCTGACGTCCTTCGAGGACGCGAAGCTGGCGGAGCGCGCGCAGGGGCTGTTGTTCACGGAGACGGTGAAGACGCAGGACGTGGCGAGCTTCGCGACGGGCCTGTTGGGCAACCGCACCGGGCGCGACGCGTGGTGGGCGCAGTTGCAGAAGCGCTGGAAGGACCTGGTGGCGCGCACGGGCGCGGCGCCCATGCTGCTGCGCCGGGTGGTGGAAGGCCTGGGCCTGCTGCGCACGCGCGAGCAGTTGGAGCAGATGAAGGCCCTGCTCCAGGCGAACCCCATCCCGGAGGCCCAGCAGGCCACGGCGCAGACGCTGGAAAGGCTGACCCAGGACGTGGCCCTGAGAGAGCGCGTGGCCCCGGAGGTGGCCGCGTGGTTGAAGCGACGGCCGTGATATCCGGCGCCCATGAAGACCACGCTCACGCCCGAAGCCTCCGCCGCCTCCCGTGAGGCCCTGCGCCGCGCCAACGTGGCGTTCGGCCACGCCTATCCCGGCGATTCCTCCCGGCGCCAGCCCGTGCACACCGTGTACGGCGGCGCCCACCTCTTCCGCGCTGGCACCGCGCGGAAGATGGGGGACCTGGCGCTCGCGGCGCTGCGCGACTACGCCGCTGACGGCTCCCAGCTCGCCCATGGCCTGGGCCTGCCCCAGCGCGGCGGCTTCGCCCAGCGCGTCCATGACCGCGTCGTGGACAAGCTCCAGCGTGAACCCGTGGAGGACTTCCGCATCGACTTCGAGGACGGCTATGGCCACCGCCCCGACGCCGAGGAGGACGCCCACGCCGTCGCCGCCGCCACGGAGGTCGCTCGCGGCCTGGAGCAGGGCTCGCTCCCGCCGTTCATCGGCATCCGCGTGAAGTCCTTCACCGAGGAGCTCTACGCCCGCGCCTCGCGCACCCTGGACCTCTTCGTCACCGCGCTGCTGGAGCAATCCGGTGGCAGGATGCCGCCATCCTTCGTCGTCACCCTGCCCAAGGTCACCGTGCCCGAACAGGTGACCGCCCTGGCCAAGCTCCTGTCGGAGCTGGAGTCCGCCCACCGCCTGTCCCCCGGCGCCCTCAGCCTGGAGCTGATGGTGGAGACGCCCCAGGCCCTCTTCGACTCGCGCGGCCGGCCGCACCTGCGCTCGCTCGTGGAGGCCGGCGAGGGCCGCTGCTCCCACGTCCACCTGGGCGTCTACGACTACACCGCCGCCCTGGATGTCAGCGCGCACATGCAGCACATGCTCCACCCCGCCTGCGACTTCCTGCGCGACACCGTGCAGGTGCTCCTCGCGGGCAGCGGCGTGCGCCTGTCCGACGGCGCCACCAACGTCATGCCCGTGGGCCCCCACCGCAAGCAGGGCGACACCCCGCTGCTCCCCACCGAGCGGCGCGAGAACACCGACGCCGTGCACCGCGCGTGGCAGGTGGCGTACCGGCACACGCGCCACTCGCTGGAGCGCGGCTACTACCAGGGCTGGGACCTGCACCCCGCCCAGCTCCCCGTGCGCTACGCCGCCGTCTACGCCTTCTTCCTGGAGGGCCTGGAGCCCGCGTCCCAGCGCCTCAAGGCCTTCATCGACAAGGCCGCCCAGGCCACCCTGCTGGGCGACGTGTTCGACGACGCCGCCACCGGCCAGGGCCTGCTCAACTTCTTCCTGCGCGGCCTGGCGTGCGGCGCCCTCACGGAGGAGGAGGCCCGCGCCACCGGCCTGACGCTGGAGGAGCTGAGGAGCCGCTCCTTCCGCGCCATCGTCCAGGGCCGCGCGTCACGCTGACGCGGGCGGCTCCGTGGGGGGCACCGCGCTCCGGTGCCCCAGCCACTCGCGCGCGACGGCCACGTCCACCGCGAGGATGCCCAACAGGAACAGCCACGGCCCCAGCTTCGCCGACAGGCCCGTCAGCGCCCAGACGGTGATGAGCCCCGCGAGCACCGGCGGCACCACCGAGGGCAGCGCCTCCCGCGCGCGCCGCACCGCCCCCAGCACGCCCAGCGCCAGCAGCCCCAGCACCACGCCCGTCGCGCCCAGCCGCCCGCGCCCCGTCCCCGCGCCCTGCCCCGACGGGAGCACCAGCGTGTTGAACTTCCACGTGTCGTTGTCCTGGATGTCCCAGGCGAAGTTGTCGTCGATGGTGATGTTGCGCTCGCGCTGCAGGTGCGCCGTGGGCACCAGCGACCACGCCGAGCTCCACGGCAGCAGCAGCCCCACCGCGCACGCCGCCACGCCCGCGAACACCCACCGCTTCAGCCGCACGTCCGCCGGCCGCTTCGTCAGCGAAGGCTCCGCCAGCGACGACGCCTTGAACGCCCGCCACTGCACGGAGGCGAGCACCACCGCCGCCAGCACCCACAGGAGCGGCGCCACACCCAGCCCCAGCGACAGGAACGCCTGCGTCACCGTGAGCGCCGTGAACATGGGGAGGAACGCCGGATGCGCGGCCCACTTCACCACCGGCACCAGCGCGTCCGGCAGCTTCCGGCCCGAGGCCACCCACTCGCGCGCGCCCAGCATGCCGGCGCCCACCAGCATCAACACCGACCACGGCAGCCCCAGCCCGCCGCCGACGAAGGGCAGCACCGGCACCACCACCGCCGCCGCCACCAGTCCGGAACCCAGCAGCGGCAGCGAGCCCCCGGGCAGCCGCTCGCGCAGCCTCGGGTCGTCCAGCACGTCCTGCACCGCGCGGCCCGCCGAGTCCGCCGCGCGCCGCGCCTTGTCCGCCACCTCGTCCATCACCGGCGACCCGGGCGCGTTCAGGTCCCCGCCGCAGTGGGGACACGTCCGTGACGACAGGCCTTCAGGGAGCGGCTGACCACAGTGCGGGCAGGACATGGCGCGAGTCCTCCTCGAAGGAAACAGGAGCGCGAAAGCCTACACCGCGTCCCCGCCGCATCCTCCATGAACGCGCACGCAAGCCCCCGGGGCCCCCGCATGCCCGGCTGCTACCAGAGCATGTCCTGGTCCTCGGTGACGCCGGGGACGTTGGACAGGCGCAGCTCCTGGCCGCCCACGCGCAGGGTGCCCTCGAAGAAGCCCACGGGCTGGGCGAAGTGGCTCACCACCAGCCGCAGGTTGCGCTCCTCGCGGTGCACGTAGATGGGCTTGAAGCGCAGGTCCACCGCGCCGTCCGCCGTCGTCAGGCGCCACGGGTCCAGGAGCTCCTTCGCGTCGTACTCGAAGCGCGCGCGGCCCACCGGGTAGAGCCGGTCGCCCAGCCAGACGGCGTTCTCGTTGGCCTCGGTGGCGCCCTCGTTGAAGCCCTCCACCAGGTTGAGCCCCACGGGCGTGCCGTCCGGCAGCCGCCCGGCCGCGAAGGCCCAGCGCCATGCGGTGTGCCGCGCCAGGTAGCCCTGCGTGTAGTCCATGCCGCCCACGCCGCCGTCCAGCCGGAAGCGCCGGCCCCCCGCCTCCAGGCTCCCGAAGGCCAGCAGGCCGCTGCGCTTCTGGGTGACGTTGACCAGCCCGTCGCCCGCCACCGGCGCGATGACGGTGAGGGCCGGCGGGCCGCCCGCCACCAGCAGCTCCCCGTTCCACTGGAACGACTGGAGCGACTGCGTGCGCATGCGGCTGACGTCCACCTCCACCTGGTAGCGCTCGTCGGACTCGCCGCGCTTCACGGACATGCGCCCGCCCAGCGTGCGGAAGGCCGCCACCAGCCCCGCGCCCGGCTTGTCGCTCACCTCCGCGAGCGGCCCGGGCACGCCCAGGAAGCTGACGTCGCACAGGGGCTTCTTCTCCTGGAGGTCCACCGCCACCGCGAAGGCGTTGGCCGTGTAGCCCAGGTCCACCACCGCGAAGAGGGCCGCCACCTCCTGCGTGGCGACGAAGGTGTAGTGCCAGCGCTTGCGCTTGAGCAGCCGCGTCGCGCGCCCCGGCGCCCACTTCCCCAGCAGCCGGGGCAGGTCCACCTCCGGCAGCTCGCCCTGATACGTCCCGAACCGCGGTTCCCCTTCCGTGGAGGCCACCGAGTTCGGGGCGAAGGGCAGCAGGGCTTCTCGTTCACGCTCGAGCGTCATCACGAAACATTGGACGGCACTTCGCTGGCGCTGTCACGTGAACACGCCGCCCAAGTTGCGCCCCGAAGACACTCGGGGCCGCGTGCCTGCCCGCTAGCTCCTGCCGAAGATGATGCGCTCCTGGGTCAACAGACGCGTGGTGAAGCGCAGCGCCACCAGCGACACCGCCACGCAGGACGCGAGCGCGAGCAGGAAGGGCAGGGGCCCCAGCGTCTCCCCGCGCATCACCTCGCCCGCGAGCAGCTCCTGCCCCAGCACCGGCACCGCGAACATCCACGTCTGCGTCTGGATGGGGGACAGGGCCAGCATCATCCCGGGCAGCGTGGGCAGCACCATCAGGAGCGACAGGTACGTCTGCGCCTCCTTGAACGACCGTGCATAGGTGGACACCCACATCTGCACGGCGGACGCGGCCAGCACCAGCGGCATCACCGCGGCCAGCATGCCCAGCGCGGCCGGCGCGTCGAAGCGGGCGCGCACGCCCAGGTCCTCCAGCGGCACGCGCTTCACCACCAGGAAGTAACCCACCAGACACAGGAGCACGCCCGTGCCCGCCATGGCGCAGGTGGCCAGCCACTTGCCCGCCACCACCGCGCCGCGCGGCGCCGGGTTGAGCAGCAGGGGCTCCAGCGAGCCGCGCTCGCGCTCGCCCGCCATGGTGTCGCTGGCGAGCTGCATGCCGCCCGCGAACGCCGCCATCACCAGGAACAGCGGGATGGTGGTGAGCACCGTGGCCGCGGTGCGCTCGGGGGTGGACAGGTCCAGCTCGTCCACGCGCACGGGCACCGCCAGCTCCGGGGACACGCCGCGCGCGAACAGGCGCTGGCTGCCGGTCTGCTGCGAATACACCGCCAGCATCCGCTGCGCGCGCTGCACGGACTGGCGGGCCTTGTTGCGCGAGCTGTCCACCACCAGCCGCACCGCGGCGGTGTGCCCGTCCGCGAAGTCCTTCGCGTAGTCGTCCGGCACCACCAGCACCAGGTCCAGCTTCCCGGCCTGCACCAGCGCCTCGTAGTCCTGGGGCGCCTCCGACAGCTTCGCGCCGTAGCGCTCCAGGAAGGCCATCAGGCTGGGCGCGTGCTCACGGCCCACCACCGGCATCTCCAGCGGCCGGTCCTGCCGGTACCAGGACGCCATCACGTTGAACATCACCAGGAACACCAGCGGGCCCAGCAGCGGCCACATCACCGCGGAGCCCAGCGTGCGCCGGTCCCGCAGGTGGTCGAGCACTTCCTTGCGCAGCACCGTCCCGACGAGGCCCTTCATTCGCGCAACCCCTGCTCGCTGCCAATCACGCTCACGAAGGCTTCCTCCAGGCTGTCCTTGCCGGTGGAGGCGCGCAGCGCGTCCGCCGTCCCGTCCGCCACCACCCGCCCGCGCGCCACCACCACGATGCGGTCACACAGCGCGGCCACCTCCTGCATCACGTGGCTGGAGAACACCACGCAGCAGCCCTGCGCCTTCAGCTTGCGCAACAGCGTGCGCACGGAGCGCGTGGCCATCACGTCCAGGCCGTTGGTGGGCTCGTCCAGCAGCACGTTGCGGGGCCCGTGCACCAGCGCCCTCGCCAGCGCCACCTTCACGCGCTCGCCCTGGCTGAAGCCCTCCGTGCGCCGGTCCGCGATGTCCTTCATGTCCAGCAGCTCCACCAGCTCCTCCACGCGCGCGTCCAGCGCGGCGCCGGACAGGCCGTGCAGCTCGCCGAAGTACCGCGCGTGCTCGCGCGCGGTGAGGCGCGGGTAGAGGCCGCGCGCGTCGGGCAGCACGCCCAACGCGCGCCGGGCCACCTCCGGCTCTTTCGCCACGTCCACGCCGTCCACGGTGGCGGTGCCGCCGTCCGGGCGCACCAGCGTGTAGAGCATGCGCAGCGTGGTCGTCTTGCCCGCGCCGTTGGGGCCCAGCAGGCCCGTGATGACGCCGTCCTCCGCGGTGAAGGTCACGTCGTGCACGGCCGTCACGGAGCCGAAGCGCTTGTGCAGGTTCCTGGCTTCAATCATGGGCGCTTTGAGTCCTACGGGACAGGGCCGGCGAAGGAGGTGAAGAAGGGCGGCCGCTTGAGGCCCGCGCCGCAGTCGGGCGTCAGGCCCTCCACGCTGCCGCGCGTGAGCAGGTCCGCCATCAGCGTGCGCGCGCAGTCCGCGCCCACCGTGTTGTGCCCCAGCCCCGGCACCACCACGTGCAGGCTGTGCGTGAGCGTCCGCTTCGCCTCCTCGCCCCAGGGCGGCGGCGTCACGGGGTCCAGCTCGCCGGACAGCAGCAGCGTGGGGATGTCCGACTTCACGGGCTCGCGGAAGCTTTGGGGCACGTTCGCCTGGGGCCACTTCGCGCACGCGCGCTTGAGGTCCAGCGCCATGCGCGGGCCGAACCAGGTGCCCTTCGCCTCGCGCTCGGCGTCCTCCTCCGTGAAGAAGGGCGCGTCCTCCGCGCACGCCACCGCCAGGAACATGCCCCGGCTGGTGGTGCGCGCCACCTCGTCGGTGAGCCCCAGCGACAGCGCGACGAAGGGCGTCCAGTCGTCCTTCGCGGCGCGGTCCAGCATCAGGGGCACGAGCGACGCGACGTCCGGGCTGTAGAGCAGCGAGAACAGCTCCGACAGGAAGACGCGCCGGGTGAGCGTGAAGTCCTCCGGCACGCCCGTGCGCGGGTGCGCCAGGTGCACCTTCGCGGGGGCGGCCTCCAGCTTCGCGAGCAGTCCTTCCGTGCGGGCGCGCAGGTCCGGATACGCCTTCGCGCAGACGCCGTCCTTCGCGCACGCGTCCATCAGCAGGTCCAGGGCGCGCTGCCCGTCGCGCGCGGCGTACAGCGGCAGGTACTGCCCCATGGGGGCCACGCCATCCAGGATGGCGGTGCGCACGCGGTCCGGGTGCTGGCGCATGTACACCAGCGCCGCGCGCGTCCCGTAGGAGATGCCCCACAGGTTCACCTGCCGGTAGCCCAGCGCCGCGCGCACGTCGTCCAGGTCGTCCATGGCGATGGACGTGGTGTAGAGCCGCTCGTCCGCGTCCCAGCCCTTGCGGCACTGGGGAATCACGTCCGCGTCCTCGCGGTCCTCGAAGCGCTCCGCCAGCGACGTGCGCGAGGGGTTCAACGCCTCGCAGTCCAGCGGGTGCGAGTCCCCCGTGCCGCGCTGGTCCACGAACACGATGTCGCGCTGGCGCCGGATGCGCTCCAGCGCGGGCAGGATGCGCGTGCGGGACGCCGCCTGGCCGGGGCCGCCCGCGAGGAAGAACAGCGGATCCTCCTTCGGCTGCGACGCGAGCGCGGGCACCACCACCACGCGCAAGGAGATTTTGCGCCCCTTCGCCGCGGCCCGGTCCTCGAAGACCTCCAGCGTGCCGCAGAGGGTCTGCGCGGCCACCCCGTCCAGCCGGCACGGCTTCAGGTCCATCCGCCGCGCGGAGGCGGCCTCGGCGCTGGAGGACCGGGAGCAGCCCGTGAGCGACAGCGCCGCCAGCACCGCCAGCGTGGCGAGGGGGTGAGACAAGATGCCACCTGTCACGGCGGGCGAACCTCCAGCACGGGGGAGTCCCTGGCGCATACCATTGGCGCACCGAAGGTGCACCCGCCGAAGCCCCGTCACGCGCGGCGATTGAATCCGCGCGAACGCGGGGCGTCCTCTGCTACGCCCATGCCCATGAAGAAACGCGCGTTCCTGGTCCTCTTCGCCCTTTCGCTCACCACGCTCTCCGGCTGCGCCGCGCTGCAGAGCCTGCTCAACGGAGCCTTCAAGAAGCCCACGCTGAAGTTCAAGACGGCCCGGCTGGCGAACGCCTCCCTGTCCGACGCCACGGTGGACCTGGTGTACGAGCTGGACAACCCCAACAGCCTGGGCCTGAAGCTGGCGTCGGTGGACTATGCCTTCTTCGTGGAGGGCAAGCAGTTGGTGGCCGGCAAGCCGAAGGAGGGCCTGAGCCTCAAGTCCAACGGCAAGAGCCAGATTGTCTTCCCCGCCAACGTGAAGTTCGCGGACATCGCGCCGGTGGTGACCACGTTCCTGAACAAGGACGTGGCGGCCTTCAAGGCGCAGGGCTCGCTGGGCGTCCAGACGCCGCTGGGCGTGCTGCACTTCCCCCTGGAGAAGGAGGGCACGTTCCCCGTCCCCAAGATTCCCCAGGTGCAGTTCCAGTCGCCGCGCATCACGAACGTCACCTTGAGCGGGGCCACGGTGGAGTTCCCCCTGGCCATCACCAACCGCAACGCCTTCCCCCTGCCGGTGGCGGGCATCACCGGCGCGCTCAAGGTGGCGGGCGCCAACGTGGGCAACCTGTCCACGGGCAACCTGGGCATGCTGGACGGCAGCGGGACCCGGCAGGTGACGCTCCCGCTGACCATCAACTTCGCGAGCGCGGCCGCCGCGGCCATGGCCCTGCGCTCGGGCGGCAACGCGCAGGTGAGCCTGACGGGCAACCTGACGTCAGACGCGCAGTCCGTGCCCCTGAACCTCAGCCAGCTCGTGAATTTCACGAAGTAAACGGTGGGCGTGCAGGGAAGCAGGCGGTGCGTGGGACACCGGGGATGTTGTCCCCGGGCAGGGGAGCCGTTACGGTTGCGCCGCTTCCCGAGGGCCCCCCATGCGCCGCATCCTCTTCAAGTCCAAGATCCACCGCGCGACGGTGACCCAGGCCGACCTCGACTACGAGGGTTCGGTGACCATCGACAAGGACCTGCTCCAGGCGGCGGACATCCTCCCCTTCGAGAAGGTCGCGGTGTGGAACGTCACGCGCGGCACCCGGCTGGAGACGTACGCCCTGGAGGGCGAGTCCGGCAGCGGTGTCATCTGCATCAACGGCGCGGCCGCGCACCTGAACCAGCCGGGCGACCTGGTCATCCTGGCCACCTTCGCGGAGGTGGAGGAGGCGGAGGTCGCCAACTGGAAGCCCACGGTCGTCTTCGTGGACGGCAAGAACCGGGCGGTCCCCGGCGTCACCGAGGAAATCCCCGGTCCCGCGCGCCGTATCGCCTAGGGACGCTTTGCCCAGGGCGGCTTTGCCGCTCCGGCCCTGTCTGCCATGCTTCCCGCCCTTCCCTTGAGGCGCGGGCGCGGCGACGCGCGTCCCGGAGGCGATGACGCGATGAAGTGGACGTGGGCGGGGCTGACGGTCCTGGTGGCGGTGGCGGGGTGCAAGCAGGTGGGCCCGTATCAGCGCGACCCCAACGAGGAGGACGCGTTCGTCTCCAACGTGCCCGTCATCCGGGCGCCCGCCCAGGACCGCTGCGCGGCGCTGGGGACGTCCTCCGTGCGCGGCGGCTGTGACGACGCCCTCTACCTGGCCCAGGAGTACGCCCGGCGCCTGTCGGTGGGGGACGAGGTGTGCCTGGAGGGCGGCTTCGGCGAGGAGCCGGGCGCGACGTGCAAGGCGAGAGCGGCGGTCATCGACACGGGGCCCAACCGGGTGAAGCTGGAGGTGCGCTCGGCGCGTCCGGACTCGCGGTGGTTCAAGTCGGAGATGCGACACGGCTGGTACGAAGAAGGCGCGCTGGTGGACCTGTATCTGGCCGAACGGGGTTACTAGAGACGACCGGCCGCGTTCATCGCGGCCCCAGGGAGGAGACGGCATGGCCTTCTACGACAGCGTGACGGAGCGGCTGGGCTTCATGAAGAAGCTGACCCCCGCGGAGATGAAGAAGCTGGGGGCGCTGCGCCTGTCGGACCTCATCCAGGCGGAGATTGGCCGGGCGCGCGTGCGCGTGGCGGCGCTGGAGAAGCGCTACCCGTCCGCGACGACCAAGGAGCTGGCGCAGCGGCTGGTGGACGAGAAGAAGAGCTTCGCGGGCATGGTGGGCGGCGTGAGCGGCGTGTTCGGGCTCATCTCGCTGCCGGCGGACCTGACGTTCATGGCGTACCTGCAGCTCATCCTTCTCACGGACGTGGCCACGCTCTACAAGGCGAACCTCAAGACGGAGCGCGCGCGCGGGGAGCTGCTGGATTTGTTCGGCTACGCCAACGGGCTGGGTCCGCTGCACCGCTCCGGGCCGAAGGTGCTGGGCAAGCTGGCGGCGCTGCTGCTCGCGAAGGGCGGCATGACGACGCTGGGCCGCGCGATGCCGCTGGTCGCCGCGCCCATCACGGCGTACCTCAACAACCAGCACATCCAGATGGTGGGGGAGCAGGCCGTGCGCTTCTACGAGGGCTTCGACAAGGCCCACGCGAAGGCGCGGACGGCGCGGCGCAAGGCGGCGGGCGCGGAGTGAAGTGAATGCCCCCGGGGCGCCCGCTGCGCTAGACAGCGCGCATGTCATCGCAAGACGCCGCCACCCTGCATGCCCGCGCCGCGGAGCTCCTGGACACGTACCCGAAGAACTTCAAGCAGGCCAAGGAGCTGCTGCGCCAGGTGCTCGCGCTGGAGCCCGACCACCTGGAAGCGCTGCATGACCTGAACTGGTCGCTGGACCGCGACCGGGACCTGGAGCCCGGCCGCTGGCAGAAGGAAGAGCAGTCCGCCCAGGCCCTCCTGCGCGAGCGCATCCTGGCGCTCACCCGGAACGTGAAGCCCGGCGAGCCGCTGACCCTCGAGCGCAAGGCCCGGTCGCTGGCGCTCGCACACCACGCGGAGGCCCTGCTCCAGTCCCCGCCGGACACGGCGCGTCTCCAGCAGGTCGAAGCCGCGCTCGCGGAGAGCCAGGCCCTGCGCCCGGAGGGCCCCGAGCAGGGCCGCGCGGAACGCGGCGTCATGGCGTGGAAGGCCATCCACCGCGCCCGGAACGGTGAGCCCCAGGCGTATCAGGCGCTGCTGGACTGGGTGGCCGAGCATCCGCGCCCCTCGCCCTTCCACGACGATGAACACGCCTGTGCGTTCCGCGGCCTGGAGCAGGCGTTCGCGGACGAAGGCTTCCTCGCGTGGCTGCGTGCGCAGGAGCCCCGGTCCGCGAAGGACGCCCTCGCCCGGCAGCTCCTACTGGGCCTGGAGCACGTCGTGGACTGGGACACGTTCGCCTTCCTGAACGGCCCCGTGTCCACGCCCTGCCGCGTGGGCCGGCTGCTCGCGCTGCGGGCGCTGGGCGGCGACCTGTCCGTGAAGGTCCAGGGCCAGTCCCTGCTGGAGCACGCGAAGCGCCTGGGCGACGCGGCCCTGGTGAAGGAGCTGGAGGCGCTCGCGTCCCCCGCGCCGGAGGCGAAGACGCAGGCCGCGCCCGTGGACCGGAGCACCGTCGCGCTGTCCTTCACGGATCTCCACGTGACGGACGCGGGCCACGTCGTGGTGCTCGGGGGCACGCCCCACCCGTCCTCGGACTACGGCGCGGTGTCGGGGGATGACCTGTGGGACTTCGACGAGAGCATCCCCTGGAACCAGCCCTGGTCCGACCAGGTGTGGCTCTCCCAGGTCACCGTGGACGAGGACGAGGTGGACCCCTTCGAGCCATCTTACGAAGTGGACTGCAACCGCCTGCTCATCCACGACGGCAAGACGTGGGAGCGCCACCGCCTGCCCAGGGCCCTGCCCTACGGCTACGTGGCGCCCACCCTCCGCGACCTGGGCACGCCCTGGGGCCTGACGGGCTTTGGCGTGTCCGCGCTCGCGTTCGCGGGAGCAGCGGGTGCCTCCGGCGAGTGGACCGTCCAGGAGGTCACCGGCGCCACCGCGCTCAACCTCGTGGACGGCGTGGTGCACGAAGGCACCCTCTTCGCCCTCTGCGAGACGAACGGCCTGGGGCGGATCACCTCCTCCCGCTTCGAGCGCATCCAGACGGAGCAGCAGGGCTTCCGCGGGCTGCGCTCCCTGGCCGGCACGCTCTTCGTGCTGGGAGAGGACGGGCTGTGGGCGCTCGACGGCGACACGCTGGTGGCCCGCTGCTCCACGGAGGAGCCCGTGCTGGACGTCGAGTCGCATCCCGGCGGCGGTCTCATCCTGCGCACCGAATCGCAGGCACTCGTCCTGCCGGATGGCGGCGAGGCCACCGCGCTGGAGCTGCCGGAGGGCCGCGTGCACTCGCTGGCCGTCTTCCAGGGGCAGGTCTTCGTCAGCGTGCGCGACCAGGTCTTCCGCGTGGAGGGGACCCGGGCCGTGCCGCTGGAGGTGCCCACGCCCGCGCCCGGCTTCCCGCGCCTCAAGGCCGCGGGGGGAAGGTTGTGGGCGGTGTTCCCCCACCACCTCGCCTCCTCGTCGGATGGGAAGACCTTCGAGGCCGTGACCTTCCGCTGAGCGGAAATCCGGTCAGAAACCGGTTCGATATGTCCGTCACGTATTTCCGTTGATGACCTCGCGGGCCGCGGCCCGCGGGATGCCGGATGCGACGCACGCGGGGCCTGGACGCGGGCGCTTGCTCACGGCACGGAGGGGTGCATGACGGAGCTCTCGGCGGAGGTGCGCGTGCAGGTGGCGCGGTGGCGGAATCTCCTCGTGGACGCGGCCCGCTGCGGCGCGCTGGAGAGTCCCCTGGAGGCCCTGACCCATCCCCACTGGGAGCCCCGGGAGCTCCAGGCGCTCTGGTGGCTGCGCTCGGAGAGCCTGCTGCCCGTGGGCGTGCTCGCCACGCGCCTGGGGGGACTGGCCATGCCGCGCCTGAGCCGACTGGTGGACCGGCTGGAGGACGGCGGGCTCGTGCGGCGGGAGCGCTCGGTGCGGCATGACCGCAGGCGCGTGCGCGTGCGCCTCACCGACGCGGGCCGCGCGCTCGCGGACGAGCTCGACGCGCAGGTGCAGGAGCGCATGGCCCGGCGGCTGGCCCCGCTCCAGGGCGAGACGCGCAGCGCCCTGATGGACGTGCTGGAGCTGTGGGTGCAGGCCCTGACCGTCCAGGCCCGCACCGCCGAGGAAGTGGCCGAGGAGAACGCCGAGCTGGCCAACGCCCCCGACGAGCTTCTAACGGCGTCGGCCGCCTGAACTACAGCCGCACCTCCACGACCCCCGAGCGGTGGCACGCCTCCGCTCCGTCGCCCTCCCAATCCATGGCGTCCCCGCCATGCACCTGCAAGGGGAGCGCGTTGGAGGTGATGGGCCCCATCCGCCACCGGCCCGCGGTGTCCGTCTCTCCACGCACGGGCGGCAGCGAGGGATTCGCTCCGCCCGCGATGACGAGCGCGCCCGCCACCGGCCGTCCCTCGCGGGTGACCCGCACCTCGCACGTGGACACGGCCGCGTCCTCCGGTGACAGCCGCGTCTCCACGTCCGAGAAGTCCTCGCCCGCCCGGGCGGTGCTGCTCGGCCGTGACGCGTACGGCGACGACGCCACCTGGAGCCGGTACGTGCCGGGCTCCAGCAGCGACACCGCGAGGCCGTCTTCCTCCGGGCGGAACTCCCGCGTGGGCACGATGCTCCAGGCGCCTCGCGCGTCGCGGCGCTCCAGCAGGTACACCGGATAGGGCGGCGATGAGCGCTCCCTCAACTGCGCCCGGGTGAAGCCATCCATCCGCAGCACCAGCCACCGGTACACCGGCATGCGCCACACCACGTCCACGGTGCCCCGCGACTCCGCCGTCGGCGTGAAGACGAAGTCCCACCACGAGGGCCCCACGGGCCGGCCCTCGTCCTCCGTCACCTCCCGCCGCACCGTGAAGCGGGTCTCCGTCCACGTCGGCACGTCCGGAATCGTGAAGTGGCCGTCCGGCGCGAGCGGGTGCTCCTCACCGCCATCCCCTTGCCGGTACACCGCCGGCCCCAGGGGGCGAGCCCCATCGCCCAGCAGCACCCGTCCCCGCAGCGTGACGGTGTCGCCCACGCCCTCGGGGAACAGCTTCGCCACGTCCAGCGTCACCGGCGCCACGATGCCCTCGCGCAGGGGCACCTCCACCGGCTCGCTCTGCCTCCCCGAAGGCGTGCGCAACCACAGCCGCAGCGACCGGTCCGGCGGCAGGGGCGCGAGCCGCGTCTCCCCGTCCTTCACCAGGGGCACGGGGGTGTCGTTCTCGAAGGCGTGCATCCACTCCGGCGCCGCCAGCGCCAGCACCGGCAGCAGCATGCTGGCCTCCTCCGCGTCGTCCGGATCCACGCCCCGCTGCATCCGCACGGTGAAGGTGCCCGAGACATCCCGAGCCCCCTCCAGCCGCACGCGCACGCCCGTGGGCGGGTGTTCCCGCAGCCGGCCCACGTCCACCCGCCCCGTCACCGGCTGCGTGTCCGGCACATGGTCGCCCCACCAGACCGTGCCGTCCGGCGCGTACGCCATCACCTGGTAGCGCGGCGCGGAAGGCACCGCCACCGGTCCCACCCCGCCGCCCTGCGCGGACGCGGTGACCGGGGCCTCCACCCACTCCCGCACGTTGGCCATCTCCTCCAGGCGCTTGGGCCCCGCGCGCGAGAGGCGCCGGCGGCCCTCCTCTTCCCACCAGCCGCGATCCGAATCGGAGATGAACGCCGCGCCCACGCGCGCCTTGCCCTCGAACGGACGCGAGCCCTCCAGCGTCGCCGTCAGCCACAGGCCCGCGTCCACCGCGGCCTCCACCGGGGGCGCCACCTCCGGCGCACCGGCGTTCTCGACCCTCGCGGACACGGGAGGTGATGGCGGCGCCAGCGGCGGCGCGGGCTCGGGACGCAGCAGCATCCACACGCCCACGCCCACGAGCACCGCCACCAGCATCCCGGCCAGGCGCCGCTTCACGCGCATCAGTCCGTGTCGCTGCTGGAGTACAGGGACAGCCACACCGGCGCGTGGTCCGACAGCCGGGTGACGTAGTCCAGCGGGTTCGCGATGTAGTCGCGGCCCGTGCTGGAGAACTCCGTCACGTAGGTGTCCTGCATCCAGAAGTGGTCGTACGGGTTGGCGTAGCCGCCAGACGTGTTCATCGTGGTGGCCACGTCCAGCTTGCAGGTCACCGCGGGCGACAGGCCCTTCAACTGGCTCCAGGACGCGTGCGTGCAGGCCATGTTGTGGTCGCCCACGAGGATGACGTCCTGGTCCGAGGTGCTGGCGGACTGCACGGACGCGAACACGCCGTCGATGGCCTGCGCCTCCAGCGTGCGGTCCGTCGCCGTGCCCCACACCGCGTGCCAGTTGAGGAACGTGTAGTCCGCGCCCGTGGGCACGTGGCGCACCTTCACCACCTGCGGCTCGCGCTCGAACAGGTCCCCCGTGTCCGTCCACACCGTGGAGGACAGGAGCGACACCGTGTCCGTCCGGTACAGCACCGCGTAGGACTCCTTGTAGGACGACCGGCCGATGAGCGGCGTCACCACCGCCGTCCACGTCACCCCGGAGACCTGCGTCAGGTTCTGCGCGATGGCCGTCGCCGCGGACGCGGCCATCACCTCCTGGAGGAACACCAGGTCACAGCCATTGTTCGAGTTGCTGTTCGCGCCGAACTGGTTCCACAACTGCTTCGCGTCATCCAGGTAGGTCTGCTCGGCCGCCCAGCCCTCGTGGCGGAGGTTCCAGCTCACCACCCGGAGATACGAGCCCGCCTGCGCCAACGCGGGGAGCACCAGCACGGACAACACCAGGACGCGCGACAAGAAGGACGACCCTCTCATTTCACGGCACCTCCAGCCCTGCGGGACAAAAGCGCCCCATCTTCCGCACGCCCGCGCCCCAGGACCAGCCCCCCTTCGTGGAATCGAGGTGACAGCCACCCCGCACGACACTCCCCGGCCTCGACCCAACAAATGCAACTTGATTGCATGTGACTCGTGGTGGCATCTATTGCGGGCCCCTCGCGGGAAGGCGGGGCGGCGCGCGCACCGCCACAGGTGCGTCCGGAGGGGACACCATGAGCCGCATCATCTGGAGTGTGGGAGGCACGGGGGTCGTGTTGTCGTGTCTCGCGGTGGCCTGGCTGCACCGGCCGCTGGTGCTCCCCGCCGAGCCGGTCCCCGCTCCGCCCACCGTGTCCCAGCCGGCGCCCGCCCCTCCCTCGGGGGCCGAAGCCGCGCCCCGCCCCACCGGGCCCGTGCGGGCGTCCACGCCTGCCGCGCCGGAACCGGAGACGCCCCTGTCGCCCGAGGTGTTCCTCGACGCGGCGTTGGCGGTGAAGGGGCCTCCGCAGCCGGAGCTCCGGGACCGTGAGCGCCGGGTGTTGCACGACACGCGCGTGCGGCTGGTGCGGGCCCTGCGCGAGGACCACCCCACTCCTCGAGCCCGCCGGGACGCAGTGCTCGCGGAGCTCACCGCGTCCGGCGACAGCGCGGAGCCCTGGACCCGGGACGCCCGCGCCGCGCTGGACACGTGGCACGCGCGCATCGGGCAGGACGTTCGGCCCGTCCAGGCGGAGCCGCCCCACTGCTACGCCGCGGGCTGCGTGACGCGCGTCACCTTCCCGGACGAGGCGTCCTTCCGCGACGCCTGGGAACGCACGGCCCGCCTGTCCCCCAGCGCCAGCGGCGCCCACCTCCAGCTCCCGCCCGAGCACCTCCCCTCGGGCGAGGTGCGCGTCCCGTGGCTCGTCCTGCGCCCGGACCGCACCTAGCCCCCGTCTTCACCCGCCGCACCCATCCAAGGAGTTCCCCATGTTGAAGCATGCCCTGCTCGCCGCTGGCGCCGTCGTCCTGCTCGCCGGCTGTGGTACCGAAGAAGCCCCCGCCCCGGAGTCGCAAGCCCCCGTCACCCAGCAGTCGGAGCTGCTCGCCGCCTGCGAGGACACGGCGGAGCTGGCGGAGGTCGCCGAGCACTCCTGCATCCACGCCGAATACGGACCCTTCGAGTCCGTCACCGCCGCGCCCTACGGCGGCCCGTCCTTCGTGGACGTGAGCGTGGGGCACACCGCGTACAACGTCACCCTGCCGGCAATCACCTACCAGCAGTGGACGCTGGCCTACGCGGGCTCCGTCATCTTCACGCCGGAAGAGTCCAACGAGTACGCCATCCTCACCTCCGGCTACCGCGCCGTCCGCGTCTTCAACGCGGCCACCAACGAGGAGGTCGGGCTCGAGTGCCGCTACCACGTCCCGCAGGAGGTCTGCGGCAACCTGCGCACCGCCGTCACGGCCGACCTGGAGGGTGGCGTGGACTACCGCCTGGACTTCGCGGCCGTCGTTCCCCAGCCCGCCACGTTCCTCCTCATCGTGGAGGAGACGGGCCACGACCACCACGAAGCCAGGTGAGGCAGCCCCATGCGCACCCCGTTTCCAGCCCTCCTCCTGGCCGGCGGCCTCGCGGTCCTGACCGCCTGCGGCGGCGACGACGCATCACCCGGCCCGGACGACACGCCCCAGGAGCAGGGCGACCCATGCGCCCCCAACGGCCACATCCACCGCGAGCCTGAGGGCGACTGGTGCCACTGCAACCGGGGCTACCTGGCCAGCGAAGCGGGCCTGTCCTGCGTGACGGACCCGAACTACGTGCCGCGCACGGACTTCGACTTCGGGGACAAGGGCGAGCACGCCTGCTGGCACGTCACGAACGGCCCCTTCGCCACCGTCACCGCGTCGCCCGAGCGGCAGCCGCGCGTGGATGACTTCCACACGCACTACACCGTCCAACTGCGCCCGGAGAACGGCCAGTCCGTGGGCACCTTCAGCTTCAAGGCCTGGGCGAGCGGTGACTTCATCCTCTACCTGAGCACGCCCGACGTCGCCGTCACCGTGAAGGAAGGCGAGCGCGTCGTGGAGCCCCAGGGCACCCAGGCCACGGGCGGCTCCTGCGACGGCCTGAAGCACATGGTCGGCTACGAGCTGACGGACAAGGTCCAGTACACCGTCACCTTCGGCCCCACCCCGCTCACCAGCCTCGGGCTCGTCATCGAGCACCTCCAGTGACGGCCTGAATCGCGCTGGGATTAATTGCAATACAGTTGCTTTTGCATCATGAATCATTCACCGGACGCACCGGCGGTTCTTGACCGCCTGGCACCCCGCCGCGTCCGGCATCCCGAAAGGAAACACCCATGTTGAAGATGAAGCGCATCGCGCTGGGCGCGCTGTTGTCGCTCGGCCTGACGGCCTGCGGACCGATGGAGGAGGCGCCGGAGGCCTCCTTCGAGGCGCAGGACTCGCAGGAGCTGGAGGCCGGTTGCACGTCGCTGGGCACGAGCATCACCACGCACGCGTGCGCCCACGCCGGCAACCCCACGGACCACGTGTCCATCACGGCGAGCGCCACGCGTGTCACCAGCGCGCCCGCCATCAGCACGAAGCACAAGGCCTATGACCTGGCGCTGCCGTCCGGCGCCGAGGGCTCCGTGACGTACGTGCCGGCCACCACCGGTTCGTACGCGTTCTACCGGACGCAGAACGTGGCCTTCACCGTCGTCAACGGCGCCACCAGCGCCACGGTGCCCTCCGCGCTGGCGCACACCGTGTCGGCCTCCGGGTGTTCGCTCGCGTACGTGTCCGTCTACGACCTGACGGCGGGCACGACGTACATCCTCGCGGCGGGGCCGGCGTCCGGCAACGCGCTCACCGTGGTGCCGGAGTTCCTCAACGACACGCGCACGCGCTACTACCAGGACGCGGACGGTGACGGGTACGGCAACAGCTCCGTGTCCGTCTACACCGCGTGCACGCCGCCCTCCGGCTACACGACGCAGCGCTTCGACTGCAATGACACGCCGGGCTCCGGCGCCAGCATCAACCCGGGCGCCACGGAGATCTGCGGCAACGGCATCGACGACAACTGCGACGGGTCGCAGTGCTGACCGCCGTCTCCTGACGCGGGCCTGAGAAGGTCCGCTCCCCGCGCCGGAGCACCTCCCTCGGAAGGGTGCTCTGGCGCGAGCCTTTCCCCGCATGCACGAAGGACTCCCCCCGATGCGTCTCTCTTCCGCCACCTTCCTGTTCGCCACCTGTGCCGCCCTCGCGCTGACCGGCTGCGCTGACGACGCCCCCATCGTCACGCCGGACGCGGGCACCAGCACCGACGCGGGTTCCGATGCGGGCACCAGCACCGACGCGGGCACGAGCGTGTCCAGCGCCACCGTCACCACCTCCCGTCCCTCCGAGGGCGAGGCGGACGTCTACCCGCTGGAGATGTACCTGGACGCGTCCGGACAGACGCCGGTCATCGCCTTCCGCAAGGTGCTCACGCTCACCTTCAGCGAGCCCATGGACCCGTCCGCCGCCCGGGTCACGCTTCACGACCGCACGGACACCACCGCCCCCGCCCGCGTCCTCACCGGCACCTGGTCCGAGGACGCGCGCACGCTCACCGTCACCGTGCCGCGCACCGAGGAGAGCACCCGGCCGCTGGAGGTCTCCACGCACCACGCCCTGTCGCTGGACGCGCTGAAGGACGCGGCCGGACGCGCGCTGTCAGCGGACACCGTGGGGCTGGGCGGCGACACCGCGCTGGACTTCACCACCGGCGAGCGCGACCCGGAGCTGGAGCACGCGTGCACGCACACGCTCGCCAACCCACCGGAGGCGGTCACCGCGGGCCGCACGCCCTTCGACTTCCCGCCCGACACGCACACCGGCCACGCGCGCTACGACGTCACCCTGCGCCCCGTCGAGGCGGGCTTCGGCGGCTACACGGGCTTCATCTCCGACCCGGAGAACGCCGAGCACGTCACGCTCTACCTGAACCAGGAGGTCCCCACGAAGGTCACCAACGACACGGCGGGGACGGACGTGGCGTCGGTGCTCGCCCCCGCGCGGTTCATCTGCGCCGGCATCACGCACACGCTGACGTTCACGTCGGAGCCGGGGGATCAGATCCACCTGCTCCAGTTCGGCCCCGTGGCCTCGGAGCACATCCAGTTCGTGCTGGAGCGCGAATAGCAACCCCACACGGCCCGCGGGGAGGGCCTGCGTCCACCAGGACAAGGTGGGCCGCCCCGCCGGTCCAATGCCGCGTGACGGGCTGCCCGCTACGGTGACGGTCTCTCTCGGACCCGGAGGCACCCCGCATGCGCCACGCCGCTCCCCGAAGGACGCTCGCCCCCTACGAGGAAGTGCAGACGTTGCCCCACTACCTGGTGGGCGAGGCGCTCGACGGCATCCTCTACGTCTCGTCGCCGCCCATCGCGCGCAAGCAGGGCATGACGCCGCTCATGGGACGCGCGCCGGAGGGCTGGTGGTGGACCTCCGAGCCCCGGCTGCTGCTGGGCGAGGACGTGCTCGTCCCGGACCTGGCGGGCTGGATGAGCGGCCGGCCGCCGACCCTGCCGGATGGCTCGTTCATCGACCGCGTGCCGGATTGGATCTGCGAGGTGCTCACGCCCGCCACCGCGAAGCTGGACCTGACCATCAAGCTGCCGCGCTACGCCCGCGCGGGCATCCGCAACGCCTGGGTCATCAACCCTGTGCACCGCGTGGTGGAGGTGTTCCGCCAGGAGCACGAGCGCTGGGTGCTCCTGCACACCTTCGTGAACGAGGAGCGCGTGCGCGTCGAGCCCTTCAACAAGGTCGACCTGGTGCTGGCGCCATTCTGGACGCAGGTGTGAATCACGCCGCGGGCTCCCACGCGCCCGTGAACGCGTCGTAGCGGCGCACGTTGACGCTCAGCGCGCGGTACACCTGGGTGTCCGCCCCCACGTCCACCGGCGTCCCCTCCGCGGGCACCGTCAGCCGCTCGAAGCGCGCGCCGGTGAACCAGCGGTGCGGCTGGGGCTCCAGGACGAAGAGGCCCTCGTCGTCCAGGTCCACCTCGATGGGCACGAAGTCCACGCGCTGGAGCTCCACGGGCGGCGGGAAGTCCATCGCCACACGGAAGGGCACGCGCGCCGCGCCCTGGGTCGCGACGCCCTCCAGGAACAGGGAGCGCCCCTGCATCACGTCCGCCTCCGCGCCCAGGGCGCTCGATGGCGGCTGGAGCAGCAGCGACAGCGACCGCGCCAGGCCCGCGATGCCAGGAGAGCGCCCCAACACGCGCGCCTGTCCCGCGTCCGCGAGCAGGTCGAAGACCACCTCCCGGTCCCACTCGCCCAGCACGCGGCCCCCGGAGAAGAAGTCCCCTTCGTGCGCGTGCGCGGTGGGCAGCAGCGCGTCTCCCAGGCGGCGCAGCAGGGCCTGGGGCTGGAGGGGCGAGGCCTTCTCGAACAGGTAGATGGGCCCCAGCACCAGGCGCGCGGTGGTGAGCGTCACGCGCCAGCCGGTGTCGGTGGTGAAGGCGCCGACGGTCGTCTCCCCGGGCGCGAGCGCCGTGCGCAGGCCCATGCGGAAGGTGATGCTCCGCCCGCCGGTGCCGGACAGGCCGCAGCCCGCCGCGAGCGCTCCGCCCAACATCCACGTGAAGGCACGACGCGAACAGCGCTTCATGGCGGGTCCTCCTGGAGGTCCAGGTACACGGTGAGGGTGCCGCGCACGGTGCGAGGGGCACCGGCGGAGAAGTGGCGCGTGGCCAGCAGGGACGCGGGCGCGTCGGGGCCCCGGAAGTTGGACACGTAGTTGAACTCGGACTCCCGCCAGCGCGCGTCCAGCAGGTTCTCCACGGCCAGGCCCAGCTCCACGGCGCGCCAGCGCGCGCGGGCCGCCACGTCGAAGAGGAAGATGGGCTCGCTGTAGCGGTTCAACGGCAGGGGCTTGGGCCCGATGGCGCTGTGCCCCAGCGCCACGCTCCACCCCACCGGCTGCCGGGCCACGGTGGCCGTGCCCCGCCACGACGCGTCCACGCGGCCCAGCACCTGCGGGATGTACGGCAGCACCGCGCCGTCCCACAGCTTCCAGGCTGATGCTCCAGGCAACGGCTGCGTCGCGCGGGCCCACGCGAGGCTCGCCAGCACGTCCAGGTGCTGCTCCCACTGGAAGCGCGCGCTGCCGAACGCGCCCAGGCGCTGCGACGGGCCAATGGGTTGGTTGCGCCCGGTCGTCTCGCTGAACACCAGGTCCTGCGACACGCGCGTGGCGAACACGGCGCCGCGCAGCTCCAGCGCGGACGGGCCGTCGCCCCACCGCCAGCCCAGGCCCGTCTCCCCCGACGTCACCCGCGCGTAGGGCGCGAACTCCGCGTCGGACAGGCCGGCCGCGTCGCTGGAGCGGGCACCCAGGCCCGCGCTGGTCAGCCACGTGAGGCGCGGCGTCAGGCGCACCTCCGCGCTGGCGCGAGGGCTGGCGAAGAAGCCGTAGGCCTCCACGGACTCCTCCGGGATGCGCGCCCCCTGCCGGTCCGCCGCCGGCCGGTTCAGGTCCTCCACGCCGAACAGGAACGCGTCCACGCGCGCGCCGCCCCGCAGCGTGAGCCACTCCAGCGGCGCGCCGCGCAGGGACAGGTACGCGCCCAGGTTCGTCACGCGCACCTGGTTGTCGAACACGGTGGCGTAGGGCGCGCCGCCCTTGTCGCGCAGGCGCCGCGCGCGGGTGTGCACGTCGTCGTAGCGGGCCACGTAGCCCAGCTCCACCGGCCGAGGCTGCCCCCACGCGGTGAGGCCCGGGGTGTAGCGCCCGCGCAGGCCCACGGTGGTGCCCTGGTAGGACTGCTCCGTGTTGTCACCGCGCTGGGCTTCGCCGATGGGGGGCGTGTCCTGGAGGAAGCCGGTGAAGTTCTCGCGGCTGCGCATCTGCCGGGCGATGGCGAAGGCCTGCTGCACGAAGCGGCCTCCGCGCTCCAGCCGGGACGTCAGCTCCACGGAGGCAAGATGGCGCTGGCTCGCGCCGCCCTGGTTCGGGTCGTAGAGGCAGAAGAACTGCGAGTCCGCGTCCGGCCCGCACGGCAGCCGCGCGTCCACGACGTCCGTCTCCCGCACCACGCCCGCGGAGGCATAGCGCGCGCCGTAGCTCGCGCCGAACAGGCGCAGCTTCGTCTCCGGCCCCAGGCGCAGCTCCGTCTGGGCCATCAGGCCCGCGTTCGCGTACGCGCGGTTGGGGCCGAAGCCATGCCCCTGGCGCAGCAGCACGCCGACGAAGGTGGCGGCGGTGGACTCGGGCGGGCCCCACACCAGGGACAGCCGGCGCGACGCGAAGCCGCCGTAGCTGGCGGACGCGGTGAGGCCCCGCCGCTCCAGCCCCAGTTGGTACTCCACCGTGCCCGCGACGCCGAAGTCGCCCTGGGACGGCTCATAGGGCCCCTCCGTCACGCGCAGGGACTGCACCAGCTCCGGGATGATGAAGTACGTGTCCGCGTAGCCGTGGCCGTGGGCGTTGGAGACCTCGTTGAGGGGCACGCCGTCCAGGCGCATCTCCACGTCCTTGCCCTCGCCCGCGTCGAAGCCGCGCAGGTAGACGGTCTCCGCGTGCCCCTCCCCGCCGTGGTTGGCGAGCATCACGCCCGGCGCGAGCAGCATCAGCTCCGTGGCCGAGTTGCGAGGCACGTCCGCCAGTTGCCCCACCGTGATGTGGAAGTCCCCCACGGCGACAGGAGGCGGCGCGGCGGACTGCCCGCGCACCGTGGTGGAGAACACGGGCGGCTCCCGCTTCGGGGGCGTCGTGGGTTGCTCCGTCCCCGCGAGCCCTGGCAGCTCCGCCGCGAGCGGCACGGCCTGCGCCACCGGCTCGAACGTCACCGGCACGTCCACGCGCACCTCCAGCGGCGCTCCACCCTGGCGCGCGGGCTCGAAGCGCCAGCGCAGGGCCGCCGCCATCGCGGCCCGGTCGAACGCGGTGCCCCCGGACTCCTGGACCTCCACCTGGGACACCTCTCCCCCGCTGTCGATGGTCAGCCGCAGCAGCACCCGCACGGCCTCCGTCAACGGCGGGACGTCCGCCGGCATCACGGGCGGCGGCGCCTCCACGGGCACGGGCGGCGTCACGGGCGCTTCGGGCGACGCGCTCAACAGCCAGAGCACCAGCGTCGGGATGAACACGGGCAACGACCTCGGCCTTCGGGGCCCACCCGGCACGGGCGGCCCTTCCAACGGCCGCCCGTGGATACCGCAACCCAGACTTGACTTGCAACATAGTTACAAATACCAACCAGATGCATGAACCAACGAAGCATGTGGACTCGTGGCCTGCTGCTGGGTGCGCTGGGGCTCGCGGCCTCCGGCTGCGGCGACGCCGTGGCGCGAGGTGACGCGCGGGTGTCGTTGAGCGGCGGGGACGGCACGCAGCGCGGCTACGCGGATCACCTCTTCCAGGACGGCTGGTCCGTGCAGTTCACGAAGTACCTGGTGTCCCTGGGGGACTTCACCCTCACCTCCGCGGCTGGCGACGTGCACGCCACGACGGAGCACCTGCTGGTGGATGTGCAGAAGGGGGACGTGCCCCTCACCGGCCTGACGGGCCTGGAGGCGGGGCGCTACGGCGTGGCCTTCCGCGTGAGCCCTCCGGAGGCCCGCACCGTGGCGGGCGCGTCCGTGTCCTCGGAAGACCTGGCGATGATGCGCGAGCGCGGCTTCAGCTACTTCGTGGAGGGCCGCGCGCAGAACCGCGACCCCACCCTGGGCGTCTACACCTTCCGCATGGGCTTCCCCGTGGACGCGCGGATGGTGGACTGCATCAACGGCGCGGACGGCACCCAGGGCATCGTCGTGCCGGAGGGCTCCGTGGCGGAGGCGGAGGTCACCATCCACGCCGAGCACATGTTCTACGACCGGCTGGGCACCCACCGCGGCGTGCAGCTCCGCTTCGAGGCCATCGCCGCCACCGCGGACGTGAACCACGCCATCACGCCGGAGGGGCTGGCGACCCAGGACCTGCTCGACCTGCGCGGGCTGGATGGGGGCGAGCTGCGCGACGCCCAGGGCCAGCCCGTCGTCTACCAGCCGGGCGCCTACGCCCTGCGCACGCTCCAGGAGTTCGTCGCCCGGAGCATCGTGGATCAGGCGCACCTCAACGGCGGCGGCGTCTGCACCGTCGCCGCGCCGTAGGGCCTCCCCGTCACGACAGGGAAGGCCCCGGCGAACCCTCAGGCCTTGGGCGCTTCCTTCGCGGCGCGCTGCGCTTCGACCTCGCGCCGCACGTCATCCATGTTCAGCGCGCGGACCTGCCGGAGCAGGTCCTCCAGCGCCGCCGCCGGCATCGCGCCCGGCTGCTCGAACAGGAGGATGCCGTCCCGGAACACCATCAGCGTGGGGATGGAGCGAATCTCGAAAGCACCGGACAGCTCCGGCTGCGCGTCGGTGTCGATCTTCCCGAACACGATGTCCGCGTGCTTGTTGGAGGTGCTCTCGAAGATGGGCGCGAACGCGCGGCAGGGACCACACCAGGTCGCCCACCAGTCCAGGATGACGATGCCGCTCTTGCCCACCGTCTCCTTGAAGTTGTCCTTCGTGATTTCGAGCGTCGCCATGAAGTCTCCTCCTACCGGACGTCCAACAGCTCCACCTCGAACAGGAGGGTGGCGTTGGGGGGAATCACACCGGCCGCGCCGCGCGAGCCGTAGCCCAGCTCCGGCGGGATGGTGAGCTTGCGGATGCCGCCGACCTTCATGCCGGCGACGCCCTGGTCCCAGCCCTGGATGACGTGGCCGGCGCCCAGCGGGAAGGTGAAGCCCTGCCCCCGGTCCCGGCTGCTGTCGAACTTCTTGCCGTCCGTGAGCGTGCCCACGTAGTGCACCGTCACCCGCTTGCCAGAGACCGCTTCCGCCCCGGTCCCGACCTTCACGTCTTCTACTCCCAGGCTCATGCCAGGCTCCTCAGGCGGGAATCCGCCATGGAAAAATGCGCACTCTAACGCCGCGCGCACCCTCCTGCCTCCCTGAATGCCCCGCCCCGGACCGGAATAAAAAAGTGACGGCGGGGACCCGGATGATTCCGGACACCCCGCCGTCAGCTCCTGCCATGGAGACTTCAGGTCAGAAGGTACCGCCCACGTTCAGCGTGGTCGTGTAGCTACCACCGCCCGACGGGTCGCTGCCGCCCGGCTGGATGTCCGGGGCGAACTGCTTGTCGAACAGGAAGTTGTAGTAGCCACGCAGGTCCGCGGTGAAGTGGCCGAAGTGGCCGCGCACGCCCACGCCCGCCGGGATGTTGCCCACGGTGTCGTCGCTGTAGCCGAGCGACTCACCGCCGCGGAAGTGGTAGTTGCTGATGCCGATGCCACCCAGCAGGTACGGCTGCACCGCCGTGGGCGTCACCGCGAGCGTCAGGGCCGCCTGGCCGCCGTTGCGCACCAGGTCCGGGCCGGTATCCGCGCCCGCGGAGCCCGCGTCCTTGATGTTGTTCAAGGCGCCGGAGTAGCCGACCTCGATGCCCAGCACGGACGTCGGCTTGAGCGACGCCGTCACGGCCGCGGAGGGGCCGGGGGCGAGCTGCGGGGCCAGGGCGCCGGTGTAGCCTTCCACACCGCCACCGATGAGCAGCGTCAGGCCCTTGTTGTCGCCCTTGCTCTTCTTCTCCACCTCCAGCGGCTGGATGTCCTCATTGGCTGACGCCGAGGGCGAGTAGGCCGGAGGAGGCGTGGTCACGCCGCTGCCGCCCGTGGCCTCCTGGCCGTACATCCCGCTGTCACGCTGGCTCATGCCACCGCTGCTCGTGCCGGACGGAGGCGGAGGCGGCGCGGGAGGCTGCGCCGCGGGAGGCGGCGGCGCGGGAGGCGGCGCCGCGGGCGCCGGTTCAATGGGTTCGCTCTGCGGCATCGTGGTGCCACTGGAGCCACTGCCGCCCACGCCGGCGCCGCTGCCGCCCACGCCGGCCTGGTTCACCGGCTCGCAGCGCAGCGGCATGTTCAGGTAGACGGCGCCGCTGCCGCCCTTGACGTCCGCGCTGGGGCTGCTCAGGCCCCGGTCGCTGGTGCCCAGGTTCTGGCTGGTCTGCGAGGAGTCATCGATCGACCCGCTGCCGCCCGTCCCCTGAAGCGATTCATCCACCGGCGTCTCCTCGATGAGGAGATCCTCCTCCTGGACCCCGTCCTGGGAGGATTGCGCCGTCGTCTGCTGCTTGTCCTTGTGGACCGCGGTCTGCCCTGGAGGGCAATCCTTCTCCGCCGCACCCGCGCCCGTCCCATACATGAGCGCCGCGACGGCGCCCGCCAGAATTTTCGCTTTCATCCAACCCTCCATCGTCGACTGACTGACATGAAGGTTGTCGTGCGAGGGACGTCCGGCAAGCCTTGCGCGGGTCGTCAAAGAAAGGTGACCTGCCCGCCTGCCCCCCAGGGGGCGAGGCGTGGTTTCAGAGCCACTTCACGGGGGCGGAGGGCCTGGACGCCTCCCCGTCCACCGTCAAAACCAGACATCAATAAACATCCGTCACGCGTTGCGCAGCCAGGCCGAGCCGGTGACGACAGGCAATTGCAGCGCGCGTTCCCGGTCCAGGTCCAGGTTGCCGATGTGCAGCGACAGCGGCGCCTGCACCCACTTGTAGATGGATTGCTGGAACAGGCGCACGAAGCGGTCCACGTACCCGCCCAGCCGGTCCGCCTCCACCTCCGGGAACATCGCGGTGAGCGCGGTGCGCATCTCCGACGGGGTGAGCTTCTCCCCCGCGTGCAGGTAGAAGCACGCGTCCAGGATGGGGAAGGGCATCAGCTCCTCCTCGCCCACCTGATCATGCGCCAGCTCCGGCCCCGCGGGCCTGGCCAGCACCTTGCGGATGCCCTCGTAGCCGGTGGTCTCCTGGAGGTAGTCCAGCAGGTACATCACCACCGTCTTGGGCACGTTGGCGATGACCGCGAGCGCGCCCATCAGGTCTCCGCCGATGGTGGTGTAGCCCACGGACTTCTCGCTCATGTTGCCCGTCTGCAGGAACAGGCCGCCGCAGGAGTTGCTCCAGTTCCACATGCGCTGGGCGCGGATGCGGGCCTGGATGTTCTGCTCCGTGATGGGGGTGAGCTTCGTCTCGCCCAGCATCGTCTGGGCGGCGGCCTTCTCCCGCTCGAAGGCCTCCTCGATGGAGACCACCTGGAAGGGCACGCCCAGCTCCCGCGCGATGGTCTCCGCCGCGTCGCGCGTCTGCTGGCTGGAGTACGGGCTGGGCATGTAGAACGCCTGGATGAGCGAGCCCGGGTTGTCCGGCCGCGCGCGCTTCGCGTACCGGTGCGCGATGAGCAGCGTGAGCAGCGAGTCCCGCCCGCCCGACAGCGCGATGCCGAACAGCTTGAAGGCGCGCGTCTTCTCGAAGTAGTCGCCCACGCCCAGCGACAGCGCGTCCAGGATGTCCTCGCACAGCGCCACGCGCGCGGTGCGGCGGGTGTCCGGCGCGGGCAGGAAGAAGCTGCGGTGCGCGGGCACGGGGTACGTCAGCTTCTGGCGCTGCGTCTTCACCGCCTGCGTGCAGTCCAGGGTGGGCACCTTCCCACCGCCGGCCGCGATCCAGTCCTCGCGGTCCACGCGCCAGGTGGTGTTCTCCGTGCGCAGGCGCAGCGTGCGGTCCAGGTCCACCACGGCGGAGGTGAAGCCCTGCTGGAAGCGCGGCGTCTCCAGCACGTGGCGGCCGTTCTGGTTGATGAAGCCGCCGCCGTCGAAGATGAGCCCGTCGTTGCTGCCCACCGCGTTCGCGTAGGCGATGGTGACCTGGTGGTCGGACGCGCGCGTGGCGATGAGCTCGCGGCGCGTCTCCCAGAAGCCCAGCCGGAAGGGGGACGCGGACAGGTTCACCACCAGCTCGCCGCCGGAGTACGCGCGCCGGCGCATGGGGCCGTCCGCGCTCCAGATGTCCTCGCACACCTCCGGCGCCAGCGTGCCGAAGTCGAACTGGAAGAGGTAGTCGCCCAGCGGCACGCCCCGGTGGCGCTCCGCCATGCCCGGCTGGCCGTGGCCGAAGGTGCGGCCTTCATAGAAGACGTTGTACGTGGGCAGCTTCTCCTTGGGCACCAGGCCCAGCACCCTGCCGCCCGCCACCACCGCCGCGCAGTTGAGGCGCACGCCCTGGTGGGCCACGCCCACGCCCAGGATGCTCACCAGCGGCAGCGCCGCGGTCTGGCTCGCGAAGCGCTCCAGCTCCGGCCACTGGTGGTCGATGAAGCCCTGCCACTGGACCAGGTCCTCCGCGGGGTAGCCGGCGATGACCTGCTCGGGGAAGACGCCCAGCGTGACGTCCTCCGCCGTCATCTTCCTCGCCAGGTCCAGCACCCGGTCGGTGTTGGCCTGGAAGGCGCCCACGGTGGTGTTGACGCTGGCGATGCCAATCTTCACGAGCCGCATGGTGCGTCGCTCTCCCTCAAGAAGGCGTGAGGCCCCGAGCAATGCGCGCCTGGGGGCGCCAGGGCAAGCGGATGCTGCGGCCCCGGACCCGGCGCGTTCAGTTCCCGCGCCGGGCGCGACCGCACGGCTAGTTCAGCGGTCCGCTGGGGCGCATGGGCTGGAGCTGGCTCAAGAGGTCGCTCACGTCCTCCAGCACCTGCTCCAGGCGGCGCCGCACGTCCAGCTCCCCCAGCAGCTCCTGCCGCCGTCCAGGCTCCGGCACCAGCGCGGACGCCACCACGTCCGCCAGCATGCCCCCGCCGGCGCGCGCGGCCACCGGCAGCAGGCTCTCCGCGAACGAGGGCGGCACCCGGCCCGCCAGCTCGAAGACGGCCTGGCGCAGTTGCTCCTCCTCCGGCCCGGTGTAGGGGGGATCCGCCAGCACCTGGGCGCGCACCTGGCGGTAGGGCGTGTCCGGCGCCAGCTCCGTCACCATCCGGACGCGGCTGACGCCCTGCAGGAGGATGTTGTAGCGCCCGTCCTCCACCTGCTCGTCCCAGACGATGACGCCCGCGCACATCAGGGGCTGGAGCGGCGGGCGGCCCTCGTAGTTGCCCTCCCAGCCCGGCTCCAACTGGCCCAGCGCCAGCACCCGGTCCGTGGCGAGGGCGTCCTTCACCAGGGCCCGGTAGCGGGGCTCGAAGATGTGCAGGGGAATCACGGTGTGCGGGAACAGGACCGCCGACGGCAGGGGAAATACCTTCAGCGCACCGGCGGCGCGTTCCACGGTCTCTTGTGCGGTCATGGTCACCCTTCCCCGTGTGTAAGCCCCCGGGGCATGGGGCGCATTCCAATCAGGCAGGCATCCGGGCCCGGGGGCCCGGTGGCAAGGGCCCCGGGTTCCGCTAGGGTGCGCCCCCGAATGTCCTCCACCGAGCCTTCCCCCCAGACCTCCCCGGCCGCCACGGCCGCTGACGCCCCGAAGCCGTCCTGGTACCGCCGGCTGTACCAGCGCGTGGAGGCCGCCTCCTCCACCCCGCACGCGCTCGCCACGATGATGGCGGTGTCGGTGGTGGATGGCTCCGTCTTCCCCATCCCGCCCTTCGCGGTGCTGGTCCCCATGGTGCTCGCCCAGCCGAAGAAGTGGGTGCGCTACTGCCTGCTGGGCACCCTGGCGAGCCTGGTGGGCGGCCTCATCGGCTATGGCCTGGGGGCGTTCGTGGGCGAGGGCATCACCCAGCTCCTGCACATCGACCTGGACGTGCGCGTGGACCGCTTCGGCGTGTCCGGCACGGTGGGCGAGCTGCTGGGGCGCAACTTCTGGGTGCTGGCGCTCCTGTGCTCCATCCTGCCCACGCCGTTCAAGATCGTCGCCATCGGCAGCGGCCTGGTGTCGGTGCCGCTGGAGCGCTTCCTGCTCGCGTCCATCATCGGCCGCTCGGTGCGCTTCTTCCTGGTGGGCGGCGTGGTGCGCTTCTTCGGCCCCACCGCCCGCAAGTGGCTGCGCGTCTGAGCGGACCCTAGCCGCGGCGCGTGCCGCCCACCGCGCCGCGCGCCGCCACCGGTTGGGGGCCGCCCTCCAGCACCGCCTCCACCGTGGACAGCAGCACGTCCGGGCGGACCGGCTTCTCCAGCACCCGCTGGGCCACCGCCTCCACGAACGCCCTCGCCTCCGGTGATGACGCCCCGCCGGAGATGAACACCACGCGCGACGCCAGCGCGGGCGCCTCCGACTGGAGCCGCCGGTACACCGCGATGCCGTCCATGCCCGGCATCTGGAGGTCGCACAGCACCACGTCGAAGGACTCGCCCGCGGCCACCCTCGCCAGCGCGTCCTCGCCGCGCGTGACGGTGACCACGTCGTGGCCGGGCTCCAGCAACAGGCGCATGGACTGCGCCAGCCGGGGCTCGTCGTCCACGATGAGCACCCGCCCGCGCCGCCCGGAGGCCGCCGTCTCCGGCGCCTCCTCGCCGCGCGCCACGGCGTGCAGCGGCACCAGGCTCCCCGCGCTCTGCACGGGCGCGGGCGGCAGCAGCAGCGTGAAGGTGGCGCCCTGCCCCGGCGCGCTGTGCACGCGCAGCTCGCCCCCGTGCGTGCGGACGATCTGCTGACAGATGGCGAGCCCCAGGCCGGTGCCCTCGTCGTTGCCCTTGGTGGTGAAGAACGGGTCGAAGATGCGCGGCAGCACGTCCGGCGGGATGCCGCCGCCCGTGTCCTCCACCTCCACGCGCGCGTGGCCGGACGCGTCCGTCCCGGTGCGCACGCGCACCTCGTGGCGGCCGGGCTCCCCCTCCGGGATGGCCTGCAGGGCGTTCACCAGCAGGTTGAGCAGCACCTGCCCCAGCCGCGCCTCGCTGCCCAGCACGCGCGGCACCGGCCCGAAGTCCTCCACCAGCCGCGCGCGCGAGCGCAGGGCGTGCAACACCACGCGCACCGCGGGCGGCACCAGCGCGTTCAGGTCCACCAGGCCGCGCTCCGGCGCGCCCTCGCGGCTGAACACCTGCAGGTCCCTCACGATGAGGCGGATGCGCTCCGCGCCCTCCTGGGCCCCGCGCACGCTCACGAGCGCGTCGCGCACGGCCTGCGGGGCCTGGGCCCCCTCCCCCGCGAGGCTCTTGCGCGCGGCCTCCAGGTTCAGCGCCAGGTAGGCCAGCGGGTTGTTGATTTCATGGCCCACGCCCGCGGCCAGCGTGCCCACGGCCGCCACGCGCTCGGCGGCCACCAGCCGCGCCTGCAGCTCCTTCGTCGCGGTGACGTCGCGGTGGGTCGCCACGAAGTGCGTCACGGCCTGGCCGTTGGCGCGCACCGGGGAGAGCTGGATCTCGCTCCACACCCGCGTGCCGTCCGGCCGCGTCAGCGCCACCTCCGCGCGCAGCGAGCGCTCCTCGCGCAGCGCCTCCAGCAGCCGCTGCCGGTCCCCGCCGTCCGCGGACGCCAGCAGCTCCCCCGGCGCCGCGCCGACGAGCTCCTCGCGCCGCCGGCCCACCAGCGCGCACAGGGCCTCGTTGACGAAGACGGTGTGCAGGCCGCCCGACTCGCGCACCTCGCAGATGAGCACGCCTTCGTGCACCGCGCGCACGGTGGTGGCCAGCAGCTCCAGCAGCTCCACCGCCTGGCGGCGCTCCGCGCGCGCCGCCGCCAGCAGCAGGCCCGTCAGCGCGGTGATGCCGATGAAGAGCTGCAGCACCACCAGCCCCCGGTGCGGCAGGTCCACCGTGAAGAACGGCCCCAGCCCCCGCGCCGTGCCGGCGATGGCCGCCAGCGCGATGGAGAGCGAGGACAGCGCCGCCCCCCGCAGGCCGAAGCCCAGGGCCGCCCAGGCCATCAGCGGGAAGAGCAGGAACGTCAGGGCGTGCGCCGCCCCGGAGCCCGGCCGGGGGAAGGCGAAGACGCCCACGCACACCGCGGCCGTCAGCGCCGTGAGCAGCAGCGCCTCCCACGAGCGCGCCATGCGCCGGGGCCTGCGCAGCAGCACCACCGGCGTCACCAGCAGCATGCCCAGCAGGTCCGCCATCCACCACAGCCAGCCGGAGGGGCCCCACTGCGCGGCGGGCACCACCCCGCCCAGCACGAGCCCCAGCGTGCCCAGCCCGGAGCCCACGAGCGCCCCCAGCCCCGCGCCCGCGCCCAGCCACGCGACGTCGCGCACGCGGTGCAGCTCCCGCGCGCCGCCCATGCGCTGGAACAGCAGCGCCGGCAGCACCGCCTCCAGCGTGGAGCCCAGCACGACGGACAGCCCCACGCCCGGAGTCACCCCCATGGCGTACGCCACCGCGCCCGCGCCCAGCGCCACCGCCGGCCAGCGCGACACGCCCAGCAGCAGGAGCCCGCCCAGCGCCACGCCCGACGGCAGCCACACGGGACAGATGTGGCTCTTCTCCGCGGCCAGCGACAGCGCCACCCGCGCGGCCAGCAGGTACACCGCCGCCAACGCGAGGACCTCCACGAGGCCCCGGACCGGGAACGCCGCCACACGGGCCTGAGGACGACCTTGGATGATGACTCCCCCCGTCCTCTCCGGGCCGTGACACCAGGGCCGGCAGGAACATGCGTCATGCTAGCGGGGACCGCGGTGCGTTGCACCCCGTCCGCCGGCAGGCCCGCCCGGCAGGCAGGCGGTGTGCGGCAGGCGATGCAATGACCACACTGGGGGACCGTAGGAAGGGGCAAGGAGGAACGAAATCCATGTCGCGTCCCGGACTTGCTGCGCTGCTGTCGTTCTTCATCCCCGGCGTGGGGCAGATCTACAACGGTGACATCCTGCGCGGGGTCTTCTGGCTCATCATCACGCCCGGCTTCTGGCTGGGCACGGGCGGCATCCTCGGCTGGGTGTGCCACGTCATCGCCGCGGCCACCGCCTACAACCGCGCCGAGGACAAGGAGCGGCTGAGATACGGCATGGGCTAGTCACGCGGACATGAAAAAGGGGCCCGCTGGCCCCTCGCCCACCGCCGCCCCGGTGCCCTCATGGGCCGGGGCGGTGTCGCTTCATGAAGCTCAGGTGTTGAACGCGTCGGGCAGCGGTTGCGGGCCCGGGATGATGCCGGCGATATCGGGATCCTCTTCGCCCGGCCCGCGAGTCGGACGGTTGTCCTTCTCGGTCTTGCGCTCGGCCTTCTTGGCGTCCTTCTCGCGCTGCTTCTGCGCGCGCGCCATCTCCTTCTGCCGCTTTGTGGACCTTCCCTGCATGGAACCTCCTGGGAAACATTGACCGAAAAAGAGGCCCGGCCCCGTCAAGGCCGGACCTCGTGGATGCGTGAAGAGCAACCGAGCCGGTGGGCTCAGCCGACCGGGCGGACGTTCTCCGCCTGCAGGCCCTTGGGGCCCTTCTTCACGTCGAACTCCACCTTCTGGCCCTCGGCCAGGGTGCGGAAACCGTCCGACTGGATGGCGGTGTGGTGGCAGAACACGTCCGGACCACCGCTGTCCTGCGTGATGAAACCAAAGCCCTTCGCATCATTGAACCACTTCACCGTACCACTTGCCATGATCTGCTTCCTTGTCCCACAGACAACCTGGCGAGAGCGCCGGGCTGCCCGCCCCGTGACTTTGGGGCGAAGACCGCGCCTTAACCCTGAACAGGCATGAAGTCGAGCCGGGAACCACTCCCGGTCTCCCTCACGCCGACGAAGGTAACAACCTCGATCTCAGGGTGAAACGCCTTCTCGGGGCCGGGCATTTCCCGCTGGCTGACGCTCCAGGCAGCCAGGGGGTGACAGGTTTTGGGGCCGGCGGTGTTCCGGAATAGTTTCCACCCCTGAACACTTCCGCCTGGACGTGTCCTATCGTGGAGTCCGCCGGACCCGCTCCACCCCGCCGTCCCCCTCCCGTGAGGCGCCCCTCCCAGTGACGAACCCGACCCGTGTGACCTTTGGCCAGCGCGATGCCTCCTTCGCGGAGGACCTGAAGCAGCGTGTCTCCGAGTACTTCGAGACCCGGAACCTTTCGCAGCGGGCCAACAAGGCCATGTACGTGAAGGCCCTGGCCATCCTGGGCTTCACGGCGGGCGTCTACGGACTGCTGCTCAGCGGCCTCTTCAACGCCTGGGGCATGCTGGGGCTGTCGGTGCTGATGGGCGTGGCCATCGCGGGCATCGGCTTCTGCATCGGCCATGACGGCGTGCACGGCTCCTTCAGCGACGACGCGCGGGTGAACACGGTGGTGGGCTTCGCGTTCGACCTGATTGGCGCGAACAGCTACATGTGGCGCATCACCCACAACGTCCTGCACCACACGTACACCAACATCCAGGGCATGGACGAGGACCTGACGGTGAGCCCGCAGTTGCGGCTGTCGCCGTACAGCGAGTGGAAGGGGTACCACCGCTTCCAGCACCTGTACGCCTTCGCGGCCTACTCGTTCACCACCGTCTTCTGGGTGTTCGCCAAGGACTACAAGTACTTCTTCCAGAAGGACCTGGGCCCCTACAAGGGCAAGAAGCACGCGCCGGCGGAGTGGGCCCGCCTGGTGGCGATGAAGGCCGTGTACTACGGCTGGACGCTGGTGATTCCGTGGCTGGTGCTGGACGTGACCTGGTGGCAGTTCGTGCTGGGGCAGTTGGCCATGCACCTGACGGCGGGCTTCATCCTGGGCATCGTCTTCCAGTTGGCGCACGTGGTGGAGGACGCGGAGTTCCCCGTGCCGGACACCGACGGCAAGGTGGAGGACGCCTGGATGGTGCACCAGTTGCGCACCACCGCGAACTTCGCCCGCAAGAACCGCCTGCTGAGCTGGTACGTGGGCGGCCTCAACTTCCAGGTGGAGCACCACCTGTTCCCCAAGGTGTGCAGCATCCACTACCCGGCCCTGAGTGAAATCGTGAAGGCCACCGCCCAGGAGCACGGCCTGCCCTACCTGGAGGCGGAGACCTTCCGCAGCGGCGTGGCCTCGCACTACCGGATGCTCAAGCGGCTGGGCCGCCCGCCCGCGGTGGACGCCGTCGAGGAAGGCGCCAAGCCGAAGCTCGCCGTGGCCGCCTGATCCACCCGGACAGCCGCGCGGCAAGCCCCAGGGGCCGTCCTCCTCATCCGAGGGAGGCGGCCCCTGCTGCTTTTCAGGCGCCCGCGCTCCGCAGCGCCGCCAGCAGCTCCCCGGCGGACGACACCACCGCGCGAGCCCCGTGCGCGTGCAGCTCCTCCGCCGTGCGGAAGCCCCAGGTGACGCCCACGCCGTACATGCCCGCGGCCTTCGCCGTGTCCATGTCCACGGAGGTGTCCCCCACGAAGCCGCACGCGCCCGGCGCCACGCCCAGCTCCTCCGCCAGGGCCAGCGCCGCGGTGGGGTCCGGCTTGCGCGGGATGCCGGGCCGCTCGCCGTACACGGCCGTGAAGCGCACCGCCGGCAGCAGCCGCGCCGCCAGCCGCTTCACGAAGTCGTCGGACTTGTTGCTGAGCACGCCCAGCCGCACGCCGTCCGCCGCCAGCCGCGCGAGCGCGTCCTCCACGCCCGGGTAGGCATACGTCCGGTCGAACAGGTGGGTGTCGTAATAGGCGTGGTAGGTGGCCAGCACCTGCCCCTGGAGCGCGGGGGCGGCCCCGCCCGTGGCCCGCTCCGCGAGCTTCGCCACGCCCTCCCCCACGAAGCGCAGGTAGGCGGCCTCCGGGTGCGGCGGCAGGCCGTGTTGCGTGAGCGCGTGGTTCATCGCCGCGGCGATGTCCCCCAGCGAGTCCACCAGCGTCCCATCCAGGTCGAAGAGCACGGCGCGCAGGAGCATGATGGGGCGCTTCTCTAGCAGAAACGCGAACGCCCCGACCCACGCGGGGTCAGGGCGTCTTTTGTCAAGCGCGGCCCCCGGAACCGGCCGGGAGCCGCCGCGAAGCGGTTGGGCTACGGCGTGGCGGCGGCGGTCTTCTCACCGCCGGCGCCGCCGCTGGCCTGGATGACGGCGAAGTTGATGTTGCTGTAGCCGGCCGTGGCGCAACTGAACATCACCCGCTTGATGATCTTGAACTGCACGTCCTTGTTGGCCTGGATGTTCACGTCGCCCTTGAAGGTCTCGCCACCGCCGGCCATGGAGTGCAGGTCCTCGAACTGCTTCTTCATGTCCCGCAGCTTCTCTTCCAGCGCGGGGATGTTGAGGTACTCGTCCTTGGTGAGGTCCTCCACCCGGCCCACGATGGTGCCCGACACGCTGACCTGGTCGTTGGACACCATCACCACCGGGTGCATCTCCACTTCCTTCACGTTGACCGCTTCGGGAAGGACGATGTCCTTGGTCATCATCAGCACCTCGCCCGTCGCGGAGAAGTTCGCGATGAGGAAGAGCACGATGATGACGAACATGTCGACGAGCGGGGTGATGAGCAGGTCCGCGTTGCCGTTCTTCTTGCCGTGACCGCCGTGGCCGAAGACCTTGGAGTGCTCCAGCCGCTTGCCGTACCGCTTACCGGGAACCTTGATGCCCATGGCTTGGGTGCTCTCCTGTTAGCCCATCGCCGCGGAGACCGACACCTGGGGCAACCCGGAGCCGATGCACTCGTCGATGATGCGGACCAGGTCCTCGTAGCGGACCGCGTCCTCGGTCTGAAGGGTGATGGCGGACTGGTCCGGAAGCTGCGCCTTCAACTCCTTGAAGCGCGCAATCAGCTTGGTCAGGTCCGGCCGGCCCTTGTCATCCCGGGTGAGGGGAATGGGGTCGAAGGCGCTCTGGTCGGCGGTGAGGCGCATCTCCGTGGGCGACACCAGGAGGGTGAGCTGGACCGTCTTGGTCTTCTCCTCCTCCTGCTGCTCGTCCGTGGAGGCCCCGCCGGCCTGGGACACCTGGAGACGGCCGATCTGGGTCCAGACCGCCGTCATGATGAGGAAGCTGATGGTCACCGCCATCAGGTCGATGAAGGGCACCATGTTGATGGCGGTGTCGAGCGGCTTCTTGCCACCCTTTCCACCGGTGCCCAGGTCCATTCCGCCGGCCATGGCGACTACCTCCCAACCCTACCGCGCTCTTCGCGCACGAACGACGTTTCAAGAAGACTGCGAAGGATGGCGCGCCTGCGGGTGCTCTCCATGCCTCGGGGCATCCAGACAGCGCGCCAGGACTTCAGGTTCCACGACCACCGCGCGACCGCGAGGAGGACTACTCCTCGGCGTGGGCGGAGGCCGGGATGTTCAGGTTCTTGAACTTGTCGCGGTTGGCCACGATGAGGTTCAGCACGGAGACGCTGGTCTCGTTGATGTCGTTGATGATGCTCTGGGTGCGGCCCATCAGCACGGAGAAGGCCACCAGCGCCGGGATGGCCGTGAGCAGACCGAAGCCCGTGCAGTTCATGGCTTCGGAGATGCCGTTCGCCAGAATGGTCGCCTTGTCGGCCGGGTTCACGTTCGCCACCGCCTCGAAGCAGGTGATGAGACCGTTCACCGTGCCCAGGAGGCCCGCGAGCATCGCCGCGTTGCCGAGCATCGCCAGGTAGCCCGTGCGCGCCTCCAGCTTCGGCGTCTCACGCAGGCTGGCCTCGTCGAGCGCCGCCTGGACCTCTTCCTGGCCCTTGGGCACGCTCATCAGGCCGGCCTTGACGACGTTGGTCAGCGGCGTGCTCTTCTGGCCGGCCACGTAGTTGATGGCCTTGTCCAGGTCGCCCGCGTAGATGTGCTTCTTCAGCCCGCGCAGGAAGCCTTCCTTGTTGATGGAGGCCTTGCCGAACAGGACGATGCTGCGCTCGATGATGATGGAGAGCGCGATCACCAGACAGACCGCGATGGGGTACATACCGGCCTGACCGGACTCCCAGCGGCGCCCCAGCTCCTGCAGGAAGGTCTCATTGCTTCCGCCGGCGTTGGCGAGAACGGACAGATTGGCTACGAACCCCAGGTTCATCACGGAAAGCCTCCAGATGGACGGCGCGGCACGCGCTTGCGAACCACTCCGCACTGCTGCCGGCCGGGTGGACATCCACCCAGGTCAGCGGCAGGAATTTTGGATCACGGTGGCGCCGAGTCTAGGAACCGCTCCCAGGCGTGTCAAGGCAGGCACCCTCAGCGTTAGTTACTGAAATCTCACAGGAATTTTGCGTTGGCGCGCGGCTTGCCAAGTCGCTCCACAGGGCACAGGACGGGCCCTTTTCCGTGGCTTGCGCAACAGCCATGCCAGCGATTTGGGCAGCTTGGAATGACGTGTTAGGCGGGAAAACCATGGCCAGGAAGCGGATTGGTGAGCTGCTGGTGGAACGTGGCGCGATCACCCCGGAGCAGTTGGAGGCGGGGCTCGCGGCGCAGCGACAGACGCGGCAGCGGCTGGGGGTGACGCTCATCGGGCAGGGCGCCATCACGGAGGCCACGCTGGCGCAGGCGCTCAGCGAGGCGCTGGGGATGCCGCAGGTGGACCTGGCGGCGATCACCCCGGACTGGGCGGCGGTGCACCTGCTGCGGGCGCGCTTCTGCGAACAGCACGACCTGTTCCCGTACGCGCTGGAGAACGTGGGCGGCAAGCGCCAGTTGGTGGTGGCGATGGCGGATCCGCTGAACATCACCGCCATCGAAGAGATTGAGTTCACCAGCGGGCTGAAGGTCAGCGGCCGGGTGACGGCGCTGTCCGCGGTGCGCGGCGCCATCCTGCGCTACTACCACAAGGTCCCCGTGGCCTCGGGCCCCCGCCCCGCTCCGGCGCGGCCTCCCGCGAGGGCGGCGCCGGTGCCCGTGCGTCCGGCCGTGGTGGAGGACGACGAGGAGGTCATCGTCGGCGAGGAGCTGCCCGCGTCGGAGAAGACGCAGCGCACGTCGCTGGCGGACCTCATCCGCGAGCGCGAGGAGCAGGCGAAGCGCAAGCGCGGCGGCGCGGGGGACAAGCCCAAGGCGCGGGCGCCCTCGTCCGGCGGGGGCGGGGTGCTGGATGACCTGGACTACCTCTTCGGCCAGGCGGCGCGCGAGGAGCCGGACCGGCTGGAGGAGCTGGAGCGCCGGTTCTGGGCGCTGATGCGCATCATGGCGCGCAAGGGGCTGCTCACGAACGAGGAGTTCCGGCGCGAGCTGGACGACGACGGCGGCGAGGGCTGAGGCGCCCCCCACCGCTCGCGCTCAGTCCGCGGCGAGGGGCAGCCGCACCGTGAAGGTGGTGCCCTGCCCCAGCGTGCTCTCCACGGTGAGGCGCCCGCCGTGGTTCTCCACGATGCCCTGGCAGATGGACAGGCCCAGGCCGGTGCCGCGCCCCTCCGGCTTGGTGGTGAAGAAGGGCTCGAAGATGCGCGACAGGTTGCGCGGGTCGATGCCGGTGCCGGTGTCGCTCACGCGCACCACCGCCTCCATGCCCTCCTGGGACGTGGACAGGGACACCTGCCCGCCGGGCTGCATGGCGTGGCACGCGTTGGTGATGAGGTTGACGAACACCTGCACCAGGTTGGCGCGCACGGCGGCCAGGGGCGGCACGTCGCTCGCGTAGTCGCGCTGCACGCTGACGCGGGCCTGGGACACGACGTGCTCGCAGAAGCCCACGGCCATGTCCACGACGGCGTTGAGCGCCACGCGCTCCGGCCGGTCCTGCGCGGGGCGCGCGTAGCTGACCAGGTCGCGGGTGAAGCGCAGGATGCGGTGGCTGCTCTCCAGAATCTTCTTCAGCTTCTCCTGGTCCGCGGGGTTCGCGCCCGGCGTCAACCGCGAGCGCTGGAGCAGCGCGTCCGCGTAGGTGGCCACCGCGGTCATGGGGTTGTTGATTTCATGCACCACGCTGGCCGCGAGCTGCCCGATGGAGGCCAGCTTCTCCGCGTGGATGATGCGCTTCTCCAGCTCCTTCACCACCGTGACGTCCTGGCCAATGGCGATGACGCCCTCCACCTCCCCGGGCTGGGTGAGCATGGAGGAGGTGGCGAAGGACACGCGCACCTCGCCGCCGTCGCGGGTGAGCAGGCGCGTTTCGAAGTTGTTCACGGACTCGCCGCGCATGGCCGCCGCCAGCACGGGCACCAGCCGGAGCTGCTCGCTGTCCGCCACCAGCGAGGACAAATCCCGCCCCAGCACCTGCTCCTTGGTGAGGCCGGTGAGCGCGCTCAGGGCCTGGTTGAAGACCACCACCTGCTTGTCCCGGTTCACCACCAGGATGAGGGCGTTGGCCTTCTCCAGCAGCTCCTCCAGGTACTTGCGCACGAACGTCAGCTCGTCGATGAGCTTCGCGTTCTTCACCGCCACGGCGACCTGGCTGGCCAGTTGGAGCAGCACGCGCTCGTCGTGCGCGGGGTCCGCGTCCAGCCCCTCCGGGTACTCCATGTTGATGGCGCCGAAGAGCTGGCCGCTCGCGACCAGGGGGGCGCTCACCGCGCGGGTGCTGCCGTGGAAGAGCAGCGGCACTTCCTCGGAGATGGTCACCCGCCCCTGGGGCAGCGCCGTCTGCGTGAGGTTGGTCTTCTCCACGGAGCGCTGGAAGAGGACCAGCGGTTCGTGCGCGCCCTCCTTGAGGCGCCCTTCCGCGTAGAGCGACGTGAGGCCGCCGGTGCGCGCGTCCACGATGCGGATGCAGAAGGCGCGGCCGGGGAAGAGCTCCTTCACGCCGCGCGCCACCGCGGCCACCAGCTCCTCCTCGCCGCCGGCCTCCGCCACGCTGCGGCCCAGGTCCAGGAGCACGCCCTCCGTGCGCGCCTGCTCCAGGAGTGCCCGCTCCGCCACCACCAGCCGGCCGCTGATGACCTCCGTGTCCACGCGGGCGCGCACCGCCACGGTGTCCGAGCGGCGCGACAGGGTGAGCACCAGCGAGGTGCCGCTCTGGAGCACGAGGTCGACCTCGTGGGACTGCCCGTCCTCCGGGGCCACGGCGTCCGCCAGGGCCTGCGCCACCACGTCCACGCTGATGTCGTGCGTGGCGCAAAAGCGGCGCATGGCCGGGTTCACGGCCGCGATGCGCAGGGCCACGTCGCAGACGGCGGCGGGTTCGTCCAGCGCGTCGAAGAAGGCCTGGAAGGCGTCGGGGGCCAGATTTCCGGACGGGCGCACGGCGCGGACCTCACTCTTCATGGGAGCTGGCCTTGTCGAGGTCGAGGATCTGCTGCGCCCCCACGTACGACTTCGTCTCGTAGCGGGTGATCTTCCCGATCTTCCGGACGATCTCCGCCATGCGCTCCGCCTCGCGGTAGATGATGTCCACCGGCCTCCAGGCGAAGTCCTCCTCCTTGAGCTTGCGCTTGAGCAGCTCCGCGTAGCCCATCACGGAGGTGAGGGGCTGGTTGAGCTCGTGGGCCGCGGTGCCGGCGAGCGCGACGATGACGGCGTTCTTCTCGCTCTCCTCCAGCCGCGTCTCCACGTCGGACAGCTTGCGCTCCAACTGCACCCGGTCGCGCAGGTCCGTGAAGATGCCCACGGTGAAGGACTCGCGGCCGCCCTCGTAGACGATGGAGGCCGTCATGTTCACCGGCACGCGCTCGCCGGAGCGGTGCATCAGCTCCTGGCGCGTGAGGGACAGCCGGCCCTTGCCGCCCATCTCGGGGCCGCGAAGCTGGGCCATGATGCGCTGGGCGACGCCGGGCGGGTAGAGTTGGAGCGCGTTGAGCTTCTCCTGGGCCTCCTGCGCGGTGTAGCCGCACATGGCCTCCGCGCCCTTGTTGAAGAGGATGATGCGCCCCTTCAGGTCGGCCGCGATGATGGCGTCCACCGACGAGTCGATGAGCCGCTCCAGGAAGTCCTTCGTGTTGCGCAGCTCGTCCTCCAGCTTGCGCGCGTGGGTGACGTCGCGGAAGGAGAGGATGGTGGCCGCGTCCTCGTCGCGCAGCGGCGCGGCGGACATGGACAGCGTGAGGCAGCGGCCGGCGGGCGTGCGCACCACCACGTCCACGCCCATGCGCGCCTCGCCGCGCGACGCGGACGTCACCAGCTCCATCAGCACGCCGTCGTCCACCGGCTGGGTGATTTGATTCAGGTGCTTGCCGCGGGCCTCGCCCGCGGTGGTGTCCAGCATCTGCGCGCCCGCGGGGTTGAGCGACAGCACGGCGGCCTCGTCGTCGAGGATGGCCACGCCCTCGCTCACGTGGGCGAAGAAGAGCTGGTAGGGCTTGAAGGACGCGGCCTTCTCCTCCGCCGCCAGCCGCGCCGTCTGCACGGACTGGAGCACCGACGCGCTCCGCAGCGCCACCGCCGTGGCGTGGGCCACCGTGGTGAGGAAGTCGATTTCCCGCGTGCTGAAGGCCCGCCTGCGTCCGGCCGCGCGCAGGAGCAGCACGCCGCGCACCTGGCCCCGGATGGGCAGGGGCAACGCGGCGATGGCGTGGATGCCTCGCGCGGCCACGGCCCGGCGCTCCAGGTCGCCCAGGAGCGGGTGCGTGGCGGCCTCCTGCATCACCACGGGCTTGCCGGTGCGCACGACCTCACGGATTTCGGGATAGCGCGCCAGGTCGATGCGCAGGTCCTTCATGCCCGGGTCGTCGCTGGCGGCGACGATGACGCCCTCGTCCACGCCGCCGCCCACCATCACCAGCGTGGCGCGCGCGATGTCCAACTGCTCCGCCAGACGCCGCGTCACGCCGTGCAGGAGCGCCTCCACGTCGGAGCTCTCCGCGTAGTCGGCGGTGAGCTCCAGCAGCAGCGCCAGGTCCGTCTGGCTGCGGGCCTGCTCCTCACGCTCGCGGTGGCGCTCCGCGGCGCGCTGGAGGCGCCAGGTGAGCTCGTGCGGCAGCCCCTGGTGGGTGACGATGTCCGCGGGGCGCAGCGTGTCCACGGCGGCGAAGCCTCGCGGCTCCGGGGACACCACCGCGAGCAGCGTGAGGTGCGGCCCGTTGAGGGACGTGAGCAGCTCCACCACCGCGGGGCCGCAGCCGGGGGCGGTGAGGTCCACCAGCGCCAGGGCGGCGTCGTCCGGGTCGTCCACCACGCGCAGGCCCGCGCGCTCGGCGGCTGCGTTCAGGGGTTCTCTTGCCACCGACCCTGGGGGGACCAGGACGATGCCGAAGGCGGGTTCCGACGGGGCCGACACGGGGCGCTGGACTCCGGAGCGAGGGGCCCCGGAGTCTACACAACCCCCGGGGTCAGGGGCAGCCTGACTCGAAGGCCCCCTGGTCCGGCGCCGCCCCGCAGAAGGGCAGGCCCAGGGACAGGCCCGCCTCGCGCGCGGGGGACTGCGCGGACAGTTGGTAGTCATCCGCGCCCGTGTCCACGAAGCCGGGCGCGCGCTCCTGCGAGCGCTTGTCCAGGCCGGCCCTCGTGCGCCAGTCCGCCAGGCCCAGCGTGGCGCCCTCCAGGTTGAACACCGCCGCGCCGCCGCCGCGGAAGTACAGGTTGCCGTCCACCACCGCGCCGCTCCGGCCCGCGCCGCCGCGAGCGGCGATGCCACAGCCGGCGAAGAGGTTGTTGCGCACGTCCAGGCCCTGGCTCGCGCCGTTGGAGCCCGTGCCGAAGACGAGGCACGCGCCGCTCAGGTTCCACACCGTGTTGTGCTGCACCTTCACGTCCACGGACGCGTCCACGCGGATGCCGGTGCCCTCCTCGCCGTCCGCTTCCCCCAGCCCGTCGTGGATGAGGTTGCGGCGCAGGATGACGCGCGTGGGGGGCGCGCCCTCGCGGTTGCCGCCAATCTGGATGGCGCGCGCGTTGGCGTAGAAGACGTTGTCCTCCAGCGTGACGTCGGAGGGGGACATGTGGATGAGGATGCCCTCGCCCGCGGAGGTGGACACGGCGCGGTGGTTGTAGACGGTGTTGCCGCGCAGGGTGACGTGGGTGCACGTCTTGATGTCCGCGCCGTTCTCCCGGTTGTCGTGGAGCTGGTTGTTCTCCACGAGCAGGTTGTCGAACGGGGTGCCCGGGGTGGTGGCGCCGCCCTCCGGCCCCAGGCACTGCACGCCGTCGCCGGAGTTGTGGTGGATGTCATTGCCGCGCACGGTGACGTTGCTGGCGGAGGTCTGCACCGCGACGCCGTGGCTGTCCACGTCGCCCTGGTCGAAGTGGGAGATGTCGTTGTTCTCGATGAGGACGTCGTGCGCCTTCTCCGTCACGTAGACGCCCGCGCCCTCCGTGCCGTTCTTCACGATGCTGTCCCGGAGCACGCCGTGGTGCGCGCCCGCGCCGCGCCACATCACCGCGAAGGTGGACTCGCCGCCCACGTCCACCGTGAGCCCCTGGATGTTCCAGTGCGCGCCGCTCACGTCCACCAGCGCCGTCTGGCCAATGGCGCCGCCCTTGAGGATGGCCGTGGCGCCCGGCGCGGCCCTCAACGTCAGCGGCTGGTCCGCCGTGCCCTGCCGCTCCTTCAGCGCCACGTGCTCGCGCCACGTGCCGGACTGGAGGAACACCGCCTCGCCGGGCTTCACCAGGGACACGGCGCGCGCCACCGTGCGCAGGGGCAGCGCTTCCGTGCCCGCCGCGGAGTCGTTGCCGCTGGGGGACACCCAGAGCACGCGCGTGTACTGGGGCTCGGCGGGCGGCGGCGGCTCGGGCTCCTGGGGCTCCTCCGGGGGCGGTGGGTCCACGGGATCCGCGGGGGTGGTGCCTGCATCCTCCTCAGGGGGCGTGCCCGCGTCGGCCGGTGTCTGGGGCCGCCCGGGCGGAGTGACGATGGGTGGACCGGACGTGCCTGGAGGCGTGGCTGTCGCGGGCGCGGGTTCGACCTTGCCGGTACAGCCGACGGTGGCAGCGAGCATCCCGGTGGCGCAGACGATGGTCGTCAGGGTCTGGCGGAAGCGCATGTGGACTCCTCGTGAGGGTTCACGGCGCGGGGGTGCGCTCGCGGGGTCGGCGGGCAACGGGAACACGCGTGCCGTGCATTCCCCGTCAGCCGTGGACTCCGCCATCGCCTGGTTGCCGGGCAGCCGGGCAGGACTGTGAATCCGCGCGGTTGGGCCTGGCGCCAGGGGACCGCGGATGTGCCGGAGGGTGGGCCGCGCGCGCAGAAACACGCGGGCCGTGTCCCCATGGGGGACACGGCCCGGGTGCTGCGGCGGATGACGGGTTCAGGGGGCGGTGGAGTCCCGGGCCTCCCTGCCGAGGAGTGCGTCCAACTGCCCTCGCGCCTCCAGGTCATAGAGGTCATCGCAACCGCCGATGTGGCGGCCCGCGATGAAGATCTGCGGCACCGTCCGCCGGCCGCAGCGCCGCAGCATCTCCTCGTGCCGCGCTTCATCCGCGGCGACATCCACCTTCTGGAACTCGCAGCCCTTCTCGTTGAGCAGCTCCATGGCCTGCCGCGAATAGGGACACGTGCGCTTCATGTAGACGACGACCTCGGGCATCACGACCTCCTGCGTCGAAGGGTGGGAACGCCGTCCCCGGTCCGCCACCCGGCGCGAGGCCGCCCGCTCCCCTGCCCGGTCCCGTCTCCGGCCGCCGATGCCCCTGAAGCCGGGCGTGCTAGGTAGGCGTCATGTCTCCCCGACGCCCCGAAATCCTCGCCCCCGCTGGTGACCTGGAGTCGTTGCGTGCCGCCCTGGCCAGTGGCGCGGACGCCGTCTACTTCGGGCTCGATGAAGGCTTCAACGCGCGAGCCCGCGCGGAGAACTTCTCGCTCGAGCGGTTGCCGGAGACGGTGGGGCTCATCCACCGGGCGGGCGCGCGCGCCTACGTGACGCTGAACACGCTGGTGTTCGAGCCGGAGCTGCCGGTGGTGGAGCACCTCTTGCGCGGCGTGGCGAAGGCGGGCGTGGACGCGCTCATCGTGCAGGACCCGGCGGTGGCGCTGCTCGCGCGGGCCCTCTGCCCCCAGTTGGAGCTGCACGCGTCCACGCAGATGACGCTGTCCAGCGCGGAGGGGGCGCGGTTCGCCACGGGCCTGGGCTTCACGCGCATGGTGGTGCCGCGTGAGCTGTCGGTGGCGGAGATCCGCCGGCTGGCGTCGCAGACGGACATCGAGCTGGAGGTCTTCATCCACGGCGCGCTCTGCATGTCGTGGAGCGGCCAGTGCCTCACGAGCGAGGCGTGGGGCGGCCGGTCCGCGAACCGGGGCCAGTGCGCGCAGTCCTGCCGGCTGCCGTACGACCTGGTGGTGGACGGCGAGACGCGCGACCTGGGCGAGGTGAAGTACCTGCTCAGCCCCAAGGACCTGGCGGGCGTGCGCGCGGTGCCGGAGCTGGCGGACATCGGCGTGCACAGCCTGAAGATTGAAGGCCGGCTCAAGGGGCCGGCGTACGTCTCCAGCACGGTGCAGGGCTACCGCCGCTGGCTGGATGGCGTGATGGCGGGCAAGCCCGACGGCGCGCGGCTGGCGAAGGACCTGGCGGAGATGTCGCTGTCGTACAGCCGGGGCTTCTCCCACGGGTTCCTGGCGGGCTCCGACCATCAGACGCTGGTGGAGGGGCGCTTCCCGAAGCACCGCGGGCTGTACCTGGGCCGGGTGCGGGCGGTGTCCGGCAAGGACGTGCTCGTGGTGCCGGACGACCGGCCGTGGACGGGCGCGCTGGGGCTGGGCCACGAGCGGCCCGAGGCTCCGGCGGGAAACGTGTCCGCGCCGCTCACGGGCGAGCCCGACCCCGCGGACGTGGATCCGCGTCCGGGCATGGGCGTGGTGTTCGACGCGGGCGCGCCGGAGGACAAGCACGAGCCGGGCGGCCCCATCTTCCGCGTGGAGCGCGAGGGCGACGCGTGGGTGCTGGGCTTCGGCCACCCGGGTCCGGACCTGGGCCGCGTGGCGCCGGGGCAGCGCGTGTGGCTGAACAGCGACCCTGCGCTCGCGCGGCGCACGGGGGAGCTGCTCGCGCAGGGTGAGCCCGAGGGCCGCATCCCGCTGTCCCTGGTGGTGTCCGGCGCGGAGGGCACGCCGCTGCGCGTGCGGATGAGCACCGCGCGCTTCACGCGTGAGGCGGTGGGCACGACGGTGCTCGCGCCGTCGCGGGGCGCGGGCGTGGACGCGGCGCTGCTCAAGGACAAGCTGGCCGCGCTGGGCGGCACGTCGTTCCACCTGGCGGAGCTGGACGCGTCCGGCCTGGCGCCGGGGCTGCACCTGCCGGTGTCGGAGCTGAAGGCGCTGCGGCGGCAGTTGGTGGCGGAGCTGACGGCGGACGTGGAGCGGGGGCCCGCGCGGACGGTGAGCACGGAGGCGGTGGAGGCCGGCGTGCGTCAGGCGTTGCTTTCGAAGGTGGCGACGCGGCCGGCGGAGGAGGCGCCCCGGCTGCTGCCGTTGTGCCGCGACGACGCGCAGTTGGAGGCGGTCATCGCCGCGGGGCTGCGCGAGGTGGAACTGGACTGGATGGAGATGGTGGGGCTCCAGAAGGCGGTGGAGCGGGCGCGCGCGGCGGGGCTGCGCGTCACCATCGCCACGGTGCGCGTGCAGAAGCCCGGCGAGGAGGGCTACGACACGCGCCTGGACCGGCTGCGTCCGGACGCGGTGCTGGTGCGCCACTGGGGCGCGATGATGCACTTCCTGGAGCAGCCGGCGGGGGCGTCGCGGCCGGTGCTGCACGGGGACTTCTCGCTGAACGTGACGAACTCGCTGACGGCGGCGCACCTGTTGAGCCTGGGGCTGGACACGCTGACGGTGTCGCACGACCTGGATTCGGAGCAGCTCTTCGCGCTGCTGGAGCAGGCGCCGGCGCACCGGTTCGCGGTGGCGCTGCACCACCACATCGCGACGTTCCACACGGAGCACTGCGTGTATTCCCACACGCTGTCCAACGGGCGCGACTACAAGACCTGCGGGCGGCCGTGTGAGAAGAGCGCCATCGCGCTGAAGGACCGGCTGGGCCTGGAGCATCCGGTCATCGTGGACGTGGGGTGCCGCAACACGGTGTTCAACGCGCAGGCGCAGAGCGCGGCGTCGCTGGTGCCCCGGCTGCTGGAGCGCGGCGTGCGGCGCTTCCGCGTGGAGTTCGTGCGCGAGACGCGCGAGGAGGCCGCGCGGGTGCTGGGCGCGTACCAGGAGCTGCTCGCGGGCCGGCTGTCACCCGCGGAGGCGGTGAAGCGCGCGGCGGTGCACGAGCAGTTCGGCGTCACGCGCGGCACGATGCAGGTGCTCAAGCACCCGGCCGCGAACGCGCGCTGAGACACGGTGCGGGCAGGGCTCCTGTTCTGGGCCCTGCCTACCGCGTTCAGGCCGCTGCCGCCGATGAGGGCTCGGCCTTGGGCGTCACGAGGTTCACCGGCTCACCGTCCTCGCCCAGCACCACCGGGGCGATGCCCAGCTTGCGCTCCACCAGCGCGTGCCCCAGGTAGACGAGCGGCGTCAGGCCGATGGCCACCAGCAGCTTCACCGCGTACGAGGTGAAGATGATCCGGAAGATGACCTCCCGGGGCAGCACGCCCGTCCAGGCGACGAACTGCACCACCACCGTGTCGATGAACTGCGACACCACCGTGGAGCCCGTGGCCCGCAGCCACAGCATCCGGTTGTTCGTCACCCGCTTGAGCAGGTTGAACACCGAGATGTCCAGGAACTGCGCCACCAGGTACGCCATCATCGACGCCGCCAGGATGCGCTGCGAGCCGCCGAAGACGTTGTTGAACGACGCCGCCACCGTCCCGCCGTAGTCCTTCGCCTCCGTCATCGGCGCCCACGGAATCAGGCCCGCCAGCGCGACAATCACGAACGTGAAGATGGCCATCACGAAGCCCACCCACGTCACGAACCGCGCGACCTTCTTGCCGTAGAACTCGTTGAGGATGTCCGTCAGCAGGAACGTCACCGGGAACGGCAACATCCCCACCGACATCACCGCCACCACCGGGCCCAGGTGCACCTCGAACAGCTTCACCCCGATGATGTCGCCCACCACCAGCGAGGTGATGAACAGCCCCGCGAGCACCAAGAAAAGCTGAATCCGCCGGTCCAGGGTCATCCGATGCGTCCTTCAAGAGCGAGGCGCCGCTACAGCTAGCATACCCTCCGCCCCCGTCGCTTGGACGCCCGGGGCCTACTCGGGCAGGTAGTACTGCCTGCCCGGCCCCACGGGCGCCGTCGTCTCCCCGGCGCCGCCCGCCCCGGAGAGCACCAGGCGCGGCCGGTACACGCCCAGCACCGTCTGCTCGGTGGCCGTCGGGTTGTCGTAGCCGTGCCCGAACACCTCCGGCCCGCTGAACGCCATCCCCCGCCCCAACGGCTGCCCTTGCAGCACCAGCCCCGCGCCCAGCACCAGCTCCATGCCTTCCGTGTGGCCGTCCGCGCGCGGCGGGATGCCGCCGCCCGGCTCCACCCGCAGCCGGTACACGCCGTAGGTCGCTCCCTCGTGGATGATGTCCACGTGGCCGAAGGGCTTCGCGTCCGTCCGGTACACCATCTCCGCCGCGGTGCGGTGCACCTGGAGCGACGGGATGGCCCACCCTGTCAGCGCCTCCGGCTTGGTGACCCGCACCGTGGCGGCGTGCAGCGGCGCGTGCGGCGCGGCGTCCGTGGGCGGCGCCAGGAGGTAGCGGCACACCGCCTCCGCCGCGGACTCCAAGAGCTCGAAGCGGCACGCATCCAGGAGGAAGCGCAGCTCCCCGGCCAGCCGCCCGTAGTGCACGGTGTTGGCCAGCCTGCCGCCCACCGCCGCCTGCCTCGCATCCAGGAAGAGCGCCACGTCCAGCCGCAAGGGCTGCGGCGTCACGCGCTCGCGGTTGTAGAGGCCCACGATGACGTCCACCGTGAGCCCGCGCAGCTCCATCACGTCCAGCGGACGCCCCTGCGCGTCAGTGACCACGGGGTGGATCCACACGGGTTCCTGGCTCACAGTCGCGCGCTCCTTCCACCATCCACGGCAATGACCTGCCCGGTGAGGTACGGCGCCTCGCGCGCGAGGAACACCACCGTGCGCGCCACGTCCTCCACGCTGCCCTCGCGGCCCATGGGCACGCGGTCGAGCACCTCCTTGCGCGCGGCTTCGTCGAAGTCCTCCGGGAAGGCCACCACGCCCGGCGAGATGGCGTTGACGCGCACGTGCGGCGCCAGCTCCACCGCCAGCGCGCGCGTCAGCATCACGAGCCCCGCCTTGCTCACCGAGTAGTGCGAGTAGTGGCTCACCGCCCGCTCCCCGCCGATGTCGGTGAGGTGCACCACCAGCGGGTCCTTCCCCGCGCGCAGCGACGGCAACAGCGCCTGCGTGATGAAGAACGGCGCGTCCACGTTCACGGCGAGCATGCGGCGGTACTGCTCGCGCGTCACGGCCGCGAAGTCCACCCGCTCATAGAGCCCCGCGTTGTGCACGACCACGTCCAGCGCGGGGTGCGCCTTCTGGACCTGCGCGCCCAGCGCGTCCACCGCCTGCGCGTCGGAGAGGTCGCCGCGGTACAGCGTGACCTCGCGTCCCAGCGCCCGGAGCTCGTGCGCCAGCGCCTCCAGCGGCTCCAGGGAGCGGTTCGCGTGAAGCGCCAGGTCGTAGCCGGCGCGGCCGAGCGCGCGCGCCACCGCGCTGCCGATGCGCACGCCCGCGCCCGTGATGAATGCGGTCCCCATATGCGGGCCCTCCCTAACAGGCCCGCCCGCGAAAGGCACCTGCACGAAACACCGCGGGGCGACACCTGGAGACCCCTCTCCAGGCACCGCCCCGCGGCACTGCGTCGTCCCCTTTGCGTCGTCCGTCCCGGCTCGTCTCCTCGTGCTTGCTACGGGTAGTAGACCACCGTCTGCCAGCGGCGCCCGCCGTACGGCACCCAGACCCACTCCGTCACCGCCTGGTAGCCGCCCGGCACATATTGCTGGTCGTAGTAGCCCGGCGTGCAGCGCACGTGGCGGCCGTGGCGGCCCCGCGCCACGCACTGCTCGGGGACCCAGACCTGCTCGTAGCGCGCCGGCACCCAGCGCTCCACCGTCTGCAGCTCGTAGCGGCCGCGCGAGTCCACCGGGCGCGGCATGGGGCCGTGGTTGCAGTTCGGGCCGCGGCAGCCCATGAAGCGGCGCGTCTTCGCGTCGTCATTGTCGTAGCGGAACGCCTGGCCCCGGGGCGCGGAGTCCCAGTCGCCGCTGTAACGCTGCTGGCCGCCCCACTGCGAGTCCGCCCGGGTCGGGCCGCGCCAGTCCGCCGCGAACGACGTGGAGGAACCGAGCAGCAGTGCACCGAAGGCCAGGGTCGCGAGTCCGAGCTTGAAAGCCATGTCTTCCATCCTCCGTCCGAGTTGCTTGTCCTGACTGACGGGGCCCCCGCCGGAACATTCAAATCCCGTCGAGTCCCTCTCCACCCGGGTGGCGGAGCCAGGGGGATGTGGGTACACCTCATCCCATGTTCCACCGCGACGGCCCCACCTTCCGCGAGCTCGCACGGCAGGCCCTCACCTCCGTCGAGGAGGGCTACGACCTGCTCGCGCCCAAGTTCGAGCACACGCCGTTCCGCACGCCGGATCCGGTGCTCAAGGCCGCGCTCGCGCACGTGGGGCCCGAAGGCAGCGTGGGCAGCGCGCTGGACGTGTGCTGCGGCACCGGCGCCGCGATGCGCGTGCTGCGCCCGCTGTGCCGCGAGCGCGTCGTCGGGTTCGACCTGAGCCAGGGCATGCTGGAGGAGGCGCGGCGCGGGCTCGGGGATGCGCCGGGCGGCGCGGCGCTCGACTTCGTCCGGGGCGACGCGCTGGCGCTGCCCTTCGACGCGGCGTTCGACGTGGTCACCAGCTTCGGCGCCTTCGGGCACATCCTGGAGCAGGACGAGCCGCGCCTCGTCGAGGGCATCGCGCGGGCGCTGAAGCCCGGCGGCCGCTTCATCTTCGTCACCGCGCAACCGCCATCCGCGCTCAACCCCGGCTACTGGGTGGCGAAGGGCTTCAACGCCGCCATGCGCGTGCGCAACGCGCTCTGGAAGCCGCCGTTCGTCATGTACTACCTGACGTTCCTCGTGCCCCGCGCCCGCGCGCTGCTGGAGGCGGCGGGGTTCGACGTGGAGGTGCGCGAGGGCGACATGCCGGAGCCCTTCGGCCGGCTCGTCACCGTCATCGCCACGAAGCGCTGATCACGGCGCGGCCGCGGCGGCCTCGGACTCCGCGTACTCCACCGCGAGGATTTCGTACTCCACCGTGCCGCGCGGACGCTCCACCTGCACGGCCTCGCCGGCCTCCTTGCCCAGGAGCGCGCGCGCCAGCGGGGACTCCACGCTCAGCCGCCCCGCCTTCACGTCCGCCTCATCCGGACCGACGATGCGATAGCGCATGCGCGCGCCGTCCTCGTCCTCCAGCACCACCCACGCCCCGAAGAAGACGCGGCCCGCCTGCGAGGGCTCCGGCGCCACCACCCGCACGTCCTCCAGGATGGCGGTGAGCTCGCGCGCCCGGCGCTCCCGTTCGCGCTTGCGCACGCCCGCCTCCAGCTCCGGCCAGTCCCGGGGCGCGGGGCCCTGCAGCTCCAGCAGCTCCTCCTGGAGCGCGCGGTAGCCCTCCGGCGTGATGTAGCGCCGCTCCGCCGACGTCGACCTGGGACGCGCGGGGGTGAGCCCCTCGTCGCCGCCCCCGTCTTCCTTGGTGAATGCCTTCGACATGGCCGCTCCCTCCTCCCAGGAGATTTCTCAACGTTTCCCGGGCCTTGCACGACCGGGCCGCCTGCCCGCCTGCTCTCCATTGGCGCAATTTTACTACTCAGACGGAATCCGCCAGGATTCGGGGCATGCACCTCCCCCGAGCCGTGCCTCGCTTCGAGCATCGCCTGGCCGTCCGTCTGCGCGGCATGCTGCCGCTCTACACGCGGGATGTGTCGGAGAGCGGCTTCTGCGCGGAGATGCTCCAGCCGATGAAGGCGGGCGATCTCCTGGAAGGCGCGTTGCTGCTGGGGGACGAGGAGGTCCCGTTCCAGGCCCGGGTGATGTGGGCCCGCCGCTCCGCCGGGGAGCGCACGCGGGGACGCTGCGGCGTGCGCTTCGTCACCATCGGCGAGGACTTCCAGCGGAGGCTGGGGGCGTTCAGGCGCTTGCAGGGCAGGCGCCTGATCCGCTGGTTCACCTGACGAACCGGAACTACTTCGCCGTTTCGGAGGCCGCCGGGGCCGCGGTCTCGGAGGGAGCGCCGGGGGTCGCGGGCGTGGTGGACGGAGCGGCCGGCTCCGCGGCGGACCCGGCCGGGGGAGCGATGGGCTCGCCTTCGGGCGCGGGGGCCTGACCGGAGGGCACCACCTGGAGCTTGTAGCTGCGCACGCCCTTGGGCAGCACGACCTCCACCAGCGGGTTCTCCTTCACCAGGCCCGGGTCGAGCTGGAGGGAGAACTCGCCGTTCTCGTCGGTGGTGGCGTTGATGTGGTTGCGGTACTCGCCGCCGAGCACCTTGGCGCCCTTCACCGGCTTGCCCGTCGCGGCGTCCGTCACGCGCAGCACCACGAGCTGGCCCGCCTGGAGCGCGGTGGCGCCGTTCGCCTGGATGACTTCGTTGTAGCGCGGGCGCAGCGCGCAGCCGGACAGCAGCGCGGAGGAGAGGACGGCGATGGTCAGCAGGTTGCGGCGAAGGCTCATGGAATCCATCCAGGCTGGGAAGCGGTACGGCGGAGGCGCGGCAGCATAGCCGCCAGCCACCGGACGCCAAGTCTCCGATGCGTCACGCCCCCCGGGTGCGGCATCCGCCCCCACGGCGGGTCCCGGAAATTCCCGGCGGGCAGGCACGGCAGGGGCCCTCCTCCCCGAGGACCGGTGGAGCCGTCAGCCCTTCCACCCGCACGCTTCCAGCACCATCTCCCAAGGTGTCCGGGCACGTCCTTCCCCCGCCCGCACGGAGGTCAATGCTCCATGGATGAGACCCATGTGGAGGAACCCGGACGCGTCGCGCGTCCGGATCACCGCTACCCGCTGGAGAACGGGCGGGCCGACTACGTGACCTTCCCGCCCGACACGCGCGTGGAGGAGAGCCGCATCGTCTGGAAGCACAACCGGTTCGACGTGAGCGTGCTGACGATGGTGCTCATCAGCGTCTCCACGTTCTTCATCCCGTTGTTCAACGGCCTGCTGGCGGGCACGTTCGGCGGCTTCCACGCGGGGCGTCCCCGCCGGGCGCTGGCCGCCGCGCTCGTCACGGCGGTGGCGGTGCCCGCCACGCTCTTCGTGGCGTTCAACGTCTTCAGCGTCGGCTCCGTGCGCGTCTTCTACGGCCTGGGTTGGTGGAACTGGACGATGCTGCACGCCATCGGCCTGTTCATCGGCGCGCTCTGCGGCGCCTCCAGCCGCCCGGTGTTCACCGGGGAGGTCCCCCTCTTCCGCGCGCAGTACGTCAGCGGAGCTCCACTCCTAACGCAAGGCGATGTCGCGCCAGCCCTTCCGGCAGGCTCGCGAGACTTCTCCCGGGACCTGCCCACGACGCAAGTGTCCCCTCCCAGTGGACCTGTGCGCGGGGAGTGAGCAGCACGCTCCAGCGGGCGACGCGCCCCAGGTACCACTCCACCTGGAGCGTCGCGTCCGCCTCGTGCGTGAAGCCCGGCGTGATGCCCTTGCGCCACGACGGCACGTACGTGGCCTCCAGGCGCAGGGCGCTATTGCCCGGACCGGGCAGGCCCGTGCGATGGGCCAATGACAGACGGGGCCCCACCGTGGGGACCGTCTCCCGGGGGCTCCAGGCCATGCTGGCCTGGGCGCCCAACCCCACCGCGAGGAAGGTGTCGAAGCGCTCCGAGGCCGCCACCACGCCCAGCGCCTCCGCCTCCACCGTCGCGCGGTAGGGCAGCGGGCGGCCGATGTCCGTGGACATCCTCGCCTCCGCGCCCCAGCCCAGCGAGTCGGAGAACGACCGTTGCTGCTGGGGCAGCTCGGGCAGCAGCGTGCGGTAGCCCACCAGCGTCAGGCGCGAGCCGAGGAGGCGCGGCACGCCCCAGCGCGGCTCCACCGACAGCTCGCCGTCCAGCACGCGCAGCTCGCTGCTGGACTGGAAGCCGTGCAGGCGCGCGTCGCCCAGGGCCTCGTTCATCGCGGAGGTGCGCAGGCTCACCACCGGCCGCGCGGCGCCCACCTCCGGGAAGTCCACGCCGCCGCTCACCACCGTGCGGGCCGCGCCGGATTCGCGCAGCGCGCCCCGGGCCCAGGTGGTCTCCGTCTCCACCTTCTGTTCATGGTCCTTCGCGAGGAAGGCCCGCGGATCCACATCCGCGAGCGGTCCGTCGTTGAGCGCGCCCTGCGCCTCGGTGGCCGCGGCGAAGGCGGCCTCGGTGTGCTCCGCGCGGACCAGGGCCTTGAGCTCGTCCGGCGTGGGCGGGCGCTTGATGGCGGTGTCCAGTGCCTGCTGGAGCAGGGCCGTGCGGTCGAGCACCGCGAGCTTGCGCTGCATGGCGTCCTCGCGCTCGAAGAGGGCCTGCCGGTCCTTCACGCCCTGGGCGGCGCCGCCCTGCCCCTTCAGCTCGACGGCGACGAGGCGCTCGCGTTCGATGGCGAGCTTCTCCCCTTCCGCCTGATCCACCGCCGCGCGCTCCACCCGCACCGCGTGCGCGACCCAGGCGTGCAGGGCCTCGCGGGCTTCGGCGCGCGCGGAGGCGGGAGCGGCGTCGAGCGCCGTCGTCACGGCGTGGACCATCTGTTCCCAGGCCTGCCTGCGCACTTCGGGTTCGGGGGACTGGAGGCGGCGGTGCACCTGGCGCAGCGGCGCGAGCGCGGTGGAGGGAAGCAGGGAGGCCAGCTTCGTGAGCAACCGCTCCTCTTCCACGAGCGCGCGCCGGGCGCGGTCTCCCGTGGACTCGAAGGCGTCCGGGACGTGCTCCAGCAGCGGCACCGTGCGCCCGCTCGCGTCCACGACGTTCGTCTTCGCCAGCGTGTCCAGCGTGGCCGTGGGCAGGACCCACAGCGTGCCGGGGGCGCTCACGTGGCGGCCGTTCTCCAGCGAGCCGTTGAGGAGGAAGAGCAGCGCTGCGGCGCAGTTGTCGGTGAAGAAGTAGTAGCCCAGGTAGCCGCGACGCTCGAGCTCCCAGGTGCGCTCCAGCATGCGCTGGGACTCGCCGGGCGTGAGGTTCAGCCGGAAGCGGCGGATGGTGCGCTGCTCCAGCTCCAGCGATTCATGCGTGATGTCGCCCAGGGTGCCCGTGAGGAAGACGGTGCTGTAGCCGCCCGTCAAGCCCTTCATCAGGTAGCCCAGGCCCTTCTCCTCCATGCCGGTGAGGGCCACGAGCTGCACGACGCGCTCGAAGCCGGGGCCCTGCACCGTGGCGCCTTCGCGCCAGACCGGGCGCAGGAGCAGGTGGCCGAAGAGGGACTGGGGCTGGCGGCCCGTGGCCGCGACGAGCAGGACCTCCAGGTGGGAGAGCGCATCCGCCTCCGCCCACGCGTCGAAGGCCGGGCAGTCCCCCCGCGCGGGCAGCGTGCCCAGGCGCGCCTCCGAGATGAACTCCGACAGTGCGCGCGCCTTGGACAGCTCCTGACAGCGCACCTGATCATCCTGGGGCAGCGCGTCCGGGCGCAGGGACTCCACGGGGACGAACAGCTCCTCCGCGAAGGTGACCAGGTCCAGCGAGGCGCTGGCCTGCCCCCGGGCGCGGCTGAAGGCCCCCGCGTAGGTGATGCTCGCGGTCTCCTTCCACGTGAGGGGGCGCTCGAAGGGGAGCAGCCATCCGTCCAGCCTGCGCCACTGGGGACGCCTGCTCCAACCGCGCGCGTCGTCCCAGCGCTGCACCACCGCGTGCACCACGGCGCGGCGGCGCCACAGACGTTCGGCCTCCGCGTCGGTGAGACGTGACAGGCGCAGCGTGGCCCGGCGCTCCTCGGAAGGGGCGTAGCGGTAGAGGTGGAACTGCTCGCGCCGCGCCTCCGACCACTCGGGGCGGGCCTCCGTGCCGTCCCCCAGGCCCAGCGGCGCGGGCGCCGCGTGGAGCACGAACTCCAACCGGCCTCCGGGCGGACGGCGCATCGCGGGAGGCAGGGCGGCGAGGCCCGCCTCCACGTCGGAGACGAGCAAGGCATCCCGCGCCGCGGCGCCACGCAGGACGATGCCCGCGGTGGCCTCCAAGGCCGCGACCCGCTCCGCCAGGACGACCTCCGGGGACAGCCTCTTCAAGAACGCCGGCACCGCCAGGTGGCCCGGGGGTTCTTGCGCCTGCGCGCTCACGGGCAACAGCAGCACCGCGAGCCATCCCAGCCAGGCGGTGCGAGGCCTCACTGGAGGGCCTCGGCCGTCTGGGGCGCTCCCTCCTGTTCCAGGATGAAGGCCTGACGGTCTTCCTCGAGCCGGGGTTCGGTGCGCGCCAACTGGCCCACGCGCTCCAGCCAGGCGCGGGCGCGCTCGGGCGTCAGCGTCTTCGCGTCCGCCATCATCAGCAGCTCCTCGCGGTGCGTGCGCAAGAGCTTGCCGAAGACCTCCAGGTTCTCACGGCGGATGCGCGCCGCCTGCGCCAGGTCCTCCACCGTCGGGCCCGCGCCCAGCGCCAGGTCCTCTCGCAGTTGGTGCGTGCGCGCCCGCAGGTACACCTGGGCCGCCTGCCCCACCTCCTTCGGCGAGTGCCGCCTGCCCTTGCGCCGCTCCGCCCTCGCGTGCACCTGCCAGATGATGATGCCCAGGCCCATCACCGTCAGCGCGACCGTGGCCGTCGACAGGAGCTGATTCTCGCGGCCATTGCTGCTCTCGCTGCGCGTGCGCGAATCGTCGCCCTGGTCCACCTGGTTCGACTCGCTGGTGCCCGCGTTGCTGTTCTCACTGGAGCCCGAGTGGCTGGAGCCCCCCTCCCGCGAGCTGTGGTCGCTGGAGCCCGAGGAGTCACCCGAGTCCGACTTGCTCGAATCCCCGTGGCTGGAGTTGCCCGAGTCGGAGTCGCTGGACTCGCCCGAGCCCGACTCGCTGGAGCCCTCGTCGCTGGAGCCGTTGGACTCCGACTGGCTGGAGTCACCCTGGCTGGAGTTGCCCTGACTGGAGTCGCCCTGGCTGGAGTTGCCCGAGTCCGACTGGCTGGAGTCCCCCTGGCTGGAAGCGCCCGACTCCGACGAGTTGCCCGAGTCCGACACCTCCGCGGCCCTCAAGCCCGCGGCGGGCGTGCGGCACCCCACGGCGAGCACCAGCATCGACGCCGTCACCATGCGCTTCCACGAAGACTTCGTCCGCATCCATCCCCCTCGAAAGGGCGCCACCGGGCCTGGCGCCAGCCAGTGCCCTAGCCAACCGCATGCCGGGCGCTGGATTGTGCATTATCGAGAGGTTGGTGGATCGTCTGACGCGATACGGCGCGAAAATACACCTCCGGGGTGCGTCACGCGCTTCGCGCCCCTGATTCACCGCGGGTGTGACGCACGTCCTCCAGGAAGAGACGTCTCAGATAGGGATTGAGGAAGCGCCCCTCCGGGTCCAGTTGCTCGCGCACGCGCTGGAAGTCATCCCAGCGGGGATACAGGTGTTTCAGTGTCGCGGCCGTCTGCGTGTGCAGCTTGCCCCAGTGCGGCCGGCCGCCGTGGTTGCGGAAGATGGCCTCCGCGCCGGAGAAGTAGGGCTCCAGCGGCATGCCCCGGTATTGATGCACCGCGATGAACGCGCGGTCCCCGCCGTGCGCCGGGCTGAGGAAGATGTCGTCGCCGCGCACGAAGCGGTACTCCACCGGGAAGTGCACGGGCAGTTGCTCGCGCGTGATGTATTCGGACAGCTCACGCAGGCAGTCCGGCCCGCGCTCCACCGGCACGGCGTATTCCATCTCCTGGAAGCGCACGAGCCGCGGCGTGGCGAACAGCGTGTGGCTCTGCCCCGCCAGCACGCCCTCCGACGCCAGCTTCGCGGACAGCCGGCTCACCGGCGCGCACCACGCCGGCCGCATCCGGCACGCACGGCTCACCGCTCCGAAGACCGCGTTCTCCATCACCATCTCGCTGAACCAGCGCCCCACGCCCACCCCGTGCGGGGTCTCCTCCGTGAGGTCCATGGCCTTGGTCATCACGCGGTCGGAGTGCGGGAACCAGAAGAACTCGTAGTGCCGGTGGCGCGCCCGCGCTTCATCCAGGCCCGCCAGGCACTCCTCCAGCGCCAGGTTCCGCCGCGTCAGCCGCAGCCGGTACTCGGGCAGCAGGCGCAGCCGCACCCGCGTCACCACGCCCAGCGCGCCCAGGGACACCCGGGCGGCCTGGAGCAGCTCCGGCGATGCGTCCTCCGAGCACGTCACCTCGTCCCCGCTCGCCGTGACGAGCGTCATCGCCGCCGCCTGCGTGGAGAGGATGCCCAGCCCCACGCCCGTGCCGTGCGTGCCCGTGCCCAGCGCGCCGCCCAGCGACTGCTTGTTGATGTCGCCCAGGTTCTCCATGGCGAGCCCGTGCGACGCGAGCAGCGCGCCCAGCTCGCGCAGGTTCGTGCCCGCCCACACCACGGCCTCGCGCCTGCCCTCGTCCACGGACTCCAGGCCCCGCAGCGCCTCGATCGACACCATGGTCTCGTCCGTCGCGCACAGGGGCGGGAACGAGTGGCCGCTGCCCACCACGCGCACCGTGCGCGACCGGGCGCTGGCGTCGTGGAGCGCGGCCTTCAGGGCGTCCACGGAGTCCGGCTGGAGGAAGCCGGAGGGATGGGCCACCACCCCGCCCGACCAGTTGCGCCACGTCCTCGTCTTCGTCGCCTCGGTCGTCATGCCGTCACCCCCATTCGCCCCGGTAGGTCGGGACCTCTTCCACGACGCGGCCCCCGGAGATGAGCAGCAGCGTGCGGAAGTGCTCGCACAGCTCGCCCGCCTTCGCGTGCCGGAAGAACACCGGCGCGCCCAGGGGCAGCGGCACCGGCCCCACGTACGCGATGGGCGTCTGCACCTCGCCCGCGCCTTCTAGCGGGAGGAGCTTCGCGCCCTCGGGCAGGTAGGGCACGGGCAGCTTGTCCACGCCCGCCGAGCCGGAGGCCACGAAGCCGCCTCCCTGGAGCGTGAAGAGGCCCGGGCCGGGACGCCGCGTGACGGGGATGGCGAACGCCACCGCGGGCTGGTGGTGGAAGCCGCGATAGCCGTCGAAGAGCGCGGGCGAGTACAGGCCGCTGCCCGCGGTGAGCTCGGTGACGCTCGCGTCCTCGCGCGTGGACTCCAGGCTGCCGGTGCCCCCGCCGTTCACGAAGCGCGGCGCGAACCCCGCGCCCTTGAGCGCGGCCACCACCGCCTGCCTGCGCGCGTGCACGCGGCCCACCGAGCCCCGCTTGAGCGCGCGGATGACCACGTTCTTCGGCCCCACGTGCGGCGCGGCGTCCGGCACGCCCGCGAGCTGCGCCTCGTAGCCCATGACGCCCGCGAGGAAGACGGCGTCCCCTTCCGCCTCGATGCGCTTCGCCACCCCCAGCGCGTCCTCCGGCGAGCGCACCGGCGAGCGGTGCACTCCGAAGCGCAGGCCCGGCAGGTCCACGGACAGGTCCACGTCCAGGCACAGCGGCGCTCGCGTCCCGTGCAGGCGGGCCGCCCGGGCGGCGAGCGCCACGTGCTCCACCGAGTCCACCATCAACGTCACGGGCGCTGGCGGCCTGCACAGCTCCGCCAGGGCCTCGGCATCCACCACGGGGTAGCCCATGAGCAGGTCGCTAAAGCCGCGCTCGCGCAGGTGCACGGCCTCGTCGGCGCTGAAGCACATGAGGCCCTGGAAGCCGGGATGCCCGTCGAGCACGCGCCGCAGCAGGGTCACGCACCGCACCGACTTCGTGGCCAGCCGCACCGGCAACCCGCCCGCGCGCCGCACCAGCGCCGCCGCGTTCTCGTCGAGCAGGTCCAGGTCCGCGAAGGCCAGGGGCAGCCTCCGCCCCTCCAGCGCCTGGGCGTAGTAGGCGTAATCACGCGGCATTTCAGGGCCTCCGGGCGCGGTCACGACGGGAGCGGACATCATCGCCGCGCCCCGTCGGGCCCGGGGCCTGCTGGCACCGGGCGCGTGGGGTGGTGGACAGGCGGGGACAGGAGCCGGAAAAGGGGCAGCGCGCCGGACATCCCTGGGGGAACGCCCGGCGCGCGCACACGCGGATACTTCGACTCCTAGGTCGGCCCACCCCCCCGGAAGGGCACGGAACGCCATGGTGCCGTCGGCCGAAAGTCATTTCTATTGAGGAAATCACGCGAGTCGTAAACGACTCGGGGGGCGGGAACTCACTTCCCACCTGGACAGGCGGAAGAAGCACTGATTCCACTCCCGACCTCACAAGTCTTCCAATTGGCCCCAGCCGCTATAGTAAGTAAATCGTGATTGATTTGATTTCCGAGGACCAACGCCTCTTGCAGGAGCTGGAGGGCCTGCTGGAGGGGTTGGAGCCCGGCTCCGAGGCCCTGCCGACGGTCCTCGCCGCGCTCCGAGGCGCCCTGCGCGCGGAGCGGACGGCGGCCTACGGCGTGGACGTGGGCCCGGACCGCTATCACACGGCGTTCGTGCACGGCGTGGGGTTCCCGCAGCCGCCCTCGGTCCTCACCGAGGCCTTTGACGCGGCGTTGCCGCCGGCGGGGAGCCGCTTCGGCTATTTCGATCCCGCGCGTCCGCCGCTGGCCCAGCGCAACCGGGCGATGCGCTTCTCGCCCCTGGGGATGCCGGAGCCGCTGCGGGCCCTGCCCATCACCGGCGAGGGCGAGGGCCCCCTGTGGGAGCGGCTGGGGCTGAGCGAGGCCGAGTGGGAGCACGCGCGGACGCAGTTGGCCGGGCATGCCGCCCAGCTCTACCGGCAGTTGGGCCTGGAGCACCTGGCGCAGTTACGGGTGCTGGTGTGTGAAGGCGACATGCTGCTGGGGTGGGTGGGCGCCTTCCGGACAGAGCCCTTCACGGAGCGGGAGCAGCGGCTGCTCCAGGCGCTGACGCCCGCCATCCAGCGGCGGATGGCCATGGACCGGCGGCTGCGCGAGGCGGGCCTGCTGGGGCCGGCCCTGGGCGCGGCGCTGGAGGTGCTGGGGCGGCCCGCGTGGGTCGTCACGTTCAGCGGCCGGGTGATGCACGCGAACAAGGCGGGGCAGGCGCGCTGGGAGCAGGACTCGCAGGCGCTGGCGGCGCAGGTGCGCGAGTGTCTGCGGAGCCCGCCGGGCACGGGGCCGTTGTTCTCCTCCGGGCCGCTGCGCACGCAGGGGCTGCCGGACCACTACCTGGTGCTGGACCCCGGACCGCCGATGGAGCCGACGTCGCGCCTGCCGGTGCTGACCCAGCGCTGGGGGCTCACCGCGCGCGAGGCGCAGGTGCTGGAGCACGTGGTGCAGGGAGAGACGAACAAGGCCATCGCCCTGCACCTGGGCTGCGCCGAGCGCACGGTGGAGGTGCACGTCACGCACCTGCTGAACAAGGCGCAGGTGGAGAGCCGCTCCGCGCTCATCTCGCGCTTCTTCCAGTCCTGATGCGCCGGTGGGCACGGCCCGGCGCATGACTAGGATGGAGGGATGGATGACGCGCTCTTGAGGAAGGCGCTGGCCCGCGCCGACGCGGCGGTGGCGAAGGGGCCACACGCGCTGGCGGCGGATGGCCAGCGCCGCACGCTGCACGTGGCGATGGGGGACCCGCAGGCGGACTTCGAGCGGGTGCTGTCCATCCTCTCCCTGCATGGGCTGCTGGACGCGGAGGGAGGACTGCGGCCGGACGTGTGCCTGGTGTGCGTGGGCGACTTCTTCGACTGGGGTCCCGCGGCGGACCGGGAGCGCGTGGCCCGAAGCGCGCTCCGGCTGGTGGCGTGGCTCGCGTCCCATCCGGCGGACCAGGCGGTGATGCTCCTGGGCAACCACGACCTGGGGCGCGTGGGGGAGCTGGCGGACTTCACCGATGAGACGTTCCGCGCCGCGCGGGCGGAGGCGGACCGGGTCTACGCGGGGGACGACACCGACGCGGCGGCGGAGCGCGCGTTCCTCCAGCGCTGGCCCGGCCTGCCCACGGCGGAGCTGGCGGCGCGGGACTTCAGCACCTGGACCGGGGAGCAGCGCGCGTGGGTGGAGCACCTGCTGCGCGCACGGCGCTTCCGCGTGGCGCACGCGGCCGGGGACTCGCTGCTGGTGCTGCACGCGGGCGTCACGCGCGAGGACCTGGGGGTCGTGGGGCTGGAGCCGGAGCGGTGGGCGGACGCGCGCGCGGTGGCGGACGCGCTCAACGGGGTGATGGACCGGGCGGTGGCGGCGTGGAAGGGCGGGCCGCTCGTGCTGCCGGGGCTGCACCATCCGGGCAACGCGAAGGACGGCGAGGGCGTGGGCATCTTCTACCAGCGGCCCAGCCTGGCCGCGGAGGATGGGGAGCGCGTGCGGGGGACACCTCGCCGCAGGTTCGACCCCCGGAGGTTGCCGCCCGGGTTGACCCAGGTGGTGGGCCACACGCGGGACAAGCGGGTGCGGGAGCTGGTGTCCCCCGGTCCCGTGCGCGACGGAGTGCTGCGCCACCTGGTGACGGACGGGACGCGCGTGGACTACGCGCACGGCCCGCCGCCCACGACGGGCCGGGGTGAGGCGGTGATGGTGTTCACCGACGGCGCCATGCGCGAGGGCCGCGCGGAGGACTTCGAGCTGTTCGACCTGGATGCCCGCCGCGCGGTGCCGCTGGCTCCGTGATGGGTCCGCGCGAGGGCCCGTGCCTCTGTTACGGCGCCGCGCCAGGAACGGCGGCGGGCGACTTGAGGCCGGCGAGCTTCTTCTCCAGCGACTCCACCTGACGCGGGGACACCTGCGCGGCGGGCAGCGTCTTCGCGAAGGTCAGCGCCTCCTCCAGCGTCTTCACCGCGCCCGCGGTGTCCTTGCGCGCGACCTGGATGTCCGCGCGGCCGGAGAGCACGGACAGCCGCCGCGCGCCCTGCACCCGCGCCAGCGCCCGGTCGTTCGCGGCGAGCGCGTCGTCCAGCCGGCCCGACAGGCGGTACAGCGTCGCGAGCCGCGCGGGCGGGTTGTAGTCCTGGGGCAGGTCCTTCTCGCTCTGCTCCAGCGCGGGGATGGCCCGCCGCGGCTGCTCCAGCGTCATCGCCGCGAGCATGCGGTGCGAGTCGAACACGCTGCGCGCCTCCGGGTTCGGCGCCTTCGCGGCCTCGCCCTCCAGGAACGTCAGCCACTCCTGGGCCACCTGCTTCGCGCCCACGGTGTCGTGGTCCTGCTTGCGCGCCTCCACCAGCACCTCGTACAGGCCGGAGCGGTCATCCGCCTCCATGTCGATGGCAGGCGGCGCGAGCACGTCCCGCGCCTTCGCCTCCAGCGCGTGCCGCAGGTCCGCCGCCTGGGGCGTGCCCTCCGGAATGGCCAGCGCGCAGCCGAGCCCGTTGAGGACGCCGTTGGCCAGGCTGAGCGAGCGCGGCACCTTCGGCAGCTCCTCCACCGCCTTGCGCGCGCAGGGCTCGTACTGCTTCGCGCCGTACTGCGCCATCAGCAGCGACTCCAGCGCGCGGCCCCGGCGGGACCAGTCGGCCGGAGCCTCCGCGAGCGCGAGCGACAGCGCCTCGGCGGCCTCCGCGGGCTTGCGCTCCCCGTAGAGGGCATCCCCTCGGGCGAGCAGCGCCTCCGCGCCGGTGGCCCCGCCCTGATAGGCGCGCTCGCCGTCCTCGAAGAGGCGCTCCAACTGCGGCACCGTCGCGCTGCCGGCGAAGCGCAGCAGGGCCTTCTCCTCGCGCGGGTCGATGATGAAGAAGGTGGGCCAGAACTCCACCGGGTACTTCTCCTGGAACGTCGCGTTCCGGGTCAGGTCGGTGTTGAGCTCCAGCCACACGAAGCGGTCCGCGTGCTTCGCCAGCGCCTTGTCCGTGAAGACGTACGCGCGCATGGAGCGGCAGGTGTGGCACCACGGCGCCCAGGTGTCGACGAACAGGGGCACGCCCTTCGCCTTCGCGTCCGCGAGCGCGCGGGCGTAGTCGTCCGGGATGAAGGGCAGCGGGCCTTCGGCGTGGGCCTCGGCGGACGCGGGCGCGGGCGCGTTGGCGTTCATGGCCGTGCAGGCGATGGACCCCGACAGGAGCAGGCAGGCGAGGAGGGAGCGCATGCGGCGCACCCTACCGCGCCTCTCCAGGGGTGTCCCCGGTGGACAGAGCGCGCACACCGCGCTGGGCACCACGCGGCGCGCGTGCTGTCCTGCGCGCGGCCCCCTATGCCCATGAAGGACCCTCGCGCCCTGCGCACCGCCCTCGCGTCCGCCCTGGACGCCCTGCCCGCCTCCGAGCGCTTCCCCGACAGCGCTGACGCCGACGTGGCCCGCCGCCTGGCGGAGCGCCTGCGCCGCGACCTGCTGCCCCGCCTGGGCTCCGGCGCCGGGGACGCGCCGCTGCTCCTCGTGGCCATCGCCGGCCCCAACAACGTCGGGAAGTCCACGCTCTTCAACTCGCTGGCGAAGGCGTCCCTGTCCCCCGCGCGCCCCGAGGGCGGACTCACCAAGCAGTGCCTGGCCGCGGCGAACCCGGAGACGTGGACGGGCGCGCTGAAGGACGTGCTCACCCAGCGCTACGACATCATCCCGGTGGCCGACGGCACCGTGGCGCCCGTGGACGAGCCCGGGCCTCCGGGCCGTTTGTACCTGGTGCTGTCCGCCGCGGTGCCGCGCGGGCTGCTGGTGATGGACACGCCGGACTTCGACAGCGTGTACCGCGACAACCGCGAGCGGGCCGAGGCGCTGCTCGTCACGGTGGACGTGCTGGTGTTCGTGGTGAGCCGGCAGACGTACCAGAACGCGGCGCTGGTGGACTTCCTGCGCGCGGCGGTGGGCCACGGCAAGCCGTACCTGCTCATCTACAACGAGGCCACGCGCGAGGAGGTGGCGCGCGGCCACCTGGACAAGCTGGCCCAGGACGTGGGCCACCCGCCCATCGCGCGCTACCTGGCGCCGCACCAGCCGGACGTGGAGGCGGGGCTGAAGCCCCTGGCCACGGAGGCGCTGGATGGACGGCCGCCGCTCGCCGCGCTGCTGGGACAGGCGGAGCATGCGCGCGAATTGAAGGCGCGGGCGCTGGAGGCCTCGCTGTCGGATGCGCGCTCGGAGCTGGACGCGGTGGCGCGGGCGGCGACCCGCGCGGCCCGCGAGCCGGAGCGGCTGCGGCAGCGGCTGCGGCACGACCTGCGAGGCATTGGCGCGCAGGCGGCGCTGAAGGCCGTGCCCGCGGACGTACTGGTGGATGCGTTCCGCGACGAGCTGGACGCGCGCAGCACCTTCCACCGGTTCGTGCGGCTGCCGTTCCGCGGGCTGGCCACGGCGCTCACGTTCGTGAGCCGCAAGGTGCGCGAGTCCTTCACCGGGCCCCAGCCGACCGAGGCGCTGCCCACGCAGGCGGTGGATGACTCGCTGAAGGACGGGCTGCGCAGGCTGGTGGACGCCTTCGCGCCGGAGGTGGCCGCGTGGCGCGGGGACACGGAGACGCGTGAGAGGCTCGAGCAGTCCTTCGGACCCGCGATGCTCGGCCGGCTGGACGCGCCGCTGGACCTGGGCGCGCTGCACGCGCACGCGGCGGACCGGGCCACGCTGTATGACTTCTGCCGCCAGTTGGTGGGCAGCGAGCTGCAGGGCGGCATGCGCGAGGAGCTGCTCCAGGCGCTCACCACGCTGGTGTACTCGGTGCCGTCCGGCGCGGCGGCGGTGGTGACGGTGGCCACCGGCGGCCTGGGCCATGACGCGGTGGTGTGGGCGGGGACGCTCCTGTCCACCCCGCTGCTGGAGCGCTTCGTGGACCTGCTGGGAGCCCAGGTGCGCGCGACGGTGACCCGCAAGTGGGCGGACGCGCACGGGGCCACGCTGGCGCAGGCCCTGGAGACGCGCTTCTTCGCGGAGCTGTTGTCCCACCTGGACGCCCAGGCGGAGGGCTGGCTGCGCACGGCCTCCACCCTGGAGGCGGCGCGGCGGGCGGCGGAGTAGGCGGCCGGTTCCTGACAGGCTCCCGCCTCCGGGGTGGAGGCGAGACTTCGTGCCTCGCCGTCACCGATGCGTCATGCTGGGTCCGCCATGACCGGTCCGGACCCGGAGTCGGGTTCTCCTCTCATCCTGTCGTTTCGTCATCTGCTGACCGAGTCCGTCAGTGCGTTCCTCGACGAGGCGGACATGACGTGCCCACAGACGGCGGACTCGCTCAGCGAGCTGCTGGTGACGCTGTCGCGCTACCGCGAGGAGGGCGCGCTGCTGTTCCCCACCGCGTTCCTGGGTGACGACCTGGGCGCGATGATGGAGCTGCTGGGCGGGCACGACCCGATTCCCCTGGGAGTCGGGCCGCGCACGCGCTCCACCATCCAGCGGGCGCTCAAGCAGTGCGCGCCGTTGGGCCAGGGGCGCTGGTGGGCGCTGTACCTGCTGCGCGAGCCGGCGGGCCTCAGCTACGGCATCTTCCGCACGGATCCGTTCCCCCTGGCGGAGACCCCGCTGGAGCGCCTGCGGCACGCGCCGGACCGGGGCGCGCGCGTGGTGGGCGTGTTGCAGCTCGCGGACAACATCATCGAGCTGCGCGGATGCGGCGGCCTGTGCCGGCACGTGTACCTGTCCGGCGCGCGCATCGACGTGGAGCCACCCTCCGTGGTGCTGGACACCCTGGCGAGCGCGGTGACCGAGCAGGTCCTGCCCTCCAGCCGCGAGTACGCGCGGGGCTTCTTCCGCCGGGTGCTGTTCGAGGTGATGCAGTCCTCGCACGGCACGCTGGTGGCGGTGCTGCCCCGGGAGCGCGCGGGTTCGGCGCTGTTCGTGGACGGCATCCTGTTGCCCCGCCCCATGGACGTGGTGGCGCTGCTGGAGCGGCACCACGCGACGCAGGACGGCAGCGCGGCGTCGGCGGTGCGGGCGGCCGCGCAGCTCCTGCGAGGCATGATGGCCACGGACGGCATCACCGTGCTGCGCGCGGACGGGTGCATCCTCGGGTACAACGTCTTCGTGCGTCACCCGGAGACCCTGGCGCGGCAGCCGGGCTTCTTCGGCGGCGCCCGGCGGCGGACGTTCGAGGTGCTGTGCGCGGCCCTGGGCAACGAGCTCGCCGCGGCGTTCATCCGCTCGCAGGACGGTGACGTCGCGTGTCGTCGCGCGTGACGGTTTCCTGTTTTGCACGCTGTCCGGGTTGATTGCAGCGCGGAGGGACGAAGGACCCTGGAGGTCGCATTCCCCACGGGGATTTGAGACGCGGGCGGAAGGTTGAGAACGTCAACTTAATCTGTAAGGCTGCGCCCGTTTTGCGCACAGCTCCCCTTCCCCTCCGCGCGGTTGCCGCGCTGTCCCTGCTCGCCGTGTGCCTCGCGAGCGCGTCTGCCGTGGCGCAGAAGCTGCCGGATGTCGTGGTGACGGGGGCACCCGCGGCGCCGTCGCCCACTGACTCAGGCACAGGGCTGTGCATGGCGTCCAGCGTGTGGACGCGACCTGCGGCGGAGTATCCGCAAAGCCAGTCGCTCTACACGGACGTCCTGAATGCATACATGGAGGAGAACCGCGCGACGCGCATGACCTCCGTGCTGCGCTCCGCGTTCGACCTGTCGAACAATCTGAACGACGGTCGCATCCTGAGCTACGGCGACTTCGTCAACGTGGTCTCGGGCTGCGCCCAGGGTGGCTGCCCCTTCCACTACAACGATCCGAACACCCGGTTCGTCTCCCGCTTTCGCGGCTACCTGAACGTCACCCCGGCCATGGTCGGGCGGGTCCTGCACTTCGGCTTCTACGCGGACGACGCCATCAGCCTCGTGCTGTTCGACAAGGCCAGCACGCGCTACGACGTGGTCATCCGGCCGCCGGAAATCGGGGCTCCGACACGACGCACCACCAACACCGTCACCTTCACCCAGTCCGGGCTCTATCCCATTGAGCTGCTCTACGTAGAAATCGTGGAGCACGCGGCGCTTGAGTTCGCGGTCCTTGACGGAGCGTTCACGGACTTCGACCGTCCCGCGAACGTTCCTCCGGTCGTCCCGCTCAACACCTCTGGCTTCTCCCTGGTCCAGCCCGCGCAGTTGTTCCAGACGGAGACCGGCCGGCCGTCGTTCCCGGGCAACCTGGACCAGTGCGTCCAGTGCAACCGGCAGTTCGCGAACCAGCCCGGCAATGGCAGTTGCGGTCCGTCCTACTACTGCAACTCCGCCGCGCTCTGCGCGCCTTGTGACACGAACCTCCTTTGCGGCGACACGTGCTCGCCTTGCGGACCGACCGCGCCCATCTGCGCGCAGGTCAACGGCCAGTTCACCTGCGTCGCGTGCACCCAGAACAGCGACTGCGCCACCGGCCGCTGCGACACCACCAACAACGTGTGCACCGGCTGCGTCCGCGACTCCGACTGCGGCTCCGGCCAGGTCTGCGACGAGCCGAACTTCACCTGCGTCCAGTGCACCGCCGACGCGGAGTGCCCCGGCAGCCAGGTCTGCGACCTCACCGCGAACACCTGCGTCGAGTGCAACGAAGACACCCAATGCGACCGCGGCGAGTCGTGCTCCAACCACGTCTGCACGCCCTGCGACACCAACGACGCCTGCGCCGGCAACTCCTGCAACTGCTGCCCCAATGGCACCCAGTGCGCCGCGCCCACTCCCGGCGCCCCGCCCTCCTGCGTCGAGTGCACCACCGACAGCCAGTGCGCCAACGGCCAGCGCTGCGACACCCTGAACGGCGCCTGCGTGGACGCCGTCCCGGAGTGCAACACCTCCGACCGCTGCGGCCCCGGCTGCTCCAAGTGCCCCGGTGAGCGCCCCTACTGTCTCGACGGCGAGGTCTGCGTCCAGTGCCGCAACGACCTGGAATGCGGTGACGGCCAGTTCTGCCTCAGCGGTGAGTGCAGCTCCTGCACCACCGACAATCGCTGCGGCCCCCGCTGCGATTCGTGCGGCGGCGACACGCCCTTCTGCCTCTCCGACGGCACCGCGCGGAACAGCGTGTGCGTGGGCTGCGTCAACGACTCCGACTGCGGCAGCGGCACCTGCGACCCCACCACCCGCACCTGCTCCAACACCGGCGCCTGCGCCGTGACGTGCGCGGAGGGCACCGTGTGCGACGGCTCCGCGTGCGTCGAGTGCTTCGCCGATGCGCACTGCCCCTGCGGCGGCACCTGCGACGTCGCCACCAACACCTGCCTCGAAAGCTGCGCCGACAGCGGCGACTGCCTGGGCGTCGAGTTCTGCTCCGCCGAGACCCAGCAGTGCGAGCGCGGCCGCCGCAAGCCCGGCACCGAGCCCCAGGGCGGCGCCTTCTGCTGCGGCACCACCGCCGAGGACACCCCCACCGGCAGCACCGCCATGCTGGTCACCCTCGCCCTGGGCTTCCTCTTCCTGCGCTCCGCCCGCCGCGTCCGATGAAGCCCTCCCGCTCGCCGCTGCTCCCGCTGCTGCTGGCCCTCGCGCTGTCCACCGCCGCCCACGCCGCGCCGGATCCGCGCTTCAACATCCAGGTCTTCCGCCCCTCCGGCGCGCCGCAGGACCTGGTGATGGTCACCCAGTCCCGGCCCCTGTCCCACCTGTCCGTCTCCGCCGGGCCCTACTTCAGCTACTCCCTCAACCCGCTCTCGCTCGTCCCCAGGGACGGGGACCTGGGCTCCATCAGCCTCGTGGGCAACCGGCTCCAACTGGACGTCATGGCCACGGTGGGCCTCTTCGACTGGTTCGAGGTCGGGGTGGACATGCCGCTCGTGCTCCTGCAGGGCGGCCAGAACCTGGAGGTCATCGGCACCGAAGGGCCCGTGGAGAGCTTCGCCCTGGGCGACCTGCGCCTCATGGGCAAGGTGGCCATCCCCGGCTTCCGCCGCTCCGCGGAGGGCCACGGCTGGGGCGCGGCGCTCACGCTCAACGTCAGCTTCCCCACCGGCGTGCAGGAGGCCTTCGCGGGCGACGGCGAGCTCACCTGGGCGCCGGGCCTGGTGCTCGACTACCGCTTCGAGTCCGGCATCCTGCTCGCCTTCAACGGCGGCTTCTGGAAGCGGCCGGACGTCATCTTCAGCGGCGTGCAGTTGGGGGACATGGCCCCGTTCGGCCTGGGCACGGAGGTGCCCCTGTTGCGCGGCAGCGGCATCACCGCGCTCGGCATGGTGAACGGCGCGTTCGGCCTCAAGAAGGCCCCCGGCCAGGAGCGGCAGATTCCCGCGGAGCTGCTCATCGGCCTGCGCTGGTACAGCTCGCTGGGCGTCACCTTCACCTTCGGCGGCGGCCTGGGTTGCGGCTGCTCGCTGGCGTCGCCGAACCTGAGCTTCTTCACGTCCATCCTCTGGGTGCCCGCCAAGACGCGCGAGTGGGAGGCCATCGAGCGCTTCAAGGAGCCGCCCGCGCCGCCCCCGCCGCCCGTGGACCCGGACTTCGACGGCGTCATCGGTGAGCGCGACCGCTGCCCCGACCTGGCGGGCCCGGTGGAGAACAGCGGCTGCCCGGACACCGACGCGGACTCCGACGGCGTGGTGGACCGCATCGACAAGTGCCCGGACGTGCCGCAGGGCAAGCGCGGGCGCGACGGCTGCCCGCTCGCGCGCACGTCGGGGAACAAGATCGTCATCCTGGAGCAGGTGAACTTCGCCACCGACCAGGACGTCATCCTCTCCGAGTCCTACCCGGTGCTGGAGGAGGTCGCGCGGGTGATGGAGGAGAACCCGAAGATGGACCGCATCCTCATCGAGGGTCACACCGACTCGCGCGCCAGCGACCAGTACAACCTGGACCTGTCCAAGCGCCGCGCCGCCAGCGTGAAGCGATTCCTCATCGAGAGCGGCGTCGCCGCGGAGCGCGTGTGCTCGCAGGGCTTCGGGCGCGGCATGCCCGTGGCCGACAACGCCACGGAGGAGGGCATGGCCCTCAACCGCCGCGTGGAGTTCACCATCCAGCCGCCGAGCGACGGGCCCCGCCCGCCCTGCCCGGATGACGTGGAGGCCGCGTCCAAGAAGAAGGGGGGCAAGCGCCCCGCGCCGAAGTCCCCGGCGCCGCCCAGGAAGAAGCCGTAGGGGGCGGCGCTACTCGACGATGAAGTCCGCGGCCGTGCGGCGGCGGCCGGCCACCACCGACACCACCGCGCGGCCCTTGCCCACGGCCGTCACGCGGCCCTCGGGCGACACCGTCACCACGGCGCTGTTGGAGCTGAACCACTCCAGCGGCACCTTCTCCAGCGCCACGCCGTTGCGGTTGTACGCGCGCGCCTGGACCATCACCGACTGGCCCTTCTTCTTGAAGGTGTACGAGGTGAGGTTCAGCCCCAGGCGCGCGAAGTCCGGCGGCACCACCTGCACGGCGATGGCGCGGTGCAGGTGCCCCAGCGTCGCGGAGACGGTGGCCACGCCGGCCGACGCGGCGATGAGCTCGCCGTTCTCCACGCGCGCCACGGCCTCGTTGCTGGAGCGGAAGTCGGGCGCCGCGTCGGGGATGACGTGGCCCGCTTCATTGCGCGCCACCACGCGCAGCTTGATGGTGCGCCCCACCTCCACGAAGTCCGCGCCCGGCGCGCGCACGTCCAGGGACGCGAGGATGGTCAGCTCCAGCGGCAGCGCCGCCTTCGCCCGTCCGCCCTGCACGCCGATGATTGTTTTTCCGGACTTGCGCGCCACCACCGTGCCGTCCTCCAGCACGGAGGCCACCTCCGGCGCGGAGCTGGTCCAGCGCAGGCGCGTGTCCATCATCTTGCGCCCGTCCGCGTCCAACACCGTGTAGCTGAGCGGCAGGTTCTGCCCCTGCGTGCGCAGGTAGCGCAGCTCCGGCTGCTCCAGGGTGATGGTCGTGGGCGTCGGTCCACACGCGCCGAGCACCCCCAGCGCGAGGAAACCCAACAGGGAAAAGGAGACGGGACGTGAGGTCTTCACGAAGGCAGGCACGGGGCAGGTGGGGAATGGCCGAGTCTACCGGTGCATCACCCGGCGGGCGTGAAAACCGTGAGCGCCCGCGACGAAGTCCGCCCGCCCGCACGCCTGCTGACGACTACTGCCCACTTCCCCGGCGCGGGGCCCGGGCCTCCATCGCCCCCAGCACCTGCGCGGCCAGGGCCTCCCCCTCCCGCCAGCCCGCCACCCGGGCGCGCTCCCTCGCCTGCTCCAGCCGCTCGCGCGCCTCCGGCGCCCGGCCTCCCGCCACCAGCAGGCGCCCGGCGTTGTAGTGGATGCGCGCCACCTCCTGGGCGTCCCCGCCCTGCTCGGCCAGGGTGAGCGCGCGCTCCAGGTCCGACAGCGCCTGGGCCGGCTCGCCCGCGAGGACCCGCAGGCCCGCGAGCTGCGACAGCGCTCGCGCCTGGCCCACCGCGCTGCCCACCGACCGCGCCTGCTCCGCCGCGCGCGTGAAGGCCACCCGCGCCCGGTCCAACTGCCCCAGCCGCTGCTGCAGCCGGCCCAGGAGCAGGTAGTGCTCCCAGAAGAAGTCCGCGAGCTGCGGGGTCCGGCTCCCCATGCGCTGGAAGGCCCGCGCCAGCAGCTCCACCGCGGCCGTCGTCTCGCCCCGGGCCTCGCGCACGCGCGCGAGCTCGCCCAGCACCAGGGCCTCGGCCTCCGGCTCCGCGCCCGCCGGGCCCTGCGCCATGGTGAGGCGCACCTCCGCGTCGTCCACGCGCCCCAGCTTCAGCTCCGCGACGGCCAGGCGCCGCGCGGCCTCCGCCCACCGGCCGGGCGTCTGCATCACCGGCACGCGGTCCAGCCACGGCGTCACCAGCCCGTCCACGGCGGCGGGGTCCACCTGCGTGAGGCACCCCGCCGCGCGCGCGAGCACGTCCAACTGCCAGCGCACCACCGCCGCCGTGGCGCCGGGCGCCCGGCCCAGGGCCCAGCGGTAGAACTCCACCGCCGAGCGCCACTCGCCTCGCGCCGCGAACCAGTCCCCCGCCCGCTCGCACGCGGCCGGCGCGCCGGCGGCGTCCGCGCCCAGCAGGTGGTCCGCCACGCGCACCTCGCGGGCCGGCTCCTGCGCGAACGCCTCGTCCTCCAGCGTCTCCGCCAGCGACTGGTGCGCGCCGCGCAACTGCGAGGGCGACAGGCGCTCGCGCAGCACCTGCCGCGCCTCCTCGCTCATGAAGCGGAAGATGCCGGGCTGCCCGGGCACGGGCACCACCCACTCCGCGTCCTCCAGCACCCCGGCGCCCTCCGAGGCCGTCAACGACGCGCGCACCAGCTCCGCGCGGAAGAGCGAGCCCTCCACCGCGGCCCGCTGGAGGAAGCGCAGCGACGCGGCGGGCAGCAGCTCCAGCCGCGCGCCCAGGGCCTGCCCCAGGCCTTGCGGCAGCGCCGCGGGGGACAGCGGGCCGTTGGCCTGGAAGCCGCCCTCCGTGCGCTGCAACACCCCCACCGACACCAGCAGCCGCACCAGCGCCAGCGCATGCGCGGGATTGCCGCGCACCCGGTCCGCCACCGCCCGCTCCAACGGCGGCGACAGGGCCATGCCCAGGCTCGCGGTGAGCAGCGCGTTCAGCTCCGACGGCGACAGCCCCTCCAGCACCGTCACGGGCAGGGACGCCAGGGCCGTGGGCACCGCGTCCACGTCCCCCGTGGCCACCAGCGACACGCGGTCCTTCGCCGCGAGCAGCCCCGCGAGCAGCTCCAGCGACGGGCCGTCCACGCGGTGCACGTCGTCCACCAGCAGCAGCAGGCCGGACGGCTTCGCCACGCGCTGGATGGCGTCCACCACCGCGCCGTCGCCCGCCGGCAGGTGCCCCCCGCCCGGCGGCGCGCCCCGCGCGAGCCTCCGCCAGAGCGCGGCGGCCTCCGTTTCGGAGAAGCCCAGGCCCGACAGCGGCGGCGGCGCGTCCGTCCCCGTGGCGGCCCGCGACAGCGCGGCGAACACCGTGCGCCACAGCCCCAGCGCTCCCGCGGAGCGGGGGTCTCCGCCCCACGCGTACACCACGCGCGGCGAGGCGCCCGTGGACAGCTCCGCCACCGCCTCCAGGAAGCGGCTGCGTCCCACGCCCGAGGGCCCCACGAAGAGCCGCGCGCCGCCTTCGCCCCGGCACGCTGACTCCACCACCAGCGCCGCCTGGGTCAGCGCCTCGTCGCGCCCCACCAGCGCGTCCACGCGGGTCGCGGGCGCGCCGGACTCCACCCGCCACGCCGTGCCGCCGGGCAGCTCGCGCGCCATGCCGATGCGCACCCCGCCCGCCTCCACCAGCAGCGCCTTCACCGACGCGCCCACGAGCAGCTCGCCGGGCACCGCCGCGTCCGCCAGCGCCCGCGCCCGCTCCAACCCCAGGCCGGACAGCCGGGCCGCCCCGGCCTCCGCGCTGGTGCGCACCACGCCGGACTCCAGGCCCCGCCGCAGGCTCGCCCCGGCGCTGCTCCCCAGCTCCTCCGCGCACCTGAGCGCCCGCGTCGCGTCCTCGGCGTGCGCCTGCGGCAGACCGAAAGGCAGACACCAGTGCGTGTCCGACAGCGCCACCGCCTCCACGTGGTGGCGCGCCGAGGCCTGCACCACCGCCTCGCGCAGCCGGGCCGCGTGGGCCGGCTCTCCCGCGACCACCAGCAGCGTGAGCCGGCTCATCCGCGCCTGCGCGTCCATCGCGCGGATCTTCACCGTGGGGCCCGGGGCCTCGTCTCCCAGGGCCGGGGGCCCGTCGTCGTCCGCGTCGGTGGCGGACGGCGGCCCGGCCAGCGCGGAGGCCAGCGGCGCGGGCACCTCCATCGTCGGGTCCGTGGGCGGCTCGTGCACGGCGCCGTCGCCTCGGCGCGCGGGGGCCTTCGCCGTCGGCGCGTCGGGGAGGTCCTCGTCGCCCAGGTGCACGGGCGGCTCGCGCAGCGCGGGCATCAGCGGGAGCCGGGGCGCGGCGCCTCCGGAGGCGGGCGTCCGCGCCAGCTTCGGCGCGTCATCTCCGGACACGGGCGTGAGCAGCTTCGGCGCGGCGTCGCCGGACGGGGGCGTGAGCGAGTTTCCGCACGCGGGGCAGAAGCGGCTGGTCGCGGGGGTGGACTGGCCACAGCGCGGGCACGACACGTTGGAGGGCTCGCGGACCTGGGGCAGCCCGGGCTCGCCGCTGCCCGCGTCGCGCAGCCGCGCCAGCACCACGTCGCCCACCAGCCGCGTCACCACCGCGGGGACGCTCTCCTCCGGGGCCTCCGGCGTCTCATCCAGGTAGGACTGGAGCGCGCGGGCCACGTCCGCGCAGCGGGCGAAGCGCTGACCGGGCGCGCGGTGGAGCATGCGCAGGATGATCTGCTCCAGGAGCGGCGACAGCCCCTCCACGAACTGCGAGGGCCGGGGCACCGCCGCCAGCGCGATGCGCCGCATGGCCTCCGCGGGGTTGTCCGTGTCGATGAACGGCCGGCGCGTGCACAGCTCCCACAGCACCACGCCCAGCGCGAACTGGTCGCTGGTGCCGGAGACGGGCTCGTTGCGCACCTGCTCCGGCGACATGTAGCGCAGCTTGCCCTTGAGCACGCCCGTGCGCGTGCGGCTGGCGCGGATGGTCGCCTTGGCCACGCCGAAGTCCACCACCTTCGTCAGGCCGTCCAGGCGCACCATGATGTTCTGCGGGCTGATGTCCCGGTGCACCAGCTCCAGCGACTGGCCCTGGCTGTCACGCGCGTGGTGCGCGTGGTCCAACCCCAGCGCCGCGTCGCGGATCATCTGCGCGCAGACGCGGTGGGGCAGCGGCGTGCCGGCCCGCTGCGCCGCCTTCGCCAGACGGCCCAGGTTCTCGCCCTCGATGTACTCCATGGCGATGTAGAACGTGCCCTGCCACGCGCCGACCTCGTACAGCGAGACGACGTTCGGGTGGTTCAGGTGCGCCGCGACCCGGGCCTCGTCGAGGAACATCTCCACCGAGCCGTCGTGCTCCAGCAGGTCCGGCAGCAGGCTCTTGAGGATGACGGGGCGCTCGAAGCCGCTCACGCCCACCTGACGTGCCAGGAAGATTTCCCCCATGCCCCCCACGGCCACGCGGCGTAGCACCGCATACCTGCCGAAGATGAGGGAAGACGGGGAAGCACCGGACACCATCGCCCTTGAACCGTACCCAGCGATTGCCATCCCCCGCCAGTCCCCGGCCCCTCGCTTTCGCACGGGGAGCCATTAGCCGCTCCGCCTCCGTGTGGGGTCCTGGCGTACCGCGCGCGAGTCACGTCGACCCGGCCCTGTTTCAGACGTACCAGGTCAGCCGTCCCGCCTGCTCGGACGACCCGGGCGCGAGGGTCAGCGGCGACACATATAGCCCGCGCCGCTCCCGCGTCCACCAGGCCCCGGTGCGCTGGCGCTCCGCCCGGGAGGTCATCCGGTAGTCGTGGAGCACCGCCCGCACGAGCCGGGGCGGATGCTCCGGGAAGGGATTGGACGCGAACAGGCGCAGCACCTCCGGCGAGCCCTCCAGCAGCCGCTCCATCAAGGCCAGGAACCACGACGGCGGCGACCCCAGCGCGGCGAACCACATCTGCCAGTCCAGCCGGGGCTGGTGCGGGGCCACCTGGCGCGGTGGCCGGTCCACGCCCGACGTCTTGTAGCGGAACGGGTACTCCACCCAGTGCACGCCGTCGTTCGAGCCCTCCACGGTGATCTCCGGCCGGTCCACCGTCATCACCGCGAACAGGCCATAGGAGTTCACCGAGTGCAGCGGCGTCAGCCGGTCCTCCAGCCAGTCCACCGCCCGCACCAGGCGCTCCGGGCCGCGCGGCCACCACCCCATCCGGCGAAGCTGCTCCATGGTGCCCAGCGTGAGCAGCGGCACCGCCGCGGCCACGGACAGCACGGTGCCCGGCACCGAGGGCCACCGCGCGGGACCGGCGTCGCGCCACAGCCGCTCCGGCAGCACGCGCCGCAGGGCCGCGTCGTCCAGCAGCCACAGCCCCAGGACCAGCGACTGGACGTTGAAGAAGCCGTAGTTGCCCGTGGCCATGATGGCCGCCTGCAACGCGGAGAAGGCACCGAAGGCGGCCTGCCGCACGCGCCGGGGGCCGAAGGCCAGGAAGGGCACCACCGTCTCCGACGCCAGCACCGCCGCCGTGCCCGCGTGGCGCACCCGGCGCGGCAACTGGTGCGCGGCCCAGCCGCCGCGCGTGGGCAGGGGCGCGGTCTCGAAGTACACGTCGCACGCGCTCAGCTCGCGCCACGTCCGGTCGCCCGAGTGGAACTTGCTGATGCCCGACCCGAAGTAGAGCCGGAACACGAGCGCGCGGAAGAGGAACACCTCCAGCGCGGACACGTCCCGCTTCCCCAGCCCGGGCCTCACGCCGGCCGGCGCGGTGAGCGCGCCCAAGAGCCCCATCTCCAGGAGCAGCACGTCCCACTGGAACGACAGGAACTCGCGCCCCAGCGACACATAGGACAGGTACAGCGCCCACAGCGCGGCGGCGCTCGGGCGCGGCGCCACGTTGAGGAGCAGCGCCACCGACAGGGCCTGCCCCACGCGGCAGCCGCGCACCAGCGCCGCGTCCGACGCGTCCTTCCAGAACACGGAGGGGCGGCGCCAGCGGCCCTGCTCGGCCTGGCGCTCGGACTGCGCCACGTCGCGGATGGGACGGATGCCCTTCTCCCCGTAGAGCCCCAGCACCTGCCTGCCCAGCGACGTGAAGGCGACGAGGAACGTGCCACCCAACAGCCGCATGAAGGCCCAGCGCACCAGGCGGTGCTCCGCGGGCTCCGTCACGCGGCTGAACAACCACGTGTCCCAGCGCGACGCGCTCCGGCGGTGGTGCGCGATGACCGAGTACACCGCGCCCGCCACCTGCCGGACGCCGGGCGTGAGCCCCAGCCGCGCGGCGAGGCGCGTGCTCCAGCGGGGCGACCAGGCGAGCATGCGGAAGACGGCCTCCGCGCCGGACGAGCGGCGCCCCGACGGCTCCACCAACTGCATCGCCCGGCGCATGTCCTGCTTCGGGATGCCCAGCAGCTTGAGCAGCCACCCGCTCCCCCGCGCGAAGCGCACCCGGCCGCCGGTGTCCTGGCGCCAGCGCGCCACCCAGCGCTTGCAGAAGCCGCAGTCCCCATCGAACACCACCAGCGGTCGCATCTCGCGGCTCATCGCGCGCATCGGGTCGCTCCTTCGTCCAATGACAAAAGTGCGCGCGGCGGGCGGGATGCGAAGGGGCCAGGAGGGCTCGCTGGAGGGGCAGACGGGCGGCGGAGCGCGCCCCCCTGTCATCCGGGGACAGGTGCCTAGCTTTGTCCGCATGAGCGAGCCCAAGGCCCAGGCGAAGAAGACGGATGAGATCGTCCCCGGCGTGCACCACTGGACCGTCTCCGACGACCGGCTCGGCGGCATCCGCAGCGACGCCTACGCGGTGGTGGACGACGACGGCACCGTCACCCTCATCGACCCGCTGCCCATCGACGAGCAGGCCCTGCGCAAGCTGGGCGACATCGACGCCATCGTGCTCACCGCGGGCAACCACCAGCGCTCCGCGTGGCGCCTGCGCAAGGCGTTCGGCGTGCCCGTCTGGGCGCCCGAGGGCGCGCAGGGCCTGGAGGAGAAGCCGGACTTCGAATACGTGAACGGCACCACGCTGCCGGGCGGCCTCAACACCTTCCAGACGCCGGGGCCCACGGAGGCCATGTACACGCTGTGGCTCCAGAAGAGCCCGCACGCCGTGGTGTTCATCTCCGACCTGCTGTCACACGAGGGCCGGCGCACGCCCACCTTCGTCCCCGGCGAGTACCAGGACGAGCCGCTGCGCACGCGCACCAGCATCCAGCGCATCCTGGACCACCTGCCCATCCAGACCGTCTGCTTCGCGCACGGCGCGCCCATCCTCAAGGACGGCGCCAGCGCCCTGCGCAAGGCCCTGGAGCAGGACGACGAGTTCCCGCACGCCCCCGCGCCCTGAGGGCCCTCAGCCCGGAGGCACCTCGCGCACCAGCACGTGGCCGTCGTCCTGGCCGGGCGGCACCAGCTCCAGCCGGGCCCCGGCCTCCGCGCGGTCCAGCAGCGTGCCCAGCGACAGCAGGTCGGTGACGGGGATGCGCACGGCGGGCAGGGCCGCGTCCCCCCGGAGCATCGCCCGGGCCACGCGGGCCTCGTCGGAGAGGTCCGTCTCGTAGACGAAGGTGCGCTCGTCGTACTCGTGTCCGCCGGGGACGCGCCCGACCAGCCGCATGGGCCCCAGCCGCGAGTGCACGCGCACGGCGGGGTTGTCCCACTGGGTGACGCCGCGCAGCCGCTTCGCGCGCACCATGCCCAGCGTGAGCAGCTTCACCCACGCGGACGCGCTGCGCCCCGGCAGGAAGCTGAACAGCGACACGCCCACGAACAGCCCCGGCGTCAGCGACGGCGCCACGTAGCAGGCCGCGCCAATGGCCGGCTCCTCGTCCGCCAGCAGCAGCCGCTCCCGCGCGGGCGCCTTGAGCAGCCGCGCCGGACAGCGCAGCAGCCCGATGGCGCCGGGCAGCAGGTACAGGTCCGACAGCACCCAACGCGGCACCCCGATGCCGCCGAACGCCAACTGGTTGAGCGTGAGGTACTGCCGCGCGAGCTCCGCGTTGTGCTCCGCCAGCAGGTGCTTCACCGGGATGCCGTACGGCGACAGGTCCAGCGACGGGACATGCACGCCGGAGCCCAGCGCCTGCAACGACAGCTCCGGGGCCGCGGCGAAGAACGCCTGGGCCAGCGACGCGAGTTCACCCGCCATCGGCTTCCAGGTCCTTCGCCACGACGTCCAGCCGGTACTCCGGCGGGAGCGTGACGCGCGAGGCGTCCACCGACGCGCGCGACACCAGACAACGCGACGAGCCGCCGCCCTTCTCCGTCAGCTCCGGCATGGGCATGGACACCACGCGCATGCCCAGGCGCTCGTAGGTCTCCGCGATGTGCGCGGGCATCACCGTGGGCGCGAGCAGGTCCCTGCCCAGCGGCAGCCCGTTCGTCGCGTAGCGGCGGATGTCCGCCTCCGTCACGCGCACCAGCCGGTCCGCGCCGAAGCGCTGCTCCAGGAGCGCCACCGACTCCGGCGCCATCACGTCCGGGCACACGACCAGCCGGTCCACCGCCGGCAGGGGGAGCACCGCCATGTTCCCGTGGAAGGCGGGCTCGCGCACCTGCACGCGCAGCACCTCGCCGGGGAAGGACCGCTGCGCCGCCTCCAGCCCGTCGAGCGTCGTGCGCCCGCCCCAGAACAGCAGCGTCACGCCGTCGAACGTGGCCACGTCGCCATGCGCCTCCCAGATGCCCACGCCGGGGTCCACGACCTCCAGGCCCAGGCGCTTCGCCAGCGGCGCCCAGTGGTCCCGCTCCGCGAAGCGATGCGCGCTCATCATCCGGGGCAGGAGGAACAGCGGGGCCTGGCCCTCGCGCGCCACCACCTGGCCGCACTCGGCCGCGTAGGGCATGCCCGTCAGCGCGTCCGACGGCGAGGGCAGCGCCACCACCGTGCCGCCCCGGGATTCAATGTGCCGGGCGAGCGTCAGCCACTCCCGCCGCGCGCCGCGCGCATCCGCCGGAGCGGCCTCACGGCTGCGGAAGTTCGAACGGCCTCGCAACGCCCAGCCCCGGCCCGGGGGCGACATCAGGAAGAGGTCCATCATCCCTCGCTTCTAGCCACCGGCTCCAAGCCTCACAACGCGTCTGTCTCCAGGCTTGAGAAAACAGTCTGGCAAAATGCAACGCCTGCCCGTCCCCTCTCACTTTCCCCCCGGAAGGGGGTTGCCCCACCGCCCCGCGCGCATGGCATCCTCGCCATTTTTGAGCACAAACGGGGCTGGGGATTCATGCACTTCGAGTTGGCCTTCGTGCTGCTCTTCTCCATCGCGACGGCGGTGGCGATCGCGGCGCGCTACTTCAAGTTTCCGTACACGGTGGCGTTGGTGCTGGCGGGCCTGGGCCTGGGCATCGTGCAGGCCTTTGAACCGCCGCACCTGACGAAGGAGCTGCTGTTCGCGGTCATCCTGCCGGGGCTGCTGTTCGAGGCGGCGTTCCACGTGGACTTCCGCAAGTTCATGAAGAACAAGCTGGCCATCACCTCGCTGGCGATTCCGGGCCTGGTGGCGTCCATGGCGCTCACGGCGCTGTTCTTGTCCCCGGCCATGAGCGGGCTGAACGCGCTGGAGGGCTTCGGCCTCATCCACGCGATGGTGTTCGCGTCGCTCATCGTGTCCACGGACCCCATCGCGGTGGTGGGCCTGTTCAAGGCGCTGGGCGCGCCCAAGCGGCTGGCCATCCTGGTGGAGGGCGAGAGCCTGCTCAACGACGGCACCTCCGTGGTGCTCTTCACCCTGGTGGTGGGCGTGGCCGGTGGCCAGGCGTTCACCGCGGGCGGCGCGGTGATGGACTTCATCAAGGTGGCGGGCATGGGCGCCGTCATCGGCGCGGCGGTGGGCTTCGTGGTGGGCAAGGTCATCCTGCGCGTGGAGAACGCCATGGTGGAGATCACCTGCACGGTCATCGCCGCGTACGGGTCCTTCGTGGTGGCGGAGCACTTCCACTACTCGGGCGTCATCGCGGTGGTGGTGGCCGGCATGGTGTGCGGCAACTGGGCGGCCCAGGAGGGCATGGGCCCCACGGTGCGCATCGCGGTGGAGAGCTTCTGGGAGTACCTGGCGTTCGCGCTCAACTCGGTGGTGTTCCTGCTCATCGGCCTGGAGGTGCAGCTATCGTCGCTGCTCGACTCGTGGCTGCCCATCCTGCTGGCGTACGGGGCGGTGCTGCTGGGCCGCGCGGTGGTCGTCTACGGCGTGTCCGGCCTGTTGCGCTTCACGTCGGAGAAGCTGCCCTGGAAGTGGAGCGCGGTGCTCACCTGGAGCGGCCTGCGCGGCGCGGTGTCCATGGTGCTGGTGCTGGGCCTCCCGAACGACTTCGCCCACCGCGAGCTGCTGGTGAACATGACGTTCGGCGTGGTGGTGCTGTCCATCATCGTCCAGGGGCTCACCATGGCGCCCATGCTCAAGGCGCTGGGCATCACCGGCATCAAGGACGTCTATCAGGAGCAGTACGAGCTGGCCCGCGGCAGGCTGGGCGCCATCCACGCGGCGCTCGCGTCGCTGGAGGCCATGCGGCGCGGCCGCGAGATCCCGGTGGACACGCTGGAGCCCCTGGAGCGCGACTACCAGCAGAAGGCGCAGGCGGTGGAGCAGGAGCTCATCGCGCTCAAGCAGCAGTCCAACCGCTTCCACGACGAGGAGAAGCAGGAGGCCATCCGCCGCGTCCTCGTCGTGGAGAAGGACGCCCTCTTCAGCGCCTACCAGCAGGGCACGCTCAACAAGGAGGTCTTCGAGCACCTCACCGCGGAGCTGGACGAGCGCATCGCCCAGGCGAAGGACGCGGAGTCCCACGTCCCGGAGGAGGAGACCGGCACGCCTCCGCCGCGGGCCCTGGCCTCCTGAGCGTCCCCGGGGGGCGGCGGCGTCAGCTCGCGCCGCCCTCCACCCGCGACTGGAGCACCGCGCCCAGCACGTCCGCGGTGTCCTCGCGCAGCCGCGACAGGTGCGTGTAGAGCAGGTCCTCCACGTGGGCCACCGCCTCCTTCGGCGCGCCCGACTCGCGCAGCCCCGCCAGCACCGTGTACGCGGCCACCGCCAGCGGCCCCACGTAGCCGCGCGACTCCTCCCAGAACTCCTCGAAGCACGGCACCGCCTCGCCCGCCACCACGCGCCCGAGCCGCCCCAGGCACGCCGCCCAGTAGGCGCGGTGCGCGTCCCGGGCCGCGTCGTCCGCGAACGGGCCCTGGCGAAGCTGGAGCCGCGTGCCGTCTCCGGCCGGATGGAAGGTCAGCTCCGCCCGGGTGCGCCCCGGCGGCACCGGCCCGCCGCCCTCCCAGTCCATCTCCAGCGCCAGGAACCGCCCCGGCTCCACCTGCACGATGCAGCCCACCTGCGAGAACACCCGGCCCGCCGAGTCCCGCAGGCCCACCCGGTAGGGCTGGCCCAGCGCGCCGGGGTCCGGCGCGTGCGTGCGGTAGCAGCCCGGCGGCGCGCCGAACCAGCGGCGGATGAGCGCGGGCTCCGAGAAGGCGGGGAACACGGCGTCCGGCGGCGCGGGCAGCGTCCACTCCAGCGTCAGGTCGCTCACGCCCGCACCCCCGAGCGCGTGCGCAGCTCGAAGCGGGGCACGTTGGCCAGTTGCTCCTCCGGCGCGCGGTACTGCTCCACCACCAGGCTGATCCGCGACTCCCGCATCGACTCCGCGCCGGAGGTGATGGCCTCCACCTCGTGCAGCAGGTCGCCCCGGAACATCACCAGCGCGTTCTCTTGCGGCGCGAGCTCCGCCACCCTTCCGCCCCGGTGGTAGAGCCGCAGCGCCCCGCCCCGGAGTTCCTTCGGAACCTGGACATACAGCACGCTCACCGCCACCGGACAGCCGATGCTGGGGCCGTAGAACTCGAGGCTCCGGTCGATGTGCGCCGCGACGTTCCGGCCCTTGCCCACCAGCAGCGGGTTGAGCAGGAAGGCGTTGCACTCCGGCAGGAGCGTCCGGGCCAGGTACGGCGCGAACGCCGGGAAGCGCTCGTGGACCTCCGGCAGCGCGTCCCGGCGGAACGTCAGCGAGAAGCCGTACGTGCCGGAGAACTGCCCCGACAGGTTCGACTCCCCCAGCAGCGACGAGCCCAGGATGGCCGAGCGGATGGAGGCCATCGTCTCCTCGGGGAGGACGTCCGGAGTGCGGTGGAAGAAGGTGTCGAGCCGGAAGGCTCCACCCCACGGTGGCTGGAAGCGCATGGCCCCGGAGTCTACCCACCCACGCCGCGCCGCCCCATCCCCCGCCGTCACTCGGGGCCGGGCCCTTTCACGGCGTCTGGCAACACGACGCGTCAATCCCTGACAACACAGCGCGTTACGCTTTGCATCATTTTCGCTTATTTATCAGTTATCACGTCTAAGTCGAATTCTCCGGACTCCCACCTTGCGGCTCCCAGGGCGTTCAGACTTTCTTCGGACAAGCTACGAAGTCCCCTTCGCAGCGCACGCCGTCCCACGCCCCATCCACCCCCACACCGGAGTTCGCAACCATGAGCCGAAGCAGACTCACGGGAATCGCGCTCGCATTCCTGGCCGTCAGTTGTCTGGCGGTGCCATCCGCAGAAGCCGCCACGTATGGCGTCACGCCATCGGGCTCCTCCGCCGTCTTCTACGTCGACACGACGGACTGGGCGGACATCCACTACGTGCTCAACGGCGGCGGACAGCAGAACATCCGCATGACGGTGACGGGAGGCCGCAACCAGTACACCGTCACCGGCCTGAGCACCGGCAACACCATCGACTATTTCTTCACGTACTGGGACGTGTCCTGTGCCTGCGCGCGGGACACGGCCTGGACGCGCTACACGCACACCGGCACGGGCGGCACGGACGCGGGCACGGGCACCGACGCGGGCACGGGCACCGACGCGGGCACCGGCGTGGACGCCGGCCCTCCGCCCAACGGCGACGCGGGCCCGGTGGTGCCGCTGTTCACCAGCAGCACGGCGCTGGAGGCGGCCACGGTGGAGAACACCTCCACGGCCCTCATCACCCGCGTGGGCGACCGCGTCCGCGACCGCCACATGCGCGAGGACCAGTACCAGGCCTACGACCACTACCTGAAGCTGTACTTCGAGAAGCGCACCCACTGGATTGAGATCGTGGACGAGGTCGCCAAGGGCGGCAGCGTCATCACGGTGAACCTGTACACGATTTATCCGTATGACTCGCCGGACTTCCGCGCGTTCTTCCGCGGCATCAACACGGTGGCCGAGTACTGGCACAACGCGGACTTCACCAAGGTCAACGACTACAAGTACACGGCGTCGGTGAACTTCAACGCCAAGGAGGGCCGCGCCATCCGCAACGGCGACCGGATGGAGCTGGAGGTGGGCGTGTTCCTCCAGCAGCCGGTGGAGGGCCGCTTCAACTACTACTCCACGGGCATGCTCTACATCGTGGGCCAGGGCGGCCTGGTGCCCTTCGAGGGCCAGGGCAGCCTGCGCGACTCCTTCCCGCTGCCGGAGAAGGCCTGGTCGGGCGGCCGCGGCACGCTGCACACGCCGTTCTCCAACGAGCCGGACAACCGCTTCCTGCAGATGCCCACGAACCTGGCGCCGGTGAACGCGCAGCCCTTCGTGGAGGGCCGCCGGCTGCACCACACGAACTTCCGCGACGGCAGCCACTCCGAGCCGGACAACCCCGTCTTCAGCGCGCAGGCGAACAAGCTGGGCAACAACTACGTCAACGTGTCCTGCGTCTCCTGCCACAAGCAGAACGGCCGCGGCCTGCCGCCCTCCACCACGAACACCACGCTGGACAACTACGTGGTGAAGGTGGGCAAGGTGAACAACGGCGTGGTGTCCGTGGATCCGGCGCTGGGCTTCCGCCTCCAGCCGCGCGCGGTGAGCGGCACGCCGGAGGCGGACGTGCGCATCTCCAGTTGGACGACGACGGCGAGCGGCACGCTGAACGGCGGCGCGACGTACAGCCTGCGCAAGCCCAACTACAGCTTCCTCAACGTGACGCCGACGAACTTCTCCGCGCGCATCACGCCGCAGTTGATTGGCATGGGCCTGCTGGAGGCGGTGCCGGAGTCGCAGATCGCGGGCCTGGCGGACCCCAACGACGCGAACGGCGACGGCATCTCCGGCCGCATGCAGACGGTGAAGGACCCGGAGACGGGCGTCACCCGCATGGGCCGCTTCGGCTGGAAGGCGGCGGCGGCGCGCGTGAAGCACCAGGTGGCCGAGGCGCTCAACAGCGACATGGGCGTGACGTCCAACGTGTTCAAGACGCAGGACTGCGGCACGTCGCAGCAGGGCTGCACGGGCACCAGCGCGGAGCTGTCCGACGCCGACCTGGACAAGCTCACCCGCTACATCGCGCTCCTGGGCGTCCCCGCGCGCCGCGACCACTCGGACGCGACGGCGCTCCAGGGTGAGACGGTGTTCACCAACGCGGGCTGCGCGAAGTGCCACGCGCCCACGCTGACCACCAGCCCGTACGCGGCGATGACCGAGTTCCGCGGCCAGACCCTCCGGCCGTACACGGACCTGCTGCTGCACGACATGGGCGCGGGCCTGGCGGACAACCTGCCGGAAGGTCAGGCCTCCGGCGCCGAGTGGCGCACGCCGCCGCTGTGGGGCATTGGCCTGACGGCGGGCGTGTCCGGCGGTGAGGCGTACCTGCACGACGGCCGCGCGCGCAACGTCACCGAGGCCATCCTCTGGCACGGCGGCGAGGGCGAGGCCGCCAGGCAGGCCTTCGTGAACCTCAGCGCCTCCGACCGCAACGCGCTCCTGAAGTTCGTCAACTCGCTGTAAGGCGTCAGAGCCGGCTTCAATCACGGACGCCGGGCGGGAGGGGCCAGCCGTGCCCCTCGCGTCCGGCGTCGTGTCGTCTCAGGGCGCGAGCGGCGACGCCTCGTAGCCCACGGTGCCGGCGGCATTGCCGTCGTAGGTGCTGGCGCTCTGGGTGAAGGTGGCGTTCTTGAAGACGAAGACGCCCCAGCCGGCGCCCTGCGACACGAGCGAGCTGGTCAACTGCAACTGTCCCCGCCCCAGGGCGCTCCCCACGGAGATGCTGGCCCGGATGTCACCGGTGCGCGTGAAGTAGTCACAGCAGAAGGGGTCCGAGCCGCCGTGGGTCACCCGCGCGTGGGCGAGGACGTTGTCCGGGTTCAGGGAGAGGATGGAGATGCCCTTCCAGTACCCCGGCGTCTCCGTCCTGCCCGTGAACACGATGGGCGCCTCCGCCGTCCCTCGCGCCACCAGGGAGCCCGTCTCCGTGATGCGGAGCCCGGACTCCGCCTCGAACTGGAGGCGCACCCCCGGCTCCAGGGTGAGCGCCCCCGCGTACTCCACGGTCGTGTCCGGAAGGCCGGTGGAGACGCCATAGGGCACGTCCAGCTTGCGCAGCGTCTGCGCCGTGGCGGTGTCCGCCTCCGGCGCCGCCACCAGGTGGACGGCGTTGTCGCCGTTGGCCTCCGGCTGGGTGGGGCTGTTCCCGGAGTAGAGGCTCTCCCCGTCCAGCGCGCCCGCGGTGGACACGCTCACGACCACGGGGGCGCCCACGTTGCCCCGGAAGAGGTTCCGCGAGAAGCCGGGCAGCCGCGCCTTGTTGAAGACGAACAACCCCAGCGTGCCGCTCTTCTCCACCGTCGTGTGGGCGATCCGCACCTGGCTGCCGGCGCCCAGGTTGGAGCCCACCACCACGGCCGCCCGGGCCTCCAGCCTGCCGCCCGGCCCGTAGAAGAAGTCACAGCAGAAGGACTGCTCGCTGCCCGCGTAGGAGATGACCACGTGCTCCAGCGCGTTTTCGGGGGTGTTGGACTTGAAGGCGAGCCCCTTCCAGAAGCCCGGCGTGGGCGTCGTCCCCGTGAAGGTGATGGGCGCGGCCTCGGTGCCCACCGCGTGGAGGGAGCCCGTCGCGGTGACGAGCAGTCCCGCGTCGGGGCCGAAGCGGACCACCGTGCCGGGGGCGAGGGTGAGCGCGCCGCTCACCTCCACGACGCCCGTCACCGCGTACGAGCACCGCTCCTCCCCCGGCGCCCAGGCCGTCGTGGAGGTCACGTCATTGGAGATGGTCCGGACACAGCCGCTGGGGGAGGGGTCCTCTCCGGGGTCCTCCCCCGGCCCGGCCGGGTCTCCGCCGCAGGCCGCCAGGACGGAGGCCACCGCGAAGGGAAGGAGGTGAGGAAGGCCGGTCAGGTATCGCGTCATGAATGCCACCCAGGAAGGAGCCAGCGGCGACGGCCGCGCTCGAGCAAGGGGGATACGCCGGCCCCGGCCGCTATTCTCACGAAGCGCGAAGCAGCTCCCCGGGCTCACGGTGCGCGCATGAACGCGCCCCCCTCCTCCACCGCGAGAACACATGCGCGGAGGCCGCCTGACACCCGGCTGGCCCAGGCGACTGCGCACGGGCGCACGCTCGGCGTCCGGGATGCGCGATGGCAGACAGGTGAGGGGGACTCCCCACTCCCAGCCTCGTGAAGCGTTCCGACCTTTCCGGCGTTCCTTTTCCCGGAGAACGCCCATGGCGCAGCATCCCGCCCCTCCGCCTCCCCTTTCCGACAGTGAGCTCCAGGTGGAGGCGGTGGCCTTCATGGAGGCCCGGGGACACTGGCTGACCGCCGTCGCGGCGCGGCGGGTGGCGGCGGTGCGCGAGTTCTTCCGGCAGCACGCCCACCTGCGGCGCGACTTCCTCCGGGAGCGGGCCGAGGAGGAGCGTCGGGAGGGGCGGCTCGCGCTGGAGCTGTTCTCCCGCGCGGTCCAGCGCGTCCGGTGGCTGCTCACCACCGGCGACGGGCCCACCACGCGCATCCACGGCGCGGAGGCCGGGCGCGACCTGGGCCTGCTGTTCGCGGGCACCGACTCCGGACTGGATGGCCTGACGTCGGAGCAGGAGCAGCGCTGGAACCTCAACCACCCGCACCCGCTCCCGCCCACCGGCTTTCGCACCCGCCGGCTCGACGACGACGGCCCTCGGGAGGATCCGACGCACCACCTGGCCTTCTACGCGATGTTCGGCGCCTCCAACGACAGCTCTCCCGAAGCGCAGTGGAACAAGCTGATGGGCACGCTCGGCGACCTGGGCCCTCCGGAGGATCAACACCTGGCCTGGGACGGCATCGACCTGGGGCGCCAGTTGGGCGACCCGCGCTTCGACGTGAACGCCTGGCTCTGGAAGACCGTGGGGGACACGGCCCAGGTCCCGCGGGCCGCGGAGGCGGTCGCGGGCTGAAGGGGGAATGCACGCTGGCGCACCGTCACCGCACATCCCGGTAGCCAGCACGCGCGCGCCACGCCACGCTGGCCCCTCCGTGGACGACACCCGCCTCCCCGACCCCGAAGCCCTCCGCCCGCTGCTCACCGACGCGCTGTCGCTGCCCGCGCTCCAGCCCCATGGCCCGCGCCTGGAGCGGCTCCTGGAGGACTACGCGCGGGGCGTGGCCCGGAAGGACGCGCCGCTCGTCGTCGCGCTGGTGGGCGCCACCGGCGCGGGCAAGTCCACCCTGCTCAACGCCCTCTCCGGGCAGAACCTCTCCCGCGAGGGCGTGGACCGCCCCACCAGCACCGCCTCCACCCTCTTCGCGCCGGAGGGCACGGCCACGGACGAGCTGGCCCGCACCGGCGCGCGCGTGGTGCGCTACACGCCCGGGCCCCAGGGGCTGTGGAGCGGCCAGGTCTTCATCGACACGCCGGACCTGAACAGCGTGGCCACCCAGCACCGCGACGTCGCGCGCGCCGCGCTGGACAAGGCGGACGTGGCGCTCGTGGTCATGCACCGGGGCAGCGTGGCGGAGGCCACCCAGGTGGAGTTCCTCACCGAGTTCGCCCGCCGCCGCGCGCTCGTCTTCATCCTCAACTTCGCGGACGAGCTGTCCGCCGAGTCGCGCGAAGCGCTGAAGTCCCAGGTCCGCCGCGTGGCCACCCAGCACTACGGCCTGGCCGCGGAGGACGTGCCCGTCTTCGCCATCAGCGCGAGGGCCGCGAAGGACGGCCAGGACGTCTCCGGCGAGTTCGGCCCGCTCCTCTTCCACCTGCGCGGGCTGGCCACCCAGGCCGTCGCCGCGCGCGTGCGCCACACCAACGCCCTGGGCGCGCTGGAGGAACTGGCCTCCACCGTGCAGAAGGCGCTCGATGACACGGACGCGCTGCTCGCGAGGACGCGCACCGCGCTGGACGCGGGGCTCTCGCGCGCGGCGCAGGCGCTCCAGGCGGACTTCGACGCGCGGCTGTCCCTGGCCCACGGGCACCTGGCGTCGGAGGTCCGCAGGCAGGCCGCGGGCCGCTTCTGGGGCCCCGCCGCGTGGGGGCTGCGGCTGTCGTTGTGGGGGGCGTCCGGGATGGGCGTGGGGGCGCTCGTCGCGCGCCGCAGCCTGCCCGCGGGGCTCGCGGTGGCGGCGGCCTCCACGGTGGTGGACGCGGTGAGGGACCGCGCCCGCGCCCGCGCCGCGGAGGTGGCCGTGGTGGAGCCCTTCGAGGACGACTTCCTCGCGGAGTCCGCCGCGCGCACCGCCCTGGCGGAGGCGCGCAGCGTGGCGCGCACGCAGGGCCTGGAGGCGGAAGCGCTGGGCGTGCCGGACGTGGAGGTGATGCTGGCGGAGCTGCGCGTGACCCGCGCGGGCGCCTGGCGCTACACGGCCTCCACCGCCGTCGCGGAGGCCGTGGCCCGCTGGTGGCGCACGGCCCGGTGGCTGGTGCTGCCGCTCATCAACCTGCCCCTGCTGGCGCTGCTGGGGCACGTGGGCTACCGCGTGGTGCGCGGCTACGTCGAAGGCCCCCTGCTGCCGTTGGAGTACTTCGTCAACGCGGGGGCCTTCTTCGGGCTGCTCGCGGGCGCCGGAGCGCTGCTCGCGTCAGCGAGTCTCGTCGGAGCCGCTCGCCATGCGGGGCGCGCGGGCCGGAGCCGGTTTGTCGAGGCCCTCGCCGCCCTGGGCGGGAGGCTGGGAGAGGCCGTCGATGATGGACTTGGCACCGGGCGGCAGGCCGCGCGTCGCATCCTGGAGCGGATTCGCGCTGTCGGGTGACATGGACATGACGGCCTGGCCCGGGACGTGGACGCCGCCGTTGGAGGCCATCATCGGCTGCGCGGAGTCCTTGCACAGCGGCGCCGACACCAGCGTGTCACGCACCGGGTCGCCATAGCCCACGATGCGCGCGGGCACGGAGGGGTTGTTCCACCCGGCGCCCTGCTCCTTGGCGACCTTGAAGTGCAGGTGCGCGCCGCACGCCCAGCCCGTGGCGCCGGAGAAGCCGATGAGCTGGCCCTCCTTCACCTTCTCACCGGCCTTCACCACCACGGCGCTGAAGTGCAGGTACTGCGTCTCCAGCCCGTCGCCGTGGGAGATGACGACGTAGTTGGCCAGCGGCGCGAACTGCTCGCCGCACCCGCCCTGCCTGCTGTCACCGCGCGCCATGCGCACGACGCCGTCATGCGCCGCCACGATGGGCGTGCCTTCCGGCATCCGGAAGTCCCACGCGAACGTGTCGTTGTGCTGGTGGCTGCCCGTCTCATGGCCCTGGCTCACCGTGTAGATGCGGCCACACGCGAAGGGCACGCCCACCTCGGGCATGTTCGCGGCCGCCGTGGCGGAGGGAGGGAGAACAGGCGCCGAAGCGAGGAGGGAGCCGACGAAAAGAGCGGAGATGTTCATATCGGGGCGGGCGGACAACCAGCGCAAGTGCTTGCGGTATTTCCCAGACATTTTTGCCTGATCCCGAACGGATCACTAGCAGCCGAGCCGCGCCCCGCTCTGTCTCAAGGGGGCGATTCTTGACCACACTCCAGAGGGGAGATGTATCAAAAGCATAGGAGCGCCTGGCTCCCTGCCTGTCCAGTTGGCAGGCTCTGCGTCTCTCAATCCTTGCCGCTCCAATGCCTGTCATCTGACCGGCCTTGAAGACAGACGCCCGCCTGCACGGACGCCCCACGGGCAGGCCCGGACGGCGGTGGTCCGGCACCCCGGAAGGCCCCTTCCAAAAGTGACTGGTCACTTTTTAAGTGGGCGGTTATCGTCCCGGCATGTCCCCGAAGTCCGCCCCCAGGAAGGCCGCGGCCCCGGCGCGCCGCACGCAGGCGGAGCGCCGCGAGTCGACGCGCCGCAAGCTGCTGGACGCCACCATCGAGGCGCTGGTGGAGCAGGGCTACGCGCGGCTGACGACGGTGGAGGTGGCGAAGCGGGCGGGCGTGTCGCAGGGGGCGCTGTTCACGCACTTCGAGACGAAGGAGGAGCTGCTCGCGGTGGCGGTGGAGCACCTCTTCCCGCGCCTCATCCAGGACTTCCTCGCGGGCGTGGGCGCGCGTCCGTCCGGGAAGGACCGGGTGGGGGCGGCGGTGGACATGCTGTGGGCCGCGTACCAGCGGCCGGAGCTCCAGGCCGCCATCGAGCTGTACGTCGCGGCGCGCACCAGCCCGGAGCTGCAGAGGGCGCTGGCGGCGGTGGACGGTCCGCACCGCCAGAACATGCGCCGCGTGGCGCGCGAGCTGTTCCCGGACGTGGCCGCCACGCACCCGGACTTCGACGACGTGGTGGAGCTGGCGCTGGACGCGGTGCAGGGCGCGGCGGTGGGTGGGGCCGCCCGTCCGGAGGACCCGGCGCACCGCCGCATGCTGGACACGCTGGCGCGCTTCATGCGCGTCGCGTTCGCCCCACCGCACCCGAAGGTCTGATTCGCAGGAGGTCCGCAGCCATGGACATGTCGCACATCCCCGACCTCATCACCCCGGCCATCCCGGTGTTCGTCATCACCGTCATCGCCGAGGCGCTCTGGGTGCGAAAGCTGCGGCGGGAGCGCGGCGAGCGCATCAAGGGCCACACGTGGAAGGACACGCTGGCCAGCCTCTCCATGGGGCTGGGCAACGTGGCGGTGAGCGTGTTCTGGAAGGGCGTGGCGTTCGCGGGCTACGCGGCGCTCTACCACCTGACGCCCCTGCGCCTGGGCCACGGGCTGGTGGCGTGGGTGCTGCTCTTCTTCCTGGAGGACCTCTGCTACTACGCGTTCCACCGCGTCCACCATGAGAGCCGCTTCTTCTGGGCGTCGCACGTGGTGCACCACTCCAGCCAGCACTACAACCTGTCCACGGCGCTGCGGCAGACGTGGACGCCGATGACGGGCTGGGTGTTCTGGGCGCCGCTGGCGCTGCTGGGCTTCTCCCCGGAGATGATCGTCACGCAGCAGGCGGTGAGCCTGCTGTACCAGTACTGGATCCACACGGAGGCCATCGGCCGGCTGCCGCGTCCCATCGAGTGGCTGTTCAACACGCCCTCGCACCACCGCGCGCACCACGCGTCCAACGCGGCGTACATCGACGTGAACTACGCGGGCATCCTCATCCTCTGGGACCGCCTCTTCGGCACCTTCGTCCCGGAGACCGAGCGCCCCATCTACGGGCTGACGAAGAACCTGACCACGCACAACCCGGTGCGCATCGCGTTCCACGAGTTCGCCGCCATCGCGAGGGACGCGGCCCGCCCCGGACCGCTGAGCCAGCGGCTGGGCTACATCTTCCGCAACCCGGCCTGGAAGCCCAAGGGGGCGCTGGCGCCGGAGCCCCCGTCCGTGGAGGCCGCGCACCCGGCACCGTAGGGACCGCGCGCCTCCGGGTGGAGGACAGAAGCGACGTCCAGGCAACGCGGCGCGCGACATCGTTGCGTCCGGGCCGTGCGGGCCTTGCTACGGTGCGCCGCGACGGTCGGTTCTGGCGGGCGCCGCGCATGAGGTCGGCGCCCCTTGCAAGGGAGTCGGATCATGACGGAGCGCGAGTTGTGGGAGCGGTACCAGCGGCACCTGTGCGTCGTCCCCTCCGTGGGGCTCACGCTGGACATCTCCCGCATGAACTTCGGCGCGGACTTCCTGGACGGGATGCGCCCGCGCATGGACGCGGCGTTCCAGGCCATGGACGCGCTGGAGAAGGGCGCCATCGCCAACCCGGATGAGAAGCGCCGCGTGGGCCACTACTGGCTGCGCGCCCCGGAGCTGGCGCCGGACGCGGAGCTGAAGACGGCCATCACGGACATGCAGGCCCAGGTGGCCGCGTTCGCGAAGGACGTGCACGCGGGCAAGGTGAAGCCCACGAAGGCGGCGAGGTTCACGCAGGTGCTCATCGTCGGCATCGGCGGCTCCGCGCTGGGTCCGCAGTTGGTGGCGGACGCGCTGGGCAGCGGCCGGGACGCCATGCAGGTGCACTTCCTGGACAACACGGATCCGGACGGCATGGACCGAGTCCTCAACGGCCTGGGCGAGCGGCTGGCGGAGACGCTCACCGTCGTCATCAGCAAGTCCGGCGGCACCAAGGAGACGCGCAACGGCATGCTGGAGGCGCAGGCCGCCTACGAGCAGCGCGGCCTGGACTTCGGCGCGCACGCGGTCGCGGTGACGGGCGACGGCAGTGAATTGGACACCTACGCCAGGGGCCACCAGTGGCTGCGCACCTTCCCCATGTGGGACTGGGTTGGCGGGCGCACGTCGGTGATGTCGGCGGTGGGGCTCTTGCCGGCCTGGTTGCAGGGGCTGGACGTGGACGGCTTCCTCGCGGGCGCGAAGGCCATGGACGCGGCGACGCGCGCGCGTGACGTGGCGGCGAACCCGGCGGCGCTGCTCGCGCTGATGTGGTTCCACGCGGGCGGCGGCAAGGGCCAGAAGGACATGGTCATCCTGCCGTACAAGGACCGGCTGATGCTGATGTCCAAGTACCTCCAGCAGTTGGTGATGGAGTCGCTGGGCAAGGAGCTGTCGCTGGACGGTCAGGTGGTGAACCAGGGCATCGCCGTCTACGGCAACAAGGGCTCCACGGATCAGCACGCCTACGTGCAGCAGTTGCGCGAGGGCGTGAACAACTTCTTCGTCACCTTCGTGGAGGTGCTGAAGGACCGGGACGGGAAGTCCCTGGCGGTGGAGGGTGACAACACCAGCGGCGACTACCTGCTGGGGTTCCTGCTGGGCACGCGCCGGGCGCTGTTCGAGAAGGGCCGCGAGTCGATGACGCTCACCGTGCCGGACGTGAGCGCGCGCACCGTGGGGGCGCTGATCGCCCTGTACGAGCGCGCGGTGGGCCTCTACGCGAGCCTGGTGAACATCAACGCCTATCACCAGCCGGGCGTGGAGGCGGGCAAGAAGGCCGCGGGGCGCGTGCTGGAGCTCCAGGGCAAGCTGCTCGCGAAGCTGAAGGCGGCGAAGGCGGAGGCGCGGTCGGCGGAGCAGTGGGCGCAGGACCTTGGCGCGGCGGACGAGGTGGAGACGGTGTTCAAGCTGCTGGAGCACCTGTCCGCGAACGGCGACCACGGCGTGAAGCGCTCGGGCGGCGCGCGTCCGGCGGAGGCCCGCTTCCAGGCCGGGTGACAAAGCCTTGCCCGCGGGGGCAGGCACCGCTCCCGCGTCCGGCGAGGCCCGGACTGCCCCGGGGTCGACACCTTCATGGCCCCGGGCGGACGGGATGTGGAGGGTCCGGGGGGGTTCCATCCTGAAGGCACGACATCCCCCAGGTGCCCTCTCGATGAAACCCTCCTCCGCCTTCCTGCTGGCCCCTCCCGTCCCCTCTCAAGAAGCCGAAGACCCGTGGCGCTTCGACGCGCTGGGCTGCGTGCGCAGCCGCTACGACGTCACCATCGACTCGCTCCCCCGCGCGCGCTACCGCTCCGGCCTGGAGATTGGCGGCGCCACCGGCCTGCTCACGGAGAAGCTCCAGGCGCGCTGTGAGGCCCTGCTCTCCCTGGAGACCTCCGAGTCCGCCCAGGCCCGCGCCATCCACCGCTGCCGCCACCTGTCCCACGTGCGCTTCGAGCGCATGAACGTGCCGGACCGCTACCCCGAGCAGACCTTCGACCTCACCCTCGTGTCCGGGCGCGGCGCCTACTGGAGCCTCCCGGAGCTGGCGCTCGCGCAGCAGCGCATCCTGGAGCACCTGGAGCCCGGCGGGCACCTGGTCCTGGTGCACTGGACCGGCCAGACGCGCGACATGCGCTGCGGCGGCCACGAGGTCCATGACGCCTTCCGCCAGCTCACCCCCAGGCACCTGCGCCACCTGCGCGGCGAGATGGAGGGCACCTGGCGCCTGGACATCTTCGAGCGGCTTTGAACGCCCCGGGTGAATCCCGTCCCCCACCCGGCCCTGGCCGGCGGTAGAAGGGGCGGCATGGAACTCGGAATCACGGGGAAGACGGCGCTCGTCACCGGCAGCAGCCGGGGCATCGGGCGGGCCATCGCCATGGTGCTGTCGCGCGAGGGCGCCCGGGTGTGCGTGTGCGCGCGCCACCCGGAGCAGTTGGATGCGCTCGCCAAGGAGCTGCGCTCCGAGGGCGCCCAGGTGGCCACGGTCGTCACGGACGTGGCCACGCAGGAGGGCGCGTACCTGGCGGTGGACTCCGCGGTGCGCGCCTTCGGTTCGCTGGACATCCTGGTGAACAACGTGGGCGGCAGCGGCGGCGCGGGCGCCTTCGACGCGGCCAGCACCCAGCAGTGGAACGACGTCTTCCAGCGCAACCTGATGTCCGCCGTGTGGTGCAGCCAGCGCGCGGTGAACATCATGCGCCAGCTTGGCGGCGGCAGCATCGTGCACATCAGCTCCATCTTCGGCCGCGAGTACGCCACCAGCGCGCCCTACAGCGCGGCCAAGGCGGGCCTCATCGCGCTCACCAAGGAGATGGCGGTGGACCTGGCGTCGCACCGCATCCGCGTCAACGCCGTGGCCCCGGGCTCCATCTTCTTCCCCGGCGGGAGCTGGGACCGGCGCCAGCAGCACGACCCGGAGGCGGTGGCCAAGATGGTGCGCGAGCAGATTCCCTGGGGCCGCTTCGGCACGCCCGAGGAGGTCGCGGACGTGGTCGCCTTCCTCTGCTCCGAGCGGGCGAAGTGGGTGACGGGCTCCACGCTCCCCGTGGACGGCGGCCAGGGCCGTGCCTACTGAGCCCAGTTGCGGTATGCAGTCCGCGCGAATGAGGCCAACGCATTGCTGAAGCTCTACAAGAAGGACGGCGACACCCTGCGCTACTGGGAGGCGTGGGAGCACGAGGGCGTCGTCACGGTGCACTGGGGCAGCGTCGGTGACGGCGGCGAGCAGAAGACCGTCCCCGTCCCCCCGGACGAGGACCCCGACATGGTCATCGCCCAGGAGGCCGAGCCCCAGGTGGACGCCGGCTACGACGAGCCCGAGCCGGACGCCATGGCCGTGCTGCTCGTCGAGTACACCGTGCAGGGCAAGGGCACCGGCCACGACTTCGAGCAGCGCAACGCCGTGGAGGAGCTGCTCACGGACGCGCTCGGCTGGACGGGTAACGGCGAGGTGGAGGGCGGCGAGACGGAAGAGGGCTGCATGCGCGTGCACTGCCGCGTGATGGACCCCGACACGGCCGCGCGCACCGTGGTGGAGGCACTGGACGCGGAGGAGCTGCTCGAAGGGGCCCGCGTGCTGGTGGCGCGAGGCGACGAGAAGCCCCGCGTCGTGCACCCGCCGCTGTTCCCCGTGCTCAAGTCGTAGGCGTTCGGGGCGCCTGGCCCCGGGGCCCGAAGACGCGGAACAGCAGCACCAGCGAAGGCACCACCGTCACCAGCCCCACCCCGAGCGCCACCAGCAGCAGCCGCTGCACCACCGGCTGCGCCGCGGCGCCCTGGAGCGTCAGGTCCGGATAGACGAGGTACGGCGCCTGCGACACCGCCCACCCCAGCACGATGAGCCCGCCCTGCGTGGCCGCCGCCACCCGCGCGGCCCGGAAGCGCCGCGTCCACAGGAGCGCGAACGCCGCCACCGCCGCCACCGCCGTGCCCGCGTGCAGCGCCAGGGCGAACGGCGTCTGGAGCAGGCCCGTCCACACCCGGGGCGCGCCCTCGCGCGACAGCAGCAGGACGGCCAGGGCCAGCGGGAACAGCAGCCCGCCCGTCACCAGCGCCCGGCGCCGGAAGTCGTCCGCCAGCTCGGGCGTCCGCGCCTCGTGCGTGAGGTACACGGCCGCCAGGAACGCGAACAGCCCCAGCGTCAGCGCGCCCACGGACAGCGCGAAGGGCGACAGCCACGACGCGAAGAAGCCGCTCACCACCGCGTGCCCCCGCATGCGGATGGAGTCGCTGGCCACCGCGCCCACGCACATGCCCAGCAGCAGCGGCGCCACCACGCTCGCCACGCTGAACACCACGCCCCAGCGGCGCTCCACCGCGTCCCCGCGCGTGTCGTAGGCGCGGAAGGTGAACGCGGTGCCCCGGAACACGATGCCCAGCACCAGCAGCGTCAGGGGCACGTGCAGCGCCACGCTCAAGGCCGCGAAGGCCCGAGGGAAGCCGCTGAAGAGCAGCACCAGCCCCACGATGAGCCAGACGTGGTTCACCTCCCACACCGGGCCGATGGCGCGGGCGATGAGCGCGCGCTGCTCCGCCTTGCGGGGCCCGCGCGCCAGCAGGTCCCACACCCCGCCGCCGAAGTCCGCCCCGCCCAGCAGCGCGTACAGCACGAACGTGCCCGCCACCGCGAACCCCAGCACCGTCGTCTCAATGGGCATGGGCCGCCTCGCCGTCCACGTCCGCGCCGGGCTCCCGGGGCCTGGGCAGCGTGCCCGCCACCTGCCGCCAGAGCACGAAGAGCACCGTCACCCCCAGGAACAGGTACACCGCCGTGAAGGTGAAGAACGGCGCGGCCAGGTGCGGCACCGGCGTCACCGCCTCGCCCGTGCGCATCACGTCCCGGACGATCCACGGTTGCCGGCCCCACTCCGTCACGAGCCACCCCGCCTCCAGCGCCACCAGCCCCAGCGGCCCGGACAGCAGCCACGCGCGCATCATCCCCCTGCCGTGCGGCCACTCGCGGCCCCGCCACCGGCGCCACAGCGTCACCAGCGCGAGCAGCGCCATCAGGCTGCCCGTGCCCACCATCACCTGGAAGGCCAGGTGCACCTTGGCCACCGGCGGCCAGACGTCGCGGGGGAATTCGTTCAGGCCCTTCACCTCCGCGTCGGGGTCCGCGAACGCGAGGATGGAGAGCCCCTTCGGCAGGTCGATGGAGCCCGACACCGTGCCCTTCTCCGCGTCCGGCCAGCCGCCCACCCGCAGGGGCGCGCCCGCCTCCGTGTCGAAGTGCGCCTCCATCGCGGCCAGCTTCACCGGCTGCGCGCGCGCCACGTGCTTCGCGGACAAATCCCCCACCAGCGGCTGCGCGAGCGCGGTGACGCACGCGAGCGGCAGCGCGATGGACAGCGCCTTCTTGTGGAACGCGGCGCCCGGGTGCTTGAGCAGGATGAAGGCGTGGATGCCCGCCATCGCGAACGCGCTGGCCTGATAGCAGGACAGGAGCACGTGCGCCGTCTGGTACTGCCAGCCGGGGCTGAACATGGCCACCAGCGGCTGCACGTCCGTGGGCCCCGAAGGCGTGGGCGTGAAGCCGGACGGGTTGTTCATGAACGTGTTCACCAGCGTGACGAAGAACGCGCTCGCCGCGCCGCTCACCGCCACCATCCCGCCGCTGAACAGGTGCAGGCCCGGCGACACGCGCTCGCGGCCGTACAGGTAGATGCCCAGGAAGATGGCCTCGGTGAAGAAGGCCACGCCCTCCAGGCTGAAGGGCAGGCCAATCACCTCTCCGTAGCGGCCCATGAACTCCGGCCACAGCAGGCCCAGCTCGAACGAGAGCACCGTCCCGCTCACCGCGCCCACCGCGAACAGGATGGCGGTGCCCTTGGCCAGCTTCTCGCTGAGCTTCCGGTAGTCCGCGTCCCCCGTGCGCCGGTGCTTCAGGTCGCTCAACACCATCAGCACCGGCAACGCCACGCCGGCCGCCGCGAACACGATGTGGAACGCGAGCGACAGTCCCATCTGCGCGCGCGCATAGAGCAGGTCCGTCATGGAAATCAGTCTGCTTTATGCGCGCATTTTACGCATTCAGGATTTCTTATCCTTGTCCGCAGGCACCTTGGTGACGGTGCGCGAGGGCACCAGGGTCTGGATGGAGTTGCGGGCCACGGCGGTGGCGAGCGAGGTGGCGAAGATCATGACCACCTTGCGGCCCAGCTCCGCGCCCAGCGGCTTGTCCTCGATGCTGGTGGCCACGCGGTCCGGGTGGGCCCAGGCGCGCTCCAGGGCCTTGCGGCGCTGGCGGCGCACGCGCTCGTCGTGGTGGCGGGCGCGGTAGATGGCGATGCCCACGCCCAGGCCCACCACCACCAGGGCGGCGGCGCCCACGGTCATGAGCAGGTCCTTGTTCTGGTTGACGTGGTAGCGCACGTCCGTGGCGCGGGTGCGGCGGCGGTCCAGCTCCTCCAGGGTGAGGAGCAGCTCGTCGCGGATGCGGTCCGCGGTCTGCTCCACCTGCTCGCGGTCGCCCATGCGCCTGGTGATGGCGTGGTCCACGTGCGCTTCGGTCTCGGAGGCCTGGCTCATTGCAGCGTCTCCCGGGTCATCTGGAAGTCCGTCTTCAAGCGCTCCTGGGTGTGGACCAGCGGCTTCTTGGGAATCCGCTTCGTGCCCAGGAACAGGAGGAGTCCGGCCACGGCCAGCAGCACCGCGCCCACGATGAGCACGCCCACGGCGGCCCCCAGGGGCAGCGCCAGGCCCAGCGCGACGAAGAGCACCGCCAGGGACGTGAGGGCGAGCACGGCCCCCGCGCCCAGGAAGATGCCCGCCAGCCTGGCCGCCTGCAGCTCCTGCTTCAGCTCCTTCTTGGCGTGCATCACCTCCGCCTTCACCAACAGGCGGGTCTCCGACAGCGCGTGCCGGATGAGCTCCGGGGTGGAGAGCGTCTCCAGTTGGCTGCGCTCCAGGCGTTCCGATTCGAGGTCCACGACCGTGCCTCCGACAGGGTGACGTCCAGGGCATCACCGACGGCCGCCTGCCTGGCGTCCCGGCTGTCCCCGGTCTGTCCCTCAAGGTGGTCAGGAAGGGTGTGTGGGAGAAGTCCCGCCGCACACCCCGGCCGCGTCCGGCTGCCTGCCTGGTGCCCCCACCCCTCCGGGCGGGCCGGCTGGGGGCGGGCGGCTAGCGGCGGGTCTTCTGATGGGCGATCGCCGTGGCCAGCGTCTCGCGCACCTGGCGGGCGCGGAACAGGCGGTCCGCGGTGTCCAGCAGGTTCTCCGCGTACAGCACCTGCTTGCGCAGGCGGGCCGGGATGGCGCGGGTGCCCAGGTGCGCGCCCAGCAGGGCGCCGGTGAGGGCGGCGGCCACGTCCGCCTCGCCGCCGCAGCGCAGCGTGAGGACCACGGCCTCCCGGAAGTCGTGCGGCACCTTCAGCGTGGCGTACAGCGACGTGAGCAGCACCGGCACCACGTGGCACGGCAGGCCGTCCACGCCCTTCAGCTCGCTGGGGGGCACGCCCACCTTGCGCAACTGGTTGAGGGCGCGCTGGGTGTCCCAGGTGAGCAGGCGCGGCAGGTGGCGGATCTCCTCCGCCAGGTTCTTGTCGTGCACGGCGGCGGACAGCGCCAGGGCCTCGCAGAAGGCCGCGGGCGTGAGGGCCTCCTGCTCCATGCCCAGCGCCACGGCCTGCGCGAACGCGGCCGCGGCGGCGGCGCAGACGGGGTCCTTGTGCGTGATGACGGTGAGCACGCCCGCGTCGTGCGGCAGGCGCGCGCGCTGGCCGCTTTCGAAGAGCCCCACCACCAGCGCGCGGCTGAGCACCGACGGGCACTTCGTGCCCAGCGGAGCCCCCGCGCTCATCCACGGCGTGCCGCCCGCCAGCCGCTGCAGCGCTTCCGACAGGCTGCGCGGCGGCTGGAGGATGATGCCCTCCTGCCACAGCCACGCCAGGTGCAGCGCCGCGCTGCGGCCGTCCACCTTGCCCTCGCGGATGACGCTCTCCGCGGCGGCGAGCAGGAGCTGCGTGTCGTCGCTGAACTGGCCCTTGGCGAACTTGCCGCGCGGCCGGGGCGCGAAGTCCTCCGCCAGGCCGGGCAGCCGCGCCAGGCTCGCCGGGGGGATGCCCCTCAGCGGAAAGCCGAGCGCATCCCCGATGGCGAGCCCCAGGAATGCCGCATGAAAACGGTCCTGGCGGTCTGCGGGAGTCAGCGGCATCGGAGGGGCGGAGATTACCCGAGCCTCAGCCAAGGACGAGCACCGAGATGAACGCTGCGATGGCGCGCGACGCGACGGCGGATCGATCATGGGGCCTTGACGTGCACGAAGCGGGTGCGGTGGAGCGCTGGACAAGAAAGGTCCCGCTGGATTGCACCGCGCGCATCGCCACTGTCCGCCTCCTCCGCCGTCACCGCGGCGCAACCGGGGGCGCGGTAGCTATCGCATCCCGCTGCGTTTCAGCAAGCAGGCGAGCCCGTGGAAACGCGCGAGCCCGCATGCATGTCCAACTTCGAATGCTGCGCATGAACCGAAAGGGACGCACGGGTGGACTCGTGCGCGTGGAGTGCCCACGGGCTCAGGTGTTCACCTTGACGTGAGCGACTTCACTTCGTCCATGCGCGTGCGCGCGGATCACGCGTCGTCGCGGCCCAGGTTCACCACCGCCATCAGGCGCGCCACCACGGCCTCCGCGCCCTGGTGCAGCCGCGCGCCGTCCCACAGCGCGGGGGACGTGTGGCCGCCGCGCTCGCGCCAGTCCTGCTCCACCTCTTCGTAGGTGAGGTTGCGGAAGCGCACGCGGTCCTCCAGCGCGTGGTCCGTGACGAAGCGGCGCGCGGTGGCGGACGGAGGATCCGCGATGCGGTGGAACAGCTCCAGGACGGGCGAATCGGGCGTGCTCATGACTTGCGCCACATCATGCGCTCTGGAACGCGAAAAGGGTGGAGCGCCGGCCCCCGTGGCTCGCGGGGCTTCGGAGCACCACCCTTCCCGGAGACCGCGCGGGGAAGCCCCTAGCGGGACTCGGAGGCGCTGATGCGCGCGGCCTCGCGGCGCACCGCGGCCTGCTCCAGCGCGTAGCGCGCGTCCGCGCTGTTCAGGTCCTTGAGGCGCGCCTGGGCCTCTTCCATGCGGCGGCGGGCGCTCGCCACGTCGATGCCGGTGACGTGCTCGGCGGCGTCCGCCAGCACCAGCACCTTGTCGTTGCTCACCTCCACGAAGCCGCCGGCCACGAAGTAGCGGTCCTGCTTGCCCGCCTCGATGAGGGTGAGCGTGCCCGGCTCCACCAGCGACAGGAACGGCGTGTGGCCGGGACGCACGCCGAACAGGCCCTCTCCGCCCGGCACGATGGCCTCGTCGGCCTGCACGGACAGGATGCGCTTCTCGGGGGTGACGATCTCGACAGTCAGCTTGGCCATGAAGGTCCTCGTGCTACCGCACTACCGCATCAGAAAGTCAGCCGCTGGGTCTTCACGCCCACCGGCTCGAACTCCAACACCCCGGCGTCCGTCAGGCGCGGGCCCTTGCCCGGGATGCCCAGCGTGCCCTCCAGCCACTTGAGGTGGTGGGCCAACTGCCGCACCTCCGACAACTGCTTCGTCGTCATCAGCTCCGTCAGCCGCCGCTCCTGGAGCTTCTGCCCGGTGCGGTCGAACTGGGCGGCCACCATCACCCGGGCCCACGCCAGGCTGTGGCCCTTCGTCTTCTTCCTGCTCATGCTGGGGGGCGCCTTGCCCTTCTCCACCAGCGGGTAGAGCACCCAGACCTTCTCCCCGTCATTGGACGCGAAGTAGAGGTCGTCCACCGTCCCCACGCACACGTCCGCCGACCAGAGGGGCCCGCTCTCCTTGAGCATCTCCAGCCGGCACTTCCCCACGCCCACGTCCACCAGGCGGACGCTGTAGAGGCCGTTCGCGCTCACCCGTGCCCGGCTGCCGCGCTCCCCCGCCAGGGCGGAAGGCGCGGCACCACACATGAGCAGGGCGAGCGCGACGGTCAGGCGCATGGGTGTCTTACGCCGCCGCCAGCTTGCGGGCCTTCTCCTGCGCCTCCTCGATGGAGCCGACCATGTAGAAGGCGGACTCCGGGAGGTCGTCGTGCTTGCCGTCCGCGATCTCCTTGAAGGAGCGGATGGTGTCCTGGAGCTTCACGTAGCGGCCGTCCAGGCCGGTGAAGACCTTGGCCACGAAGAACGGCTGGGACAGGAAGCGCTGGATCTTGCGGGCGCGCGCCACGGACAGCTTGTCCTCTTCCGACAGCTCGTCCATGCCGAGGATGGCGATGATGTCCTGGAGCTCCTTGTAGCGCTGCAGGATGCCCTGGATGCGGCGGGCCACGGCGTAGTGCTCGGCGCCCAGCACGTCCGCGGACAGGATGCGGCTGGTGGAGTCCAGCGGGTCCACGGCGGGGAAGATGGCGAGCTCCGCGATGGAGCGGTTGAGCACCGTGGTCGCGTCCAGGTGGGCGAACGCGGTGGCGGGGGCCGGGTCCGTCAGGTCGTCCGCGGGCACGTAGATGGCCTGCACGGAGGTGATGGAGCCCTTGGTGGTGGAGGTGATGCGCTCCTGCAGGCCGCCCATCTCCGTGGCGAGCGTGGGCTGGTAACCCACCGCGCTGGGGATGCGGCCCAGGAGGGCGGACACTTCCGAGCCGGCCTGGGTGAAGCGGAAGATGTTGTCCACGAAGAGGAGCACGTCACGGCCCTCCACGTCGCGGAAGTACTCCGCCATGGTCAGCGCGGAGAGGGCCACGCGGGCGCGGGCGCCGGGCGGCTCGTTCATCTGGCCGTACACGAGGACCGCCTGGCTCTTCTCCAGGTTGTCGGTCTGGATGACCTTGGTCTCCTGCATCTCGTGGTACAGGTCGTTGCCTTCGCGGGTGCGCTCACCGACGCCGGCGAACACGGAGAAGCCGCCGCGCTCCACGGCCACGTTGCGGATGAGCTCCTGCAGGAGCACCGTCTTGCCCACGCCGGCGCCGCCGAACAGGCCGATCTTGCCGCCACGGGTGTAGGGGGCGAGCAGGTCGATGACCTTGATGCCGGTCTCGAACATCTGCACGCGCACGTCCTGCTCCGTGAACGGCGGGGGCGCGCGGTGGATGGGCCAGTACTCGGTGGCGTTCACGGGGCCCATCTCGTCCACCGGCTCGCCGGTGACGTTCATGATGCGGCCCAGGGTGGCCTTGCCCACCGGCACCTGGATGGGGGCGCCCGTGTTGCTCACCGGCATGCCGCGGCCCAGGCCCTCCGTGGAGTCCATGGCGATGCAGCGCACGGTGTTCTCACCCAGGTGCTGCGCGACCTCGATGGTGAGGTTGTCCTTCTCCGCGCCCAGGTTGGGGTTGGTCACCTTGAGGGCGGCGTACACCTCAGGGAGCCCGCCGGGCGGGAACTCCACGTCGACCACGGGGCCGAGAACCTGCGTGATCTTGCCAGTCGTCGGGACTTGAGCGCTCATGGGACTCCTCTGCCTTGTCTCGTGTGGCGAGCGGCCGGGGCGCCGCCGCCCGTCAGGAAATCGAACCCCGAAGAGGGGTGTGGGCGGGCCCCCTTTACCGGGGGGTGCCCGGCAGGGTCAAGCCTCCCGGGTCCGCCTGCGTAAGTCCCGCTTAGCGGAGCGGTGTCCCCAGCGCCAGTCCCTTGCGCTTCCCCTCTGACGCGCCTGCTCGTTGGGGAGCCTCGAAGGGGGGAGTCTGGAACGACGAAGGGCCCGTGCCCGGCGCTCGTGGGAGCGGGAGCAGCGGGCCCATCGTCTGGAGCCGAGGGGGTGCGACCGGCCGGGAGGCGGACTACTTGAGGGCCTCGGCGCCGGAGACGATCTCCATGAGCTCCTTGGTGATGACCGCCTGGCGGGTGCGGTTGTAGAGCAGGGTGTAGCTGGAGATCATGTCCGTGGCGTTGTTGGTGGCGTTCTCCATGGCGCTCATGCGCGCGCCCTGCTCGCTGGCCACGCTCTCCAGCAGCGCCCGGTACAGCTTGATGTTCACCGCCTGGGGCACCAGCCGGTCCAGCACGGCCTGGCGGGACGGCTCGTACTTGAAGTCCACCAGGGCCGGGGCGGAGGTCACGGCCTCCGGGGCGGGGGTGGCGGCCTTCGTGGTGGCGGGCTGCAGCGGGAGGAGCTGCGACACGACCACGTTCTGGGTGATGGCGGAGACGAACTCGTTGTAGACGACGTAGACCGCGTCGACCTCGTCGTTGAGGAAGGCGGCGGCCAGCTCCTCCGCGACGTTGGCGGCGGAGCGGTAGTTCAGCGTCGCGTACAGGCCGGCGAAGTCCTTGCGGATGGACTGGCCGCGGTTGCGGAAGAAGTCGTTGCCCTTGCGGCCCACCGTGGAGACGCGCACCTGGAGGTTGCTGTTCTCGTACAGGTAGCGGTTGGCGCGGCGGATGACGTTGGAGTTGAAGCCGCCGGCGAGGCCGCGGTCGGACGTGAGGAGCAGCAGCTCCACGCGGCGGATGGGGCGGGTGGCGAGCAGCGGGTGCGCCAGCTCCTGGTCGGCGGAGCGCACGGCCAGCTCGGAGATGATCTGCTCCAGCGTCTGCGCGTACGGGCGGGCCGCGAGGATGGCGTCCTGCGCCTTCCGCAGCTTCGCGGCGGAGACCATCTTCATGGCCTTGGTGATCTGCCGCGTGTTCTTCACCGAGCGGATGCGCTTGCGGATGTCGCGAAGGGACGCCATGGACCGGAAACTCCTCGTAAGACGTGCGGCGCGTGCCCCGTGACAGCCCGGGCTGGCCTTCAGGGACGGCGGGCCCCCTATATAGGCGGGGCGGAGGCCGGTCAACGGCGGGGTGCCCGGACCCGGGGCCCCTGCCTGCCACCAGGGCCCGTGCCCGGAGCCCGCCGCCACCGCCGTCCGGGGGCCGGGCGGGCGTGACCAGTTCCCGCCAGAGGGCCGCCCGTGGTGCTTTCCGACCGGGGGGCGCCGGAAGAGAATGGCCCCTTCCGACGTTGCGCGAGGTCCATGAAGGCTGGCGGCACGACCAGGGTGTGGGTACGCAGGGGCCTGGGGCTGCTCGGGCTGGCCCTGGCCGTCCTGCTGGGTCTGTCGCACTTCGTGCGCCTGCGCTACCAGGGCCGCATCGTGCCGCTGGCGGTCGCGCCGGAGGCCCCCATCGCCCTGGTGTTCGGGGCGGGGCTGGCGCCGGGCGCGGTGCCGTCGCCGGTGCTGGCGCAGCGGCTGGACGCGGCCATCGCGCTCTGGCGGCAGGGCAAGGTGCGGTCGCTGCTGGTGAGCGGGGACAACTCCGCGCCCTTCCACAACGAGACTCGGGCCATGCGGCGCTACCTGCTGGAGCGCGGGGTGCCGGAGGACGCGGTGGTGGGGGACGAGGCGGGGCTGTCCACCTACGACAGTTGCCTGCGGGCGCACTCGGTGTTCGGCGCGGACCGGGCGGTGCTCGTCACGCAGCGCTTCCACCTGTCGCGGGCGCTCTTCATCGCCAACTCGGTGGGTATCGACGCGTGGGGCGTGGCGGCGGACGAGGGACGGGCGACTCCCTGGCGCTACACGGTGCGCGAGACGCTCTCCCGGGTGCTGGCGCTGGGGATGGTGCTGCTGGAGGTGGAGCCCGGCAGCCCTGACGGCCAGCCGCCGACGGCTCCCCGCTGACGAGCGGTTGGGCCCGGCAGGCAGGCGGGCGGCGTCCATTGCCGCTCCTGTCCGGGGGTCCCATTTTCGTGGGGACACGGAAGCTTTTCTCAACCGTCCCTGTCGAGGAGACCCCATGAAGTTCAACAAGCTCGGAGACGAGGATGTGGGCGAGTCCACCTCGCTGCGCCACCGCAACCCGGAGACTGGAGAGGACGAGATCAACATCTCGGACCAGGACCTGGCGCTGTCGCCGCCCATGGAGGAGGAGGCGGATGCGCGGGACATCCTGCCGGATCAGATCCAGCGCTTCGGCCGGGCTGATGAGGAGGAAGAGGAGCGCGAGCTGACCGCGCAGCCTGACGAACCCGGACCGCGCGCCCAGTCGCCGGACCTGCTGCCCGAGGGGTAGCCGGGCCGACCACCGGATGCGGCTGTGAACAGGGCGCGCCCCAGTGCATGGGACGCGCCCTTTGTTTTCAGTCGAGGCCTCGACGGGAGGCCCCGCGCGGCCAGGGCTAACGGCGCGAGGTCTTCTTCGCGGCGGCCTTGCCCGTGGCCTTCTTGGTGGCCCCGCGCTTCTGGGCAGCGCCCTTCTTCGCGGCGGCGCCCTTCTTCGCGGCGGCGCCACGCTTCTGGGCCGCCCCCTTCGCGGCAGAGCCACGCTTCTGGGCAGCGCCCTTCGCGGCGGCCTTGCCCGTGGCCTTCTTCGCGGCAGCGCCGCGCTTCTGGCTCGCCCCCTTCGCGGCGGACTTCTTCGCGGTGGCACCCTTCTTCGCAGCAGCCCCCTTCGCAGCGGACTTCTTCGCGGCAGCCTTGCCCGTGGACTTCTTCGCGGCGGCGCCCTTCTTCACGGCGGCCTTGCCCATGGCCTCCTTCGCGGCGGCAGCCTTCTTCGCGGCAGCCTTGCCCGCGGCCTTCTTCGCGGGGGCGGACGGCGTCTCGGTGACGGCCTTCTCGCGGCGGGCCTTCTTCACGGCGGGGCGCTCGGGCTCCTCGAACAGCTCCTCCTGCTCGGGGGCCTCCTCACCGGTGTCCTCGGCCATCTCCGCCTCCAGCTCCTCCTCGCCGGACACCTCGGCCTCCCCGGCTTCGAGCTCGTCGGCGGCCTCCGCGGCTTCGAGCTCCTCGTCCTCGCCCGCGTCACGGGCCAGGGCGGCCAGGTCGCTCGAGTCGTCGCCGCCACGTCCGGCGGGGGCCTCCTCCTCGTCCTCCGCCTGCGCGGCCGCTCCGGACAGCGCTCCCTGGAGCACGGCGTTCATGGCCCGCGCGAACGTCCGCTCCCCGAAGCTCTCCACCTCCTCCACGGGCGGAATCAGCACCTCGAGCATGTCCTTGAGCCGGCGGTACAGCCGCATCTCCCGCTTTTCGCCGTCCCAGGTGCCGAAGACCCAGGTGTCCCCGTCCAGCGCGTCCACCCAGCCGGGCAGCGGACCACCGTCCCCCTGCTCCACCATCGCGGACTTGCGCGCGACGAACAGGTGCCGGTGCGCCCCCTTCAGCCCGAAGCGCCAGACGCCCGCGGCGGGCAGGCCCACCACCATCAGCCGGCTCTTCTCCAGGACGCTGGGCGCTCCCTCGCCGCCGTGCAGCGGGAACAGCCGCACCTCGCCCTGGAACTCACCGCCGTTGAGCGCCTGGTACAGGTCCGCCAGGTCCTCGGGGAACGGGACGCCGCACTCCGTCTCCGCGCGGCGGACCTCCTCCGCCTGCACACCCTCCGAGGTCGCCTTCGCCGACTTGCGCAGTGCCTCCAACCACTCGTGCATGACCCCTCCACGACATCGACAGCCACCAGGGCTCGCACCTTATGGCGCCTTGGGCCCCCGTGAGCAGTGTGCATGTCGGGTTTCGTCCACCCGACGCCTGTAGACATACCTGGACAACCTGACACGCCCGCCCCCTCCATCCCTCCTGGCCGCCCGCCCCGGGTCCAGGCAACCCGGATGGAAGGCCCGCCCCCCGGGCGTTAGGAAGGCCCCCATGGCGCATCCCGTAAGCATCGAGGCGACGACCGAGACCTTCGACTCGCTCGTCATGGAACCCCGCGACGAGCTGGTGGTGGTGGACTTCTGGGGGCCCGGCTGCCCGAACTGCGACATCTACGCGGCCGCTGAACCGGAGCTCCTCCAGGAGCTGGACGGCGCCCCCATGCGCGTCGTCAAGGTCAACGCCTACGAGCACGAGGCCCTGGCCACCCGCTTCGGCCTGTACGGCATCCCCACCTTCCTGCTGTTCCGCAACGGGAAGCTGCTGGGGAAGATGAGCCAGTACTACGGCAAGCCGTACTTCCTGGGCGTCATCCGGGACCACCTGCCCGGCGGCGCCAAGGCCCAGGCTTGAGAAGCCCTCAGTCCCGGTAGCCGCGCGCCTGGAGCCGGAACAGGTGCGCGTAGCGCCCGTCCAGCGCCATCAGCTCGTCGTGGCTGCCCAGCTCCTGCACCGTGCCGTTGTGGAGCACGGCGATCTGATCCGCCATGCGCACCGTGGAGAAGCGGTGCGAAATCACGATGGCGATGCGGTCCGCGGCCAGCGCCTGGAAGCGCTCGAAGAGGGCGTGCTCCGCCTCCGCGTCGATGCTGGCCGTGGGCTCGTCCAGGATGAGCACCTCCGCGTCGTCGCGCATGAAGGCGCGCGACACCGCCAGCTTCTGCCACTGGCCGCTGGACAGCTCCTGGCCCTTCTCGAACCAGCCGCCCAGCATCGTGTCGTACTGCGCCGGCAGCGCCGCGATGACCGTGTTCGCCCCGCCCTGCTCCGCCGCCCGTTCGATGCGCGGCCGGTCCTCCAGCGCGGGCACGTGGCCCAGGCCGATGTTCTCCGACACGCTGAACTGGTAGCGCACGAAGTCCTGGAACACCGCCCCGAAGCGGCCGCGCAGGTCGTCCGCGTCCATGCGCGCCGTGTCCACGCCGCCGTACAGAATCTGGCCCTCCGTGGGCTCGTACATGCGCAGGAGCAGCTTCACCAGCGTGCTCTTCCCCGCGCCGTTCTCCCCCACCAGCGCCAGCTTCTGGCCGGGCTTGAGCGTGAGGTTCACGTTGCGCAGCGCCCACGCGTCCTTGCCCGCGTAGCGGAAGGACACGTCCTTCATCTCGATGGCGTTGGCCCTGCCGCGCGGCGGTGAGACGGCGGGCAGCAGCCTCGGCGTGTTCTCCACCGTGGGGATGTCCAGGTAGGCGAAGAGGTTGCTCATGAAGAGCGCGTCCTCGTACATGGAGCCCACGCTGGTGAGGATGCCCTGGAACGCGGCCTGCCCCTGCCGGAAGACGGCCAGGTACAGCACCATGTCACCCACGGAGATGCCGCCGGCCGCCGCGCGGCTGGCCACGAAGAGATAGCAGCCGTAGAAGGCCGCCAGCGACAGCAGGCCCAGGCCCAGGCCCCACACCATGCGCTTGCGCGCGAGCGCCCGGTCCTCCGCGAAGAACTTCTGGAACAGGTCGCGGTATCTCCCCATCACCAGCGGCCCCAACCCGAAGAGCTTCACCTCCTTCACGGTGCTGTCGCGCGTGAGGATCCACTCCAGGTAGTTGAGCTTGCGGCCCTCGGGCGCGCGCCACGAGTACAGCCGGAAGCCCTCCGCCGCCAGCCGCGCCTCCGCGATGAACGCGGGGATGGACGCGGCGAGCAGCACCACCACGCTCCACGGCGACAGCGCCACGAGCAGCACCGCGTAGGTGGACAGGGTGATGACGTTGCGCACGATGCTGAACGCCTGCATCACCAGCGACAGCGGGCGCGCGTTCGCCTCCCGCCGCGCGTTCTGCATCTTGTCGTAGGTGTCCGAGTCCTCGAAGTGCTTGAGCTCCAGGTCCAGCGCCTTCTGGAGGATGCGTTCGTTGAGCAGGTTGCCCAGGTGCGCGCGCAGCAGGTCCTTCGTGAGCGTCAGCCCCCGGTCCACCACCGCGGAGGCCACCATCAGCGCGAACTCCGTGGCGACGAGCCCCGCCACGCGCGAGCCCGCCGCCGCGTCGCCCTTCGCCGCGGCCACCACCGTGTCGACGATGAGCTTGCCCACCCACGCGATGCCCGCCGGCAGCACCGCCGCCACCAGCGTGAGCGCGCCCAGCACCACCGCGCCCCGGGGGCTCGCCCTCCAGAACAGGTGGAAGGTGCCCGGGAGCTGCTTGAAGAGGACGCCCGCGTTCTTCAGGCGGGCCCGGAGCGTAGGCGGCGGTGTCGGCAGGGGGCGTGACAAGGTGCCGCCCCTCATAACGCTCCAGCGCCCGCCGCGCTGGACTTCCCTGCCTTCAGGAGGCCGGCGTGCCCCCGCCGTCCGGCAGGGGGGTGGGCGGGGCGGCGTGCCGTGAGATGAGCACGTCGCAGCGCGAGTGCCGCAGCACGCCCTCGGTCACCGCGGTGGGCGGGTTCGCGGAGGACATGCCCAGCGTGAGCAGGTCCGCGTCACCCTCCCGGGCCTGCGCGAGGATGCACTCGCACGGGTCCCCGAAGCGCACGTGGCTCTCCATCACCCGGCCCGTCTCCCGGTACGGCGCCAGGAAGCGCCCGAGCGCCCTTCGCGCCGCGTCCTCGCGCTCCTGCCGCAGCCGCAGTCGAGACGTCAGGGAGGCGTCCTCGTGGAGCAGGGCCGCCTCCTCCTGGCGCAGGTCCACCACGTGCAGCACCTCGATGGGGGTCGAGACCGGACACAGGCGCATGGTGAGCTCCAGCGCGCGGCGGGACTCGCGCGAGAAGTTCACCGCGACGAGGGGCCGGTGGTAGACGCGGCCCGGGCGCGGCATCACCACCAGCACGGACGCGTCCACCTCCCGCACCAGCCGCATCACCATGGCGTCCTCGGGCAGCGGCTTCACCGGCTGGGTCGGGTGCGGCCGGCCCACCACCAGCACCTCCACGCCCTGGTCCTTCGCCAGCTCCGCCGCCTCGTGCGGGGCGTCCCCGGTGCGCAGCTCCTCGCGCACGTCCACGTCCGGCCGCTGCCGCAGCCGCTTCACGGCGGACGACACCGACCGGCGCAGGCACCGCTCGCCGTCCACCGTCCCGTCCGGGCCGGTGTGGCCATCCAACGGCGGGCTCACGTGCAGCACGCTGAAGGCCGCCCCGTGCGCGAGCGGGAGCCGCAGCGCGCGGGCCAGCGCGAACTCGGACTGCAGGGAGAAGTCCAACCCCACCGCCACCCGCCGCAGCCCCCGCTGGGCGCGCAGGAGTCCGTCGGGCAGCAGCGGCTGGCTCCTCCTGGAAGACACGTTTGGCCTCATCTCGACTCCCTTCCCCTTCACCACTGGGACGCACCGCGGAAGAGCCTCCCGCCTGACGCGGGCCCTCATGGACATACATTCAGACCCGTTGGTGGATGTGCCACCCGTCCTTCGCGGCGACGCTGCGTCCGCAGCCGGGCGGCGGGGCACGCGAGCGGCGGGGGCAGGCGGACAGGCCTTCCATCCCCTGGACGCCATCCTGTTTCTGTAACGTTTTCAGGGCGCCGCACCGCTTCGTTCAAGGACTCCAGGGCAGGCGTGCGTCCAGGGCCGCTGTTTCAACGGTTTGAGACGTTCACCGCAGGACCCTGGGGAAGGGGGGCGCTTTCAGCGGCTCGGCCAGCCCTTTGCAAAGACCTCTGCCCGGCCTCTCACGAGGCCATGGGCGGCGGGTCGGACGGCAGGACGCAAGGGAGCGGGAACATGCGAGGGGTCATCACCGGACGTGAGGTGGTTTCCAACCTGGGACTCATCTACCGGGAGTTCGGTACAGCCTGTGTGTTGCGCTGTCTCTGGGTGATGCTCAGCGGGAAGTCCACCACCTTCCTGGAGGTGGCGTGTCCCTGCGAGAAGATGCGGCAGTGAGCACGCGCCGCTGAAGACAGCCCGGGCCGCGGGAAGCACGAAGGCTTCCGCGGCCCGAACGGTTTCAACGGGGTTTCAGCGAGGTATCGCTAGCGCTGATACGGATCCGCGTCACCGCGACGCACTTCCTCGCGCTCGTCGGCCTTGTCCTTGATGGCGTGCTTCACGTCCTCGACCACGCCCTTGATCTTTCCCTTGAGCGTGTCCGCCTTGCCCTCGGCTTCCAGCGAGCGGTCGCCGGTCGCCACGCCCACGGTCTCCTTCACCTTGCCCTTGGTCTTGTCAGTCCACTCGCCCATGGCGTCCTCCTGACGTCGGTGTGTGAAGCGTTGTGGAGGACAATGTGCTCACGTCACGGGCGCGCGCCAGGGTGCTGCCGGCTCGTCCGCACGGCCGCCCTCCTCGGGGTCGGGACAGGCCGGAATGTCAGGCAATGGACAGCGCGCGGCGCGCGGTGAAACGACACGCGCCCTGCCCTCCCTACCCGCTGCGTCCCTGTTATCCACGGAGACCCGGGAGTCTGTGTCACAAGACGGCGGCGTTGCATTGACGCATCCGCGCTTCGCCCTCAGGCTTGAGCCGTTCAACCGGATCCGTCACCCGATGACACTGCCATCCCCCTCTTCGACCCAGGCGCTGCTCTTCAAGCTGCTCTTGCTGCGCACGCTGGTCGTCACGGTGGCGGTGGCGCCGGCCATCTACGTCGACATGCAGTTGCTGGAGGTGGACGCGAGCAACGTCGGGTTCGTGCTGGGCGTCGTCACGCCCATCGTGATTGGCGGGCTGGCGTTGGTGGTGCCCATTGGCGCGGTGGGCGCGCTGCTGCGGCACGCGGTGGAGGCGGAGGTGGGCCCCGCGGAGCGGCTGGGGCGGCTGTTGCGGCTGCCGGGCGTGCTCACGTTCGTGGAGGCGCAGTCGGGCTGGTTCCTGGGGGGCATCTTCTTCAACGGCGCCATTGGCCTGGCGCTGGACCGGCCGCCGCGCGTCATCCTGGTGGGCGTGGCGGTGGCGATGAGCGCGGGGCTCTTCAGCGCGCCCATCCTGTACATGCTCTACGAGAAGGCGCTGGCGGCGGTGACGCTGGAGGCGTTCCGCCGCGCGCCGCACGAGCGCCCCGTTGGCGAGGGGCTGTTCCTGCCCCGGCAGAGCTGGTTCCTGCCGGCCATCGTCGTGTCCGCGCTGTTGATTACGTGCATCACGAGCATCGCCACGTTGCAGTTGCGGCTGGAGAAGAACCTGTCCTCGCTGGCGGACGACCTGGAGCTGTCGGGCGAGTACCGGGGCGCGGCGCGGGTGCGCTCGCGCATCCAGCCGTTGCAGCGGGACCTGACGCTGCCGGTGGCGTTCCTGGGCGGGTTCGCGGCGCTGGGGGCCATCTTCACGGCGGCGTGGGCGGCGCGCCGGCTGGCGCAGGGGGCGCGGGCGGTGGGGGCGTCGCTGGACGCGCTGGTGGAGGGCCGCGCGGCGCCGCCGCAGTGGGTGTCCACGGATGAGTTGGGTGATTTGTCCGCGCGCACGTGGCTGCTCTACGAGCAGTTGCAGGAGCTGCCCCGGGCGCTGAGCTCGTCCGCGGGGCACCTGGCGAAGGCGGGCACGCGGCTGACGGAGGCGAGCGACCAGCAGAACCAGACGCTGTCGCGGCAGGCGTCCGCCATCCACCAGGCGCGCACGACAGCGCAGGAGATCCAGCAGATGTCGAAGCTGGCGGCGAGCCGCGCGGGGAGCGTCCTGCAGGTGGCGGAGCGCGCCGCGGCGATGGGCAAGCTGGGCGAGGAGTCGCTGGCGGGCACGGAGCAGGGGCTCGACGACATCCGGGGCCTGACGCACGGCTTGAACCGGCAGGTGGTGGACCTAGGCACGCGCGCCCGCGAGGTGGGCCGGGTGTCGGAGGTGGTGAAGTCGCTGGCGGACCAGTCGCACATGCTGGCCATCAACGCGGCCATCGAGGCGAGCCGCGCGGGCGAGCAGGGCCGGGGCTTCGCGGTGGTGGCGCGGCAGATGCGCGAGCTGGCGGACCAGTCCATCAAGGCCACGGGCCAGGTGCGCGGGCTGCTGGAGGGCATGGAGACCGCCACGGGCGAGGCGGTGGTGACGGCGGACAAGAGCTCCGCGGGCGTGGAGGCGGCGCTGGTGCCGCTGCGCAAGAGCGGCGAGCGGCTGCGGGAGCTGATCAAGCTGACGCACGAGTCCGCGTCGGCGGTGCGGCAGATCGCCGAAGCGGTGGCGCAGCAGCACGCGGGCGTGGATCAGTTGTTCAGCGCGGTGAGCGAGATGGACGAGCTGATGGCCGCGACGCTGCGGCAGTTGGGCACGACGCAGGAAGCGGCGACGGCGGTGGCGCAGGCGACGGGGCAGGTGTCGGAGCTGGCGGAGCGCTACGTTTCGTAGGCTGGTCTTCCGTCTGTCATTGCGTTAGCCTTCACGCCGGTCGGAAAACGGCGGACCGGTTCGGTGAGCCCCGGTCACTTCCATGGTGGAAGCACTTGTCCGTCTCCCTCGGGAGTCAGGACCCACGGCCCTTCGAAGGCACTCGTGTGCCTTCGCGAGGTCCACCATGAAGCTGAACCACCTTGATCTCCAGGTCCCCGACGTCCAGGCCACCGCCCGCTTCTTCACGCGCTACTGCGGCTTCACGTCGCACGCGAAGAACCCTGACTCGCCCGCCATCGCCATGCTCGGCGGGACGGATGGCTTCGTGCTCATCCTCCAGCGCCGCAAGCGCGACGCCGACGTCTTCCCCGAGGACTTCCACGTCGGCTTCCTCCAGGACTCCGAGGCCCCCGTCCTCGCCTTCCATGAGCGCGTGAAGGCGGACGGCCTGGAGGTGTCCGACGTCATCCGCAACAACCGGGGCACCCTCGTCTACTGCCGCGCCCCGGGCGGCATCCTCGTGGAGGTGAGCTGCCGCCCCTGAAAAGGATCAGCCGGTGCTCTGCGAGGTGGGCCCTCCCCGGGACGTGGACCTCCACTCCCGGGAGTGCCAGTCGAGTTGCTGGGGACGCGGCAGCTTCCATTCGAGCTGACGCACCCGGGGCAGTTCGACGGGCCTCGGTCGCGTGGCCGTCACCTTCCGGCTCACGATCCGGGTCAGGCGCATCAACTGGTCCCGGTCGAGCCGGACGCGGCCGTAGTGGGAGCGCTGGATGGCTTCCAGTTCGGCCGCGTCGATGCGGGAGCCATGATGGGCGATGTACTGCGCCAGCCGAGGCCCCAGCGCGTAGTGGAGCTTCCTCGCCGTGAGCAGGGACCGGACCACACAGAGGCCCTCGTAGGGGTTCTCCTCCAGGTTGATTTCGAGCACCTGCTCGCGCACCGCACGGAAGAAAGCGTCTCCGTATACCTGGCGAGCACGCCCCTTCCGGGTGTCCAACTCCGCGGTGACGGCCTCCACGTTGAGGAAGGTCGTCCTCGGCAGGTGCGCGAAGTCCCCTCCGGGAACGAGCCGCTGCTGGAAGGCCCACGTGGACTCCAGGGTCCAGACGTCCACCGGGAGCTTCTGGACCTGGAGTCGCAGCCCCCCGAACCGGTTGACCCGGACCAGCTCCCGGGAGAACACCTGCCGGAGCGCATCCCCCGTCGCTCCCGCCACCACCAGGTCGACGTCCCGGGGCGCCGCCGTCGCCGACACAGCGAGCAGGTCCCGCAGCGTGCCGCCGAAGACGAAGACCTGCCAGTCATGCTCCCGGAAGACGTCCAGGAGCGTCCGCATCGCGCCGTGCCAGGGATGGGGCACACGGGTGACGAAGTCGCTCAGACGCCTGCGCAAGACGCCGACAGGATCGTGGATGACCGCGCTATCCGTGGGTGAGCCGCGCATGGAGGTCGCAAGCGAAGGTGTCTGTCATTCCACAGACGTAGTCCGTCACCAACTGGTAGCGGTGGTACAGCGGAGGAAGGCTTGAGCTCTTGGAAGCGGATTCGAACGCGGTCCGGTAGTTCCTCGACAGCAGATTGTAGACCTTGCCTTCAGGGCTCTTGTTGAACTTCTTCCAGGCTTTGCTCGTGGTGTCCACCGGGTCCGGACAGCCATGGGCCCCCTCCCAGAAGATGTCCATCAATCCATGGATGACGCGGCGGCCCAGCGTCTCCAGGCGGAGCGTCTCCGGAGCGTTGTAGACGTGCTCGCGCCCGAACTTCTTGCACACCTCGATGAGGCGGGCCGCTCCACTGGCACTGATGAGGTCGCCCTGTGTCAGCGCCTCTCCCTGCATGAGCCGGGCGTAGTACCTCCGGAAGGCCGCGAGGACCTCCTTCTTGGCCTCGCCAATGACCAGCGTCCGGAAGTGCTGCGCGAGGGCTTCGTCCCGAGCCCGCCCCGCCAGCGGCGTGTCCGCTTTCTCGATGTACTCATGGACACTCTTGAGGATGCGCTTCGCCAGGCCCGAGTCGTCGTTCCCCTCCAGGAAGGCTTCGACCTCATGCCAGCTCACGATGCCCTTCTTCACCCCATCCTCGAGGTCCACGGTCGCGTAGACCATGTCGTCACAGGCTTCGACGAGGTACGCGATGGGGTTGCGCGCAGTGCCCGTCCCGGTGAGCGACCGGATCCGGTCCACGAGGGGCTGCTCCGAGGCGAAATAACCGGGCTTCTTCCTGTCGGCGGGACCCGTGTCGGACGTCTCATCCGAAGCGGCCGTGTACTTCATCGCCGCCGACAGCGTGCCCACCGTCAGGTTCAGCCCGTAGGAGTCCGCGAGCAGTTGAAGGCGCGACACGATGCGGAGCGTCTGGGCGTTTCCTTCGAACCGCAAGAAATCATTCCGGAGTTGGCCGTCACGCGCAGGAGCCGTCTCCGCCCCGGGGTAGAGCCCCTTCCCCGTCTCCCCGAAGCTCTTCTTGAACCAACTGCTGATGGCCTCCTCGCCCGCATGACCGAATGGAGGATTTCCCAGGTCGTGAATGAGGCCGCACGTCGCCGCGATGGCTTCGATGTCGAGGACCCGTTGGCTGGAATCGATGTGGCCCTCGCGCCACATCCAACGGGCCGCGCCACGCGCGAGCCCTCGGGCCAGCGTCGAGACCTCCATGGAATGCGTCAGGCGCGTCCGGACCGCGTCGTTCGGATCCAGCGGAAACACCTGGGTCTTGTCCTTCAGGCGCCGGACCGGCGTCGAGAAGACCGTCCGGTCATAATCCCTATCGAACTCGGTCCGCCCATCGTCCTCCAGCGGCGCGGAGGCCCGTCCCCCCATGGCCTCGCGGATCCGCGTGTCACACAGCAAGGTCTTCCAATCCAACGCCATGGTGTCCCCCCGTTTCGACGACGGCGCCGAACCTACCGGGGAGGTCTGACATGGAGTGAAGGCCGGCGCGCCCCCTCAGCCGCTCCGGGCCATCCGGAGCGGCGCCTCTTCTGAGGCGTCCTCCATGGGCGGAACGTACGGCCAGCCCTTCAGCGGGCCCTTGCCGGCTTCGCGCGTGAGGTAGTCCGCCGCGATGTTCGCGCTCTCCATGATGGTCAGGAGCCCGCTGCCCGGGTGCGTGCCTCCGCCCACGAAGTACAGCCCGTCCACCTGCGCGTTCTTCACGCGGGGCCGCAGCGGGCCCAGTTGCATCCAGGTGTGCGACAGGTTGAACACCGCGCCGCGGAACACGTTGAAGTCGTCCCTCCACGTCTCCGCCGTGAAGTAGCGCTCCGCCTTCACGTGCTCGCGCAGCCCCTTGATGCCCACCTTCTCCAGCATCTTCGGGATGCGCTCGCGCAGCGTCGCCTCCGTCTTCGCCCAGTCCACCGGGCGCGCCGTGTTGGGCGTGGGCACCAGCACGTACAACGTCGAGTGCCCCTTCGGCGCTCCCGTGCCGTCCGTCACCCCCGGGTTGCACACGTAGAAGGGCGGGTCGTCCACGTCCACCGTGCGGTCCTCCAGCGCGTCCTTGTCCGTGCGCCTCGCGCTCTCCGACAGGTAGATGAGGTGGTGCGGCAGGTCCGCGTACGTCGTGTCCAGCCCGTAGTACGCCATGAACGTGCTGCACGAATACTTCGCCCGCTCCAGCGCCCCGTCCGACAGGCGCGTGCCCTCGCGCAGCTCCGGGGCCAGCAGCTTCTGGGCCGCGTAGGCGAGGTCCGCGTTCACCACCACCGCGTCCGCGTCCAGCACCTCGCCGCTCGCGAGCCTCACCCCCACCGCGCGCCCGGCCTCCGTGCGCACCTGCTCCACCGCCGTGCCCATCCGGAACGTCGCGCCCAGGTCCTGGGCGCACTTCATCATCCCTCGGGACAGCTCCCGGAACCCGCCCTGCACGTGCCACACGCCGAAGCACAGCTCGATGAACGGAATCACGCTGAACACCGAGGAGCACGTCGTCGGGTGCAGCCCCAGGTACTTCGACGGATACGCCAGCGCGTACGTCATCCGGTCGTCGTGGAAGAACGAGTCCAACTGCTTGTAGAGCGTCTGCCACGGCTTGAAGCGCAGCGTGGGCGCGAGCCGCCAGGGCGCGTAGTAGTCCAGGCTGCCCGCGTTCGTGCAGATGAACTTCTCGTACGCGAGCGCGTACTTCCGCCGCCCGTCCTCCATCCACTCCTGGAGCGCGCGCCCCTTCCCCGGCCCGAACCGCTCCAGGTCCTGGCCCATCCGCTCCAGGTCCCGCCGCGTGTCCAGGTGCGTGCCGTCCCAGAAGTGCACGCGCGTGTTCGGGTCCACCGGCACCAGCGTGACGTAGTCCTCCAGCCGCTTCCCCGCGCGCCAGAAGATCTGCTTCAGGATGCCGGGCAGTTGGAGGATGGACGGGCCGGTGTCCACCGCGTACTCGCCGCTTTCGCCCAGCGTGAGCCCCTTCATCCGGCCGCCGGGCACCGCGTCCTTCTCCACCACGGTGACCCGGAAGCCCTGCCCCGCGAGGTTGATGGCGGCCGTCAGGCCCCCCGGGCCCGCGCCCACGACGATGACGTGCTGAACCATGTGCCTCACGATGCCCGGCCCCGTGCCTGCTGGCGACTGTCCCTTGAGGACGGCCCGCACGAAAAAGCGTTTCCTTCCGGGACTCCTGGCGCTCCGCCGGGCGTTGGCTCCAGGCCGCCCCCCGCTCCCTCCCCCCCGGAGCGTTCTCTGGAAGACGGGCCAACATCCTGAATCCCCAGGGCGCCCTCCCTCCTGTAGCCTGCGACGCGCATCCATGAATCCCCCCTCGGAGGCCCGCCCACAGGAAGTCCTGCTGTTCACCCTGGAGCGGCAGCGCTACGGCCTGCCCGTGGAGGATGTGCGCGAGCTGGTGCGCGCCGCGCGCCTCACGCCCCTGCCCCGGGCCCCCGACGTGGTGGAGGGCCTGCTCAACCTGCGCGGCGAGCTGCTGCCCGTGCTGGACCTGCGGCGCCGCTTCCGCCACCCCGCTCGCGCCCTGTCCCCCATGGACCACTTCATCGTCGCCTCCGCCGGGGGACGGCCGGTGGCGATGCGCGTGGACCGGGCGGAGGGGCTGCACGCCGTCACCCCCGGGGAGTGGGACCCGTCCCCCCGGGAGCTGCCGGGCGTGGGGTACGTGGCCGGGGCCGCGAAGCTCCCGGACGGGCTGGTGCTCGTGCACGACCTGCGCTCGTTCCTCTCCGAGGCGGAGGCCCTGCAACTCGACACCGCGCTCGGAGCCCTTCCGGAGCCCGCTTGATTGGCGGCGTCCTCCCCCCGGGCTTCAAGGAGGTGCTCGCCCTGGTGGAGGAGCGCGCGGGGCTCGCCGCGCCCAGTTGCCTGGCCGCCGCGCTGGAAGGCATCCAGCGCGCCATGGCCCGCGCCGACCAGGACGACGTGGAGGTCTACCTGCGCGAGCTGTCGTTCGACAACGCGCTGCTGGACGACCTGCTCACCGAGCTCACCATCGGGGAGACGTACTTCTTCCGCACGCACGAGCACTTCGACCACCTGCGCCGCGTGGTGCTGCCGGAGCTGCGCGAGCGCCAGGGGCCGGACCACCTGCTGCGCGCGTGGAGCGCGGCGTGCTCCTCCGGCGAGGAGCCCTACTCCATCGCCGCGCTGCTGATGGCCGAGGGCTGGGAGGACCACATGACGGTGCGCGCGACGGACGTGTCGCGCACCGCGCTCCAGCGCGCCCAGCAGGCCCGCTACACGGACTGGTCCCTGCGCGGCCCCTCCGCGGACCGCATGCGCCCCCACCTCAAGCAGGAGGGCCGCTACTACCTGCTGTCGCAGGACGTGAAGCGCCACGTGCAGTTGGGCTACCTCAACCTGGCGCTGGAGACGTGGCCCTCGGCGGAGAGCGGCCTGTGGCAGTTGGACGTCGTCTTCTGCCGCAACGTCCTCATCTACTTCAACCGCGCCACCATCGAGGGCGTGGCGCGCAGGCTCCATGCGTCGCTGAACGACGGCGGGTACCTGTTCACGGGGCCGTCGGATCCGCCGCTCGGGGACTACGCGCCGTTCGAGCCCGTCCTCACGGAGTGGGGCGTGCTGTACCGCAGGCCCCTGGCCGGCTCGAACGCCGGGCACTTCGTCCCGCTCCAGCCCCTGGCGCCGCTGCGCGCGGATGGCACGCCCTTCACCGTAAGCCCGCCGGGCGCGGCCCCCGCCGGACGTCCCGGAGCCGGTTCGTTCCCCGTCCCTGGCGCCTCCCCGTCACCGGGGCTCCGGCCGTCCCTGGAGGGAGGCGTCGCGCCGGGAACGCCCGGCGGCGGTTCGCCCTCGTCGAGCCTCGGAACTTCGGGCGGCGGTGCGCCCTCGTCGGGCCTCGGAGCTGCGGGCGGCGGTGCTCCCGCCTCGGGCCTCGGGCCTCCCAGCGGCGGTGCGCCCTCGTCGGGCCTCGGAACTTCGGGCGGCGGTGCTCCCTCGGCGGGGACACCGGCGGGTCGCGCCGGCGAGGCCTCCACGTCCGGGACCCGCACCCGCTTCACGCTCAGCGTGGAGGCGTTGGAGGCCGTGCGGGCGGCGCTGGCCCGCGGCGACTGGCGCGAGGCCGCCCGGCGGGCCGGGGCCTGGTCGGCGGACCCGGAGGGCGCCCTGGCCGCGGTTCGTGCACTGGCCAACCTGGACCCGCGCGCGGCGCTGTTCGCCTGCGCGGAGGCCGCGGTTCGTCACCCACTGGTCGCCGGTCTGCGGTATCTGGAGGCCTTGCTGCTCCTGGGACAGGCGCGGCTGACCGACGCGGAGAGGTCCGCCCGGCAGGCGCTCTACCTGGAGCCGGGGCTCGCGGTGGGCCACCTGCTCCTGGGCCACGTGCTGCGCCGGCAGGACCAGGCCGCCGCCGCCGCCCGGGCCTACCGCGAGGCGGAAGGGCTGTGCCGGAAGCTGTCGCCAGAGGCGCTGGTGCCGCTGGCCGAAGGTGAGCGGGCCGGAGCGCTGGCGGACGTGGCCCGCGCGGAGTGGCGGCGCCTGGAGCGGACCGAAGTCTAAAGAGGCGAGCGGATGCCGAAGCGCGAGGGAAACATCGACTGGGACAAGGCCCGGGCCCGGCTGGAGGCGCTGGAGCGCGCCACCGAGGCGCGCGACGCCTTCACCGACGCGGCGGCCCTCGCCGCGCTCGACGCGCGCGCCCTCTCCCTGGCCCGCCCGCCGGAGCTCCCCGTGCTGCCCGGCAGCCAGCGGGAGATGGTGCGCTTCCGGGCCGCGGGCCAGGTGTATGCCCTGGAGTCGCGCTTCATCCTGGAGGTCCTGCGCGCGCCGGAGCTCACCCTGCTGCCGGGCGCGCCGCCGCTGTTGCGCGGCCTGACGCTGCTGCGCGGCGAGGTGCTGCCCGTGGTGGAGCTGGCCCCGCTGTTCGGCCGGCCCGCCGCGCAGGGCACCGGCCCCGTGCTGGTGGTGGGCACGGCCCGCGCGGAGCTGGGCCTGCGCACGGATGAGGTGGTGGAGGTGGCGGTGCTGACGGGCACGGAGCTGTTGCCCGCGCCCCCCTCCCTGGAAGAGGAAGCGGGCGCGCTGGTGTCCGGCGTCAGCCCCGACGGCACGCTCGTCCTGGAGGGAGAGGCCCTCCTCGCCGACGAGCGTCTCGTGTTCGAGCTTTCCGAAGAAGGAGTCGCATGAGCATCGGGAATCGCATCGCGCTGGGCTTCGGGCTGTCCCTGCTGGTGCTGCTGATCATCGCCGGCGTGGCCTTCCAGGGCGCCCAGCAGCTCACCACCACCACCGAGGGCCTGCTGGAGGCCCACAACAACTACAAGCTGCTGCGCGAGGTGCGCGCGCTCGTCGTGGACGCGGAGACCGGCCAGCGCGGCTTCATCCTCACCGGGGATGACACCTACCTGCGCCCGTACCAGAACGCCCTGGCCGAGCTGCGCACGGACCTGGACGCCCTGCGCCCGGCGATGGCCCGCTACCCGGATCAGCGCGCGCGCTTCGCGAAGCTGGAGCCCCTGGTCCTGAACAAGCTGGACGAGCTGGCGGACACCATCCGCGTCCGCCGCGAGCAGGGCTTCGAGGCGGCCCAGGCCATCGTGAAGACCAACCGCGGCCAGAAGGAGATGGAGAGCATCCGGGAGATCATCTTCGAGATGCGCGACACGGAGGAGGAGCGCTGGAAGCAGTACTCCGACGCCGCCACCCAGGCCGCGCAGCGCAGCGTCTGGGTGCTGGCGCTGGGCACCCTGCTGGGCCTGGCCATCGTGGGCGTGGGCAGCTTCGTCATCACCCGCGGCATCACCGACCCCCTGCGCAAGCTCACCTTCGGCGCGGAGCAACTGGGCAAGGGCGACCTCACCCACCGCATCGACGTGCGCGGCAAGGACGAGATGGCCGACCTGGCCGGCGCCTTCAATGGCATGGCGGAGCGCCGCCAGCAGGCGGAGATCCAGTTGGCCAAGCAGGCCGAGCAGCGCGAGCACACCCTCAAGACCGTGGCGGAGTTCGTCAACCAACTGGCCGGCGCGTCCTCCGAGATCCTCGCCAGCACCACCGAGCAGGTGGCCGGCGCCCAGGAGCAGGGCACCGCCGTCACGGAGACGGTGAGTACCATCGAGGAGATCACCAAGACGTCGGAGGAGGCCGCCGGCCGCGCCCGCGCGGTGAGCGAGTCCGCCCGTCACTCCGAGGAGGTGGGCCGCTCCGGCCGCCGCGCCGTGGAGGAGGCCGTGTCCTCCATGGGCGCCGTGCGCGACCAGGTGGAGTCCATCGCGTCGCGCATCCTCGCCCTGGCCGAGCAGGCCCAGGCCATTGGCGACATCATCACCACCGTCAACGACATCTCCGAGCAGACGCACATGCTCGCGCTCAACGCCTCCATCGAGGCGAGCCGCGCGGGCGAGCACGGCCGCGGCTTCGCCGTGGTCGCCTCCGAGGTGAAGGCCCTGGCGGACCAGTCCAAGAAGGCCACCGCGCAGGTGCGCCAGATCCTGGGGCAGATCCAGAAGGCCACCCACGGCGCGGTGATGACCACGGAGGAGGGCACCAAGAGCGTGTCCGCCGCCACGCGCGTCGTCACGGAGGCGGGCGCCACCATCCAGCAGTTGGCGGACCTGCTCACCCAGGCGTCGCTCACGGCCGCTCAAATCGCCGCGTCCGCCAACCAGCAGGCCACCGGCATCGGGCAGATCCGCCAGGCGATGCACGACGTGAACCAGGCCACGCAGCAGGGGCTCATCTCGTCGCGGCAGACGGAGCGCGCGATGCAGGACATCAACGCCATGGGCCAGAAGCTCAAGGGGCTGCTCGGGGAGTTCGGGCGCTAACCCATGGATCGCGACAGGCTGGCGCAGGCGCTGCTGGACTCGTTCCTGGAGGAGCTGGAGGGGCACGTGGTGTCCCTCAACCGCGACCTGCTCGCGCTGGAGCAGGCCCCGGCGCGCGCGAAGGAGCTCATCCCCGGCATCTTGCGGACGCTGCACAGCGTGAAGGGCGCGTCGCGCGCGGCCAGCGCCAGCATGGTGGAGAACGCCTGCCACCGCATGGAGGAGGTGCTGGAGCCGCTCATCCACGGGCGCGCCCCCTCGCCGGACCTCTTCGAGCTGTGCTTCGCCACCGTGGACGCGCTGGACGACGCGGGCCGCCGCCTGGCCTCGCGCCAGGAGCTGGCCGGCTCGCCGCTGGAGACGCTGCTGCCCCAGTTGGAGCAGGCCGCGCACGGCACGCCCTCCCGGCCCCCGCCGGCGCCCGCCCCGAAGCCGGAGCCCGCCGCCCCCGCCTCCCCGGAGAAGCCCTCGGAGGCCGAGCCGGAGCCCGCCCTCCCCTCGCAGGCCAGCGGCGAGACGCTGCCGGTGCGCGTGTCCGGGCAGAAGCTGGACGCGCTCCTGGGCCGCAGCGGTGAACTGCGCGTGGCGATGCTGCGCCTGGAGGGCCACGCCGAGTCCCTGGAGGCGCTGCGCGACGACGTGACGGGGCTGCGCGAGCGGGTGCGCGGCACGCAGTCCGAGGCGACGCTGCGCCGCGTGGAGCTGGAGCTGGCGCGGGTGGCGCGCGTGCTGGCGCAGGACCGCCGCGCGCTGTTCCAGTCCTCCACCGGCCTGGATGATGAGGTGCGCCGCGCGCGCATGCTCCCCTTCGAGGAGGGCTGCACCGGCCTGGAGCGCGCCGCGCGCGACGTGGCGCACGGCCTGGGCCGGCGCGTGCGCATGGAGGTGCACGGCGGCGGGCTGGAGCTGGACCGCTCCCTGCTCCAGTCCCTGCGCGAGCCGCTGCTGCACCTGGTGCGCAACGCGGTGGCGCACGGCCTGGAGGCGCCGGAGGAGCGCGTGCGCCACGGCAAGCCGGAGGAGGGGCGCGTGGTGCTGTCCGCGCGGCTCCGCGGCAGCCGGGTGGAGGTGGCCGTGGAGGACGACGGGCGCGGCCTGGACCTGGAGTCCCTGCGCGAGCGCGCGCGGGCCCGGGGCCTGGAGGCGCCCGAGGACGACGAGGACGCGGCGCGGCTGGTGTTCCTGCCGGGCCTGTCCACCGCGGCGAAGGTGACGGCGGTGTCCGGCCGGGGCGTGGGCCTGGACGTGGTGCGCGCCCAGGTGGAGGCCCTGCGCGGCAGCGTGGAGGTGGCCTTCAAGGCGGGCCAGGGCACCCGCTTCACGCTGGACGTGCCCCTCACCCTGAGCACCCTGCGCGTGCTGCTGGTGTCCGTGGGCGGGCAGGTGCTGGCGCTCGCCAGCGAGGGCGTGGACCGGCTCCTGCGCCTGTCCCCCTCCGACGTGCGCGAGGTGGAGGGCCGCATGTCCTGGGTGACGCCGGAGGCGCTGGTGCCGCTGGCGTCGCTCGCGGGCGTGCTGGAGCTGCCCCCCGGGCCGCCCAGGGCGCGGCCCCCCGCGGTGGTGCTGTCCGCGGGCACCGCGCAGGCGGCGCTGGTGGTGGACGAGGTCATCGCGGAGCAGGAGGTGCTGGTGCGCTCGCTGGGCAGCCGCGTGAAGCGCGCCCGGCACGTGGCCGCCGCGGCGGTGCTCCCGGATGGGCGCATGGCGCTGCTGCTCAACCCCGCGTCGCTGGTGCGGGCCGCGGGGGGACGCCCCTCCGCGCAGTTCTTCCCCACGCCCAAGGAGCAGGTGGCGCGCCGGCGCGTGGTGCTGGCGGACGACTCGCCCACGACGCGCATGCTGGAGCAGAGCATCCTGGAGGGCGCCGGCTACGAGGTCGTCGCGTGCGCGGACGGCGCGGAGGCGTGGGAGCGGCTCCAGGCGGGCGGCGCGGACGCCATGGTGATGGACGTGGAGATGCCGCGCATGGACGGCTTCCAGGTGACGGAGGCCGTGCGCACCTCTCCACGCTTCGGGCGGGTGCCGGTGGTGCTCGTCACGTCGCGTGAGAAGCCCGAGGACAAGGCGCGCGGCCTGCAAGCCGGCGCGAGCGCTTACATCGTGAAGAGCGCGTTTGACCCCACGAGTCTGCTGGAGACCCTGAGGCGACTGCTATGAAGACCGAACCGTTGCGCATCCTGGTGGCCGAGGACTCGCCCACCGCCCGACGGCTGCTGGTGGAGATCCTCCGCACCGACCCGGCGCTCACCGTGGTGGGCGAGGCCCGGGACGGCCTGGAGGCGGTGGAGCTGTGCCAGCGGCTGCAGCCCGCGCTGGTGACGATGGACATCCAGATGCCGCGCATGGACGGCCTGGACGCCACCCGCCGCATCATGACGGAGGTGCCCACGCCGGTGGTGGTGGTGTCCACGCTGGTGGAGCGTGACATCCAGACGTCCATGGCCGCGCTGAGGGCCGGGGCGCTGGCGGTGCTCCAGAAGCCGGTGGGCCCGGAGTCGCCGGACTTCGAGGCGGACAGCCGCCGCCTGCGCGACACGCTCAAGGCCATGGCCCAGGTGAAGGTGGTGCGCCGCTGGCCGGACCGCGCCGCCACGCCGCAGCCCCCGCAGGAGTCCACGCCCACGCCCGGCGCCCGCCCGCCCGCCGTGCTGGCGATGGCCGCGTCCACCGGAGGCCCCGCCGCGCTCCACCGCATCCTCTCCGACCTGGGCGGCAGGGACGCGCCCCCGCCCCCCATCCTGCTGGTGCAGCACATCGCGCTGGGCTTCGGCTCCGGCCTGGCCACGTGGCTGGGCACGGCCACGAAGCTGCGCGTGAAGGTGGCCGAGGACGGCGAGCCCCTCACCGCCGGGACCGTGTACCTGGCCCCGGACGACAAGCACCTGGGCGTCACCATGGACCAGCGCGCGCAGGTGTCCGGCGCCGCGCCCATCCAGGGCTTCCGGCCGTCCGCCAACTGGCTCTTCCGCTCCGTGGCCCGCGCCTACGGGCAGACGGCCCTGGCGGTGGTGCTCACCGGCATGGGCCAGGACGGCCTGGACGGCATCCGGGACCTGCACCAGGCGGGCGGGCGGGTCATTGCCCAGGACGAGGCGACGTCCGTCGTCTACGGCATGCCCGCCGTGGTCGTGGGCGCCAACCTGGCGCACGAGGTCCTGCCGCTCGGGCAGATCGCCCGCAGGCTGCTGGCGCTGCTCCAGCCCGGGGGGCGGCTGGGCTGAAGTGTTGGTTGAGTGAAATTGATTCGTCGGAGTTCGTGGCCGGAATGGCGGCCCTGGCACGGAGTGTCAATATCGGGTCCAATCGGGGTCTCCCCACGCCCCCCTCCTCCCGATGAGCGCTCCCACGACCGGCCTGGCCTACGAAGCGGTGTTCGCCGCCATCCCCGACCCCGCCTACCTGCTGGATGGAACAGGCCGGCTGGTGTCGTGCAGCGCGGCGGGCGCCCGCGCGCTCGGCCTGGAGGCGGGCGCGGTTCCGGGACGGCACTGGAGCGAGCTGGGGCTGCCGCAGGAGGCGCTGGCCGCGCTGGAGACCGCGCGCGTGCGCGTGGTGACGCTGCGCGAGTCCACCACCGTGGAGGCGCCCTGGCCGGGAGCGCAGGGCCTGCACCGGCACGCGCTGGTGCTCACGCCGCTGGGCACGGACGCGGAGGCGTCCCCGGCGGTGCTGGTGACGGCGCGGGCGCTCACGGAGGCCGAGGCCGTCTACTCACGCGCGCTGGAGCTGGAGCAGGCCGCGAGAGCGGAGGTGGAGACCGCCGAGCGCCGCCGCTCCTTCCTGTACCAGGCGATGACGACGCTGTTCACGCACCCGCCGGATCCGCAGGGCATGTACACGCTGCTCGCGCACCTGGCGGTGCCGGACCTGGCGGACTGGTGCCTGGTGGACGCGCTGGAGCAGGGCTCGTGGGTGGGCCGCGCGGCGGTGGCGTGCCTGGACCCGACGCAGCAGGAGCGCGCCCGGGGCCTGCCCATGCGCATGGAGGTCCGCGAGGACGCGCCCGTGGGCCTGCTGCGCGTGCTGCGCACGGGCGAGCCGGAGCTGGTGCCGGCGGTGACGGAGTCGCTGCTGCGCGCGGCGGCGGCGGAGCCCGCGCACCCGGCGATGCTCCAGGCGCTGCAGGCCCGCTCGTACATGATCATCCCGCTGCGCGCGCGCGGCCACACGCTGGGCGCGGTGACGTTCGTGAGCTCCGGCTCCGGCCGCCGCTACGGCCCGGACGACCTGGCGCTGGCGGAGGACCTGTGCCTGCGCGCCAGCCTGGCCATCGACAACGCGCGGCTGGTGGGTGAGTCCCGCCGGGCGGCCCGCGCGCGCGAGGACCTGCTCGCGGTGGTGTCGCACGACCTGAAGAACCCGCTGGGCGTGGTGCAGTTGGGCGCGGCGCTGCTCCTGCGCGGCACGGCGGGCAAGCCGGGCGGCGAGGCGGTGGCCAAGCAGGCCACGCGCATCAACGACGCGGCGGAGCGCATGTCGCGGCTCATCTCCGACCTGCTGGACTGGGGCCGCCTGGAGGCGGGCCACCTGCCGCTGGAGCTGGGCGAGCACACCGCCGTGGCGCTGGCCACCGAGGCGCTGGAGGCCATCCGGCCGCTGGCGGAGGCCAAGGGGCTGCACCTGGAGGCGGACCTGCCCACGGAGGGCCTGCGCGTGAAGTGCGACCGCAGCCGCGTGCTCCAGGTGATGGGCAACCTCCTGGGCAACGCCGTGAAGTTCACCCCGCCGGGCGGCACGCTGGCGGTGAAGGCGGTCATGCGCGGCGGCGAGGTGTCCTTCGACGTGCGCGACACGGGCAATGGCATCGCGCCGGACGCGCTGCCGCACATCTTCGACCGCTACTGGCAGGCGCGCGACGCGGCCGCCCGGGGCACCGGCCTGGGGCTCGCCATCGCCAAGGGCCTGGTGGAGGCGCACGGCGGCTCCATCCGCGCGGAGAGCATCCTGGGCACCGGCAGCGTCTTCACCTTCACCCTGCCCGTGGCCCACGTGGGCGTGCCCGTCGCCGTTCCCCAGCAGGCCGGCGGCATGTCGCGTCCGCGCGACCCCTACGAGCACTGACGCCGCGCGGCCCGCGTCCGAGGGCGCCCGGGCAGGCCCGGGCCGCATCCCACGCCTGTTGCCGAGGTGGCCTTCAGCGTGCCATGCAGGCGCCTTATGTCCTTCCTGCATCAGGCGCTGGTGTACCTGGCCGCCGCGGTCGTCGCCGTGCCCCTCTTCAAGAAGCTGGGGCTGGGCTCCGTGCTGGGCTACCTGGCGGCGGGCGCGGCCATCGGGCCGTATGGCGCGGGCCTCATCTCCGACGTGGAGAACGTCCTCCACATCGCGGAGCTGGGCGTGGTGCTCCTGCTGTTCGTCATCGGGCTGGAGCTGCAACCGTCCCGCTTGTGGAACCTGCGCCGCTCCGTGTTCGGCATGGGCGGCGCGCAGGTGGTGCTGACGGGCCTGCTGCTCGCGGGCGTGTCGAAGGCGCTGGGGCTGTCCTGGGGCGCGGCCATCATCGCGGGCTTCGGCCTGTCCCTGTCCTCCACCGCGTTCGCGCTCCAGTTGCTCGGAGAGAAGAACCAGCTCACCACCGAGCACGGGCAGTTGGCCTTCGGCATCCTCCTGTTCCAGGACCTGGCCGTGATTCCCCTGCTGGCCGCGCTGCCGCTGTTGGGCACGTCCGACACGCCGGCCACGGAGGCCGGGTGGCTGATGGCCCTGAAGGCCGTGGGCGCGGTGCTGGGGGTGGTGGTGGCGGGCCGCTACCTCTTGCGGCCGGTGTTCCGCGCGGTGGCGTCCGTGCACAGCCAGGAGCTGTTCACCGCCACGGCGCTGCTCGTGGTGGTGGGCACCGCGTCCCTGGTCAGCGCGGTGGGCCTGTCCATGGCGCTGGGCGCGTTCCTCGCGGGCGTGCTGCTGTCGGAGTCCGAGTACCGCCACGAGCTGGAGGCGGACATCGAGCCCTTCAAGGGCCTCTTGCTGGGCCTGTTCTTCATCGCCGTGGGCATGTCCGTGAACCTGTCGCTGCTGGCGCGCGAGCCCCTGCGCGTGCTGGCGCTGGTGCTGGGCCTCACGCTCCTCAAGGCGCTGGTGCTGTATGGCCTGGGCCGCGTGGGGCTGAAGAAGCCGGGCTCCGCGGCGAGCCTGGCGGTGGTGATTTCCCAGGGCGGTGAGTTCGCCTTCGTCCTCTTCTCCCTGGCGGTGTCCTTCCACGTGATGGACCGCGAGCAGGCGGACCTGCTGGTGCTGGTGGTGGGCCTGTCCATGGTGGTGACGCCGTTCCTGTCCGCCATCCACGAGCGCTGGGTGGCGCCGCGCCTGAAGCCCAAGGGCCCGCAGCGCGAGTACGACGTGGCCCCGGAGGAGGACCACCCGGTCATCATCGCGGGCATGGGGCGCGTGGGGCAGGTGGTGGCCCGCCTGCTGCGCGCCCGCCGCATCGGGTTCACCGCCATCGACGCGAGCGCGGAGCACATCGACTTCATCCAGCGCTTCGGCAACCAGGTGTTCTACGGGGACGCGTCCCGGCTGGACCTGTTGCGCGCCGCCCGCGCGGAGAAGGCGAAGGTGTTCGTGCTGGCCATCGACGACATGGCCGCGTCCCTGCGCACCGCGCAGATGGTGAAGGAGCACTTCCCGCACCTGACCATCTACGCGCGGGCGCGCAACCGCGAGCACGCGTACCGGCTGATGGACCTGGGCGTCACCCACCTCATCCGCGAGACGTTCGACGCCAGCCTCGCCATGGCGGGCGACGTGCTCCAGGAGCTGGGCCTCACCTTCGCGGAGGCCCGCCGCTCCGTGGAGCGCTTCCGCGAGCACGACGAGGCCCTGATGCTGGAGAGCGCCAAGGTCTTCAAGGACGAGAAGAAGATGATGGAGGTCATCGTCCGCGCGCGCCGGGAGCTGGAGCAGTTGTTCGAGAAGGACGAAGCCGAGCAGGAGTCGGCCTGAGGGGGGAGCACACGACCATGAGCGCCAACGGCTCCAAGTCCTCCCGCCTCTACCTGTGGGTGCTGGCCGCCATCCTCGCGGGGGGCCTGCTGGGCCACTTCGCGCCGTCCACGGCGGTGAAGCTCAAGCCGCTGGGCGACGGGTTCATCGCGCTGGTGAAGATGCTCATCTCCCCGGTCATCTTCCTGACCGTGGTGCTGGGCGTGGCCAACGTGGCGGACATGAAGAAGGTGGGCCGGGTGGGCGGCAAGGCGCTGCTCTACTTCGAGGTCATCTCCACGTTCGCGCTCATCATCGGCGCGCTGGTGGTGACGGTGCTCAAGCCCGGCGCCGGCTTCAACGTGGACCCGCGCACGCTGGACGCGAGCGCCGTGGCCCGCTTCGCCCAGCAGGCGCATGACCAGTCCACCGCGGGCTTCCTGCTGCACATCATCCCGCGCACCTTCGTGGACGCCTTCACCGGCGAGGGCGACCTGCTCCAGGTGCTGCTGCTGGCGCTGCTGTTCGGCTTCTCGCTCACGGCCATTGGCGCGCAGGCCAGGCCCGTGGTCGTCCTCTTCGAGGCGCTCTCCAAGGCCTTCTTCCACATGATTGGCACGGTGATGAAGCTGGCGCCCATTGGCGCGGGCGCGTCCATGGCCTTCACCCTGGGCGCCTACGGCATCACCAGCCTGGGCCCGCTCCTGCGCCTCATGGGGTGCTTCTACCTGGCGTGCGCGCTGTTCATCGTGGGCGTGCTGGGGCTGGTGGCGCGGATGACGGGCTTCTCCATCCTCAAGTTCCTGCGCTACATCCGCGCGGAGCTGTTCCTGGTGCTGGGCACGTCGTCGTCCGAGTCCGCGCTGGTGCCGCTGATGCAGAAGCTGGAGCGGCTGGGCTGCTCCAAGTCCGTGGTGGGGCTGGTGGTGCCCAGCGGCTACTCCTTCAACCTGGACGGCACCAACATCTACCTCACCATGGCGGCGCTGTTCGTGGCCCAGGCGCTCAACGTGGACCTGACGCTCGCGCAGACGGCGACGCTGCTGGGCGTGGCGATGCTCACGTCCAAGGGCGCCTCCGGCGTGACGGGCGCGGGCTTCATCACCCTGGCCGCCACGCTGGCGGTGGTGCCGTCCGTGCCGGTGGCGGGGCTGGCGCTCATCCTGGGCATCGACCGGTTCATGAGCGAGGCGCGCGCCATCACCAACTTCATTGGCAACGGCGTGGCCAGCATCGTCGTGTCCCGCTGGGAGAACGAGCTGGACCGCGAGCGGCTGCGCGCCGAGCTCAACGGCGCTCCCGCCCCCGAGGCCCCGCCGGCCGACGCGGGGACGCCGGCCTGAGCCGCTTCAGGGCCGCGCCACCGCTTCGCGCACCGCGGCCTTGAGCACGTCCAGGTCCACCGGCTTGTCCAGCAGCCGCCGGGCGCCCAGCCGCAGGGCCTCCGCGTGCGTCTCTTCATCCGCGAAGGCGCTGAGCAGCAGCACGGGGCACGCGATGCCCTGCGCGCGCAAGCGCCCCAGCGCCTCCAGGCCGGTGCGCCCCGGCATGCGCACGTCGCTGACGATGAGGTCCGGCGGGGCGAGCGTGCCGCCGTGCCCCTGCATCATCGCCACGTAGTCCCCCAATTCGAAGCCGTCCTCCACCTCCACCACCGTGTAGCCCGCGCGCTTGAGCGTGCGCACGAGCATCGCGCGCATCGCGTCGTCGTCCTCGGCCACCAGGATGCGCGCGGCGTGCGCCGCTTCTTCTTGGGGAGGTGCGTTCGTCATTGGATTGCGAAAGGAGCATGGCGCATGCCACGTGCCCTCAGGGGACGTGGCGCCGTCAGGTCGCGGGGGCCTCCGGGGCATCCTGCCCCCGCCGGGGCAATGTGCCCCAGGCATGCATGGCCATCATGCCCCGCGTTGGCGGCACCCCGCTCTGGGGCGCGTGTTGGCATGGCCAATGCTCTAGCCCCCGTCAGCCCGCACCCCATACCCCACTTCACACTCGCGGGCATGACACGGAGTCTCTCCATGAAGCGCACTTCCGCCCTGGTCCTCGGTCTGTCCCTGTCCCTCGCCTCCATGGGCGCGTTCGCCGCCGCCCCCAAGGCCGCCAAGAGCGCGCCCACCGCCCAGGCGAAGGCCGGCACCAAGGCGAAGAAGGCGAAGCAGGGCGCCCCCCAGAAGGCCCCCGCCGCGCCGGCCGAGGGCTCGGGCAGCAACTAGCCACACCCTGTCGTGACGCAGCACCCGCGGTACCCGTAGCGTACCTCCCCGGTCCGTGTGTTCCTTCCCCCTCACGCACGAACCGGGGGTTGCCTCTTCCGTGAAGCTCGCTCGCAAATTCACCCTGGCCCTGGTGCTGCTCGCCGTCGCGGTGATGGCCGGGCTCCAGGCGTTCCAGGTCAACCGGGAGCTCGCCCGGTCGGAAATCGACACGCAGCACGACCACCGCCTGCTGGGCCACACGCTGGCCGGCTCCATTGGCAAGGCGTGGCAGTTGGCGGGCGAGGCCGAGGCGCTCACGCTCCTCAACCAGGCCAACCGCTTCCAGGAGCAGGTGCGGCTGCGCTGGGTGTGGCTGGACGGGGGCCCGGGCTCCGGCTTCGCTCCGGCGCTGCCCCCCGCCCTGCTGCTCAGCCTGCGCGCGGGCAACGACGGCTGGCTGATGGACAACACCACCCGCCCGGGCGTGCTGCGCTCGTACACGCCGGTGTTCCTGGGCCGGCGCATGGGCGCCATTGAAATCACCGAGTCCATGTCCGAGCAGGAGATGCACGTGCGCACCACCGTGGTGGGCACCTTCATCGCCACGGCGGCGCTGTCCCTGTTCTTCCTGCTGGCCGCCATGGCCATGGGCCGCAAGCTGGTGGGCCAGCCCGTGGAGCAGCTCGTGCACCTGGCCGGGCGGATTGGCGAGGGCGACCTCACCGCGCGCGTCCCCTTGCGGCGCGAGCAGGGCGATGAACTGACGACGCTGGCGGTGGCCATGAACCGGATGGGTGAGCAGTTGGAGGAGACGCGCGCGCGGCTGGCGTCGGAGACGGCGGCGCGCCTGCGCACGGTGGAGCACCTGCGGCACGCGGACCGGCTCACCACGGTGGGCAAGCTCGCGTCCGGCGTGGCGCACGAGCTGGGCACGCCGCTCAACGTCGTCATGGGCCGCGCGAAGATGGTCTCCTCCGGCGAGGCGGAGGGCGACGAGGTGAACGAGTGCGCCCGCATCATCTTCCAGCAGGCGCAGCACATGACCGGCATCATCCGGCAGCTTTTGGACTTCGCCCGGCGCCGCACGCCGTCCCGCGCGCCGGAGGACCTGTCCCTCCTGGCGGAGCGCACGCTGTCGCTGCTCAAGCCCATGGCCACCAAGCGGGGCGTGACGCTGTCCCAGGAGGTGCCCCAGGGCTTCACCGTGGAGGTGGACGCGGGGCAGTTCCAGCAGGTGCTCACCAACCTGGTGATGAACGGCCTCCACGCGATGAACCGGCCGGGCACCCTGCGGGTGCGCTCGCAGGTGCTGCGCGCCACGCCGCCCGCGGACGTGGGCGGCCCGGAGCAGGACTGGGTGCGGCTGGACGTGGAGGACGAGGGGACGGGCATCCCCGCGGACGTGCTGCCCCACGTCTTCGAGCCCTTCTTCACCACCAAGGACGTGGGCGAGGGAACGGGGCTCGGACTGTCCGTCTCCTATGGGATGGTGCGGGACCACGGCGGCTGGATTGACGTGAAAAGCGAGCCGGGCCGTGGGAGTTGTTTCTCCATCTACCTGCCGCCGGGGACGCACGCATGCCAGGCCGCATCCTGATTGTCGAAGACGAGCGCGAGATGCGCGCCATGGTGGAGAAGGGCCTCCAGCGCCGGGGCTTCCAGCCCGTGGCCGTGGCCGCCGCGGACGAGGCGCTCCAGAAGCTGGCCGCCGAGGACTTCGACACGGTGCTGACCGACCTGCGCATGCCGGGCATGGACGGCCTGGCGCTGTGCGAGCGAATCGTGCTCAACCGGCCGGACATCCCCGTCGTCGTCGTCACCGCCTTCGGCAGCCTGGAGACGGCGGTGGCCGCCATCCGCGCGGGGGCCTACGACTTCATCACCAAGCCCATCGACCTGGACGCCCTGGTGCTGGTGCTGGAGCGCGCCGTGCAGCACCGCGCCCTGCGCGCGGAGGTGCGCCGGCTGCGCCAGGCCCTGGACCAGCGCCAGGACGACGGCGCGCTCGTGGGGGAGAGCCCCGCGCTCAAGCAGGCGTACGCGCTCATCGACCGGGTGGCGGACGTGGACGCCACGGTCCTGATTACCGGCGAGAGCGGCACGGGCAAGGAGGTGGCCGCGCGCGCCCTCCACGCCCGGGGCCGGCGCAAGGAGGGGCCCTTCGTGGCCATCAACTGCGCGGCCATGCCGGAGCAGCTCCTGGAGAGCGAGCTGTTCGGCCACGCGAAGGGCGCCTTCACCGACGCGAAGGCGTCCCGCACGGGCCTGTTCGTGAAGGCGAACGGCGGCACGCTGTTCCTGGATGAAGTGGGCGAGCTGCCCATGACGCTCCAGCCGAAGCTGCTGCGCGCGCTCCAGGAGCGCGTGGTGCGCCCGGTGGGCGGCGACACGGAGACGCCCTTCGACGCGCGCATCGTCGCGGCGACCAACCGCGACCTGGAGCTGGCGGTGGAGGAGAGCCGCTTCCGCGAGGACCTCTACTACCGGCTCAACGTCATTGGCCTGGAGTTGCCCCCGCTGCGCGCGCGGGGCAACGACGTGCTGCTCTTGTCGCAGCGCTTCGTGGAGCAGTTCGCGTCCCGCACGGGCAAGAAGGTGGTGGGCCTGTCCCCCGCCGCGGCGCAGCGCCTGCTGTCCTACGGGTGGCCGGGCAACGTGCGCGAGCTGCAGAACTGCATCGAGCGCGCCGTGGCGCTCACGTCCTTCGAGCAGCTCACGGTGGATGACCTGCCGGAGCGCATCCGCAACTACAGCACGCCGCGCGTGGTGCCGGAGAACACGGACCCGTCGGAGCTGGTGACGCTGGAGGAGCTGGAGCGCCGCTACATCCACCGCGTGCTGGAGGCCGTGGGCGGCAGCCGCACGCTCGCCGCGCGCATCCTGGGCGTGGACCGCAAGACGCTCTACCGCAAGCTGGAGCGCGGCGACGCCGAGGCCCGGGAGGCCAAGGAAGCAAGGGAGGCTCGCGAGGCCAGGAAGCCCTGAGCCGGGGTCACCCGGGACCCGAGCGCCCCGCTCCATCCGCCCCGGCCGCAACCCTCCGCCAGGGGCGCAAGGCCTCTGTCACCCCTCGGGGCGGGGCCCCCGCCTGGCCCCGCGCGGGGTATGGTTCGCCAGGATGCGCTCCGTTCCTGTCCAGAGCCGTGGCTTCTGTCGCGTGGTGGACCTCGCGCGCGAAGCAGGCGACAGGAATGTCACGCACCCGTTTCCTCCAAGAGGTTCCTCCCTACCCTCGGAAATCCACGACTCCCTGATTCGCGTAAACGGGTGGCCAGGACGCCCTTCGCCGCCCTGGCCCCGTCTTCCGGCATTGAAGCCGGGCACGCTCCGCGGCACCGCTGTGTTTCCCACCTGAAGGAACCCGCTCCCCGCACCCCGACGACCCACCGATGGCCCAAGCTCCCGCCCGCCCGCGCTCCCGTCCTTCCGCCCCGTCCTCGACGGAGGCCTCTGGCCCGGGTCCGCTCGCGCTGCTGGAGGCGCTGCCGGAGGCCTTCCTCGGGGTGGACGCGGGCTGGCACATCACCTGGCTGAGCCGGCGCATGCGCGAGCTCCTGGGGTCCCGCGTCCAGCCGGGGGATGACCTGCGCAAGAAGGTGGCGGACGTGCTGGGGCTGGGCGCGTGCCTGCGCCTGGACGCGCCCGCCACCGAGCAGCCCTCCGCCGCGCCCTACGAGCACCGCTGGCACGAGGGCGGCCTGTGCTTCGAGGTGAGCGCCCGCCCCATGGACGGCGGCCTGCTGGTGCACTGCCGCGACATCACCCACGAGTTCCAGGCCCGCCACGAGCTGCAGCGCGTGGGACAGCTCTTCCAGGCGGTGATGGAGGGCACCACCGACGCCATCTACATCAAGGACCTGGAGGGCAGGTACCAGGTCATCAACTCCGCGGGCGCGCGCGCCGTGGGCCGCAGCGTGTCCGAGGTGCGCGGGCGCACCGACGCGGAGCTGTTCCCGCCCGACGAGGCCCGCGCCAACATGAAGCACGACCGGGACGTGCTCAAGGCGGGCCACCCCCTCACCTACGAGGACTCGCAGCGCGACCCCGGCGGGGACCTGCGCGTGTGGATGTCCACCAAGGGCCCGCTGCGCGACCCGGAAGGCAACGTGTTCGGCCTGTTCGGCATCAGCCGCGACATCACCCAGCGCAAGTGGGCGGAGGACGAGGTGCGCCGGCACGCCGAGTTCCAGGAACACCTGATGGGCATCATCAGCCACGACATCCGCAGCCCGCTCGGCGCCATCATGAACTGGTCGCGCGTGCTCGCGGCCGGCGGGCCCGCGGAGGAGACGGCGCGCACCAGCCAGCGCATCGCCACCGCGGCGGTGCGGATTGAACGGCTGACGCGCCTGCTGCTGGACTTCACCCGCGCCCGGCTGGTGGGCGGCGTGGTGATTGAGCCGCGCGGCACGGACACGCAGGAGCTGCTGGCCAAGGTGGCGCACGAGTTCCGCGTGGCCTTCCCGCAGCGCGACATCGTCGTGGAGCACAAGGGCAACACGCAGGGGCACTGGGACCCGGACCGCCTGGCGCAGGTGGTGTCCAACCTGGTGGAGAACGCCCTCAAGTACAGCCCGGTGGACGCGCCCGTGCGCCTGGCCACGCGCGGGCTGCGCAACAAGGTGGTGGTGACGGTCCACAACCAGGGCCGCCCCATCCCGGAGGCCACCCTGCCCCACCTCTTCGAGCCCTTCCGCCAGGGCCCGCAGCAGACGCGCACGCTGAAGATGAGCTACGGCCTGGGGCTCTACATCGTGCGCGAAATCGTGCACGCCCACGGCGGCACCATCGACGTGACGTCCACCGAGGGCGACGGCACCACCTTCACCGTCACGCTGCCGCGCCGCGCGCCGCCCCGGAAGGGCCCGCCGCCCGAGCCGCCCGCGCCGCCCTCGCACCGCGACTGAGGCCGGGCGGCCCCCAAGGCCCGTCAGACGAAGCGCGAGAGCAGGGGCACCAGCGCGTCCAGCGGCGCGCTGCCGTTGGACAGGCCGGCCTCCGCCACCGCGCGCGGCATGCCGTACACCACGCAGGAGGACTCCGCCTCCGTGAGCACCACGCCGCCCGCGGCGCGCAGGGCCCGCGAGCCCTGGAGCCCGTCCTCGCCCATGCCGGTGAGCACCAGGCCCAGCGCGTCCCTGCCCCACACCTCCGCCACGCTCTGGAAGAGCACGTCCACGGAGGGGTGGTGCGGGGTGCCCAGCGGGTGGCGGTCCAGGCGCACCAGGTTGAGCGCCCCGTGCCGCGCCACCTTCAGGTGGTGGCCCGCGCGTGCCAGCACCGCGCGGCCCGGCACCAGCTCCATGCCGTCACTCGCCTCCACCACCTCCAGCGCGCTCTGCGAGTCCAGCCGCTTCGCCACGGCCTCCGTGTAGCCGGCGGGGATGTGCAGCGCGAGCACCACCGGCGCCGGGAAGTCCCGGGGCAGCGCGGACAACAGCCGCGTCAGCGCCTGCGGCCCGCCCGTGGACGTGCCCACCGCCAGCAGCTTCGACGACGCCGGGGGCAGGGGCCTGGAGGGCGGGGCGGCGGCGGCGTTCGCCAGCTCCTGCTGATAACGGGGCACCGCGCTGCCCGCGGTGCGCACCTTCTCCACCAGCTCCGCGCCCAATTCGTAGAGCCGGTCCGTGGCGAGCGCCGTGGGCTTGTGCACCAGGTCCACCGCGCCCGCCTGGAGCGCGGCCACCGCCAGCTCGCTGTCCGTGCCCGCGCTGCTCACCACCACCACGCGCGGCGCGTCCGGCATGCCGGCCAGGGCGCGCAGGAAGCCCGTCCCGTCCAGCGACGGCATCACCAGGTCCAGGGTGATGACGTCCGGCTTGAGCTCCGCCACCCGCTCCAGCGCGTCCAGGCCGTCGCGCGCGGTGCCCACCACCTCCAGCCCCGGCGCCTCCGACAGCACCTTGCGCAGCACCTTGCGCGCGAACGCCGAGTCGTCCACCACCAGCACGCGCAACGTCACGGGTCCGCCTTGCGATAGAAGAACGCGCCGCGGCGCTCCTCGCAACACAGCGCCGTGCCGAAGCGCATCAGGGATTCGGAGGTGCCCACCACCAGGTGCCCGCCGGGCCGCAGCGTCCGGGTGAGGCCGTCCACCACGCGGCGCGCGGTGTCGTCCTGGAAGTAGATGAGCACGTTGCGGCACAGGACGGCGTCGCAGCTCCCCGGCTCCGGGTAGGCCTCCGTGTCCACCAGGTTGAGCTGCCGCCACTCCACCTTGGCCATCAGGTCCGGCCGCACGCGGGGGCGGCCGTCCACCATGTCCAGCCAGCGCCCCATCACGCCCGGGGGTAGCGCGCGCAGGCAGCGCAGGTTGTGCTCCCCCGCCTTCGCGCGCTCCAGCGCCCGGGAGGAGAGGTCCGTGGCCAGGAGGGACACGTCCCCCAGGATGCCGCGCGCGTCCAGGAGCATGGCCAGCGTGAGGGGCTCCTCGCCGGTGGAGCACGCCGCGCACCATACGCGGGGCCTCCTGCCGGCGCGGACCTCCGGCACCAGCAGCTCGTCCACCAGCACCTCCAGCGCCTGCGGCTCGCGGAAGAAGTACGTCTCGTGGACGAGCAGCGCCTCCACCAGCGAGTCCAGCGTCTGGGGCCCCTTCGGGTCGTAGCGGAGGAAGTAGTAGTAGTCGAGCAGCGAGTCGAACCCGGCGTCCAGCGCCCGGGTGGACAGCTTCTCCGCCAGCAGGTCCCGGTCCTCCGCCCCGTAGTGCAGGCCGGAGCGCTGCTCGATGAGCATGGAGAGGATGGCCAGGACCTGCGGGGACAGCGGCAGCGTGCTCATGGGCCGTGGCTGTCCTAGCGCCCCAGGGCCAGCAGGCAGGCGCGGCGCACTTCCGGGTCCTCGTCGCGGTGGGCCGCCTTGTCCAGCGCCTCGCGCGCCTCCACCGTGCCCAGCGCCGCCACGGCGGGCGCGGCGGCCCTGCGGCCCGCGGAGCTCGCGCCGACGAGCGACTGCATCAGCGCCGCCCGCGCGTCCGCCCGGCGCATGCGCGCCAGCGCCGCCACCAGCAGGGGCGCCGTCGCGTCGTCCGCCGCCTCCAGCGCCGCCATCAGCCCGGGCAGCCGGCCCTCCACCGGCAGCGCCAGCGCGGACACCACCTGCTCGCGCAGCATCACGTCGCCCAGCAGCGACACGAGCTGCTGCGTGGCGTGCGGGCCCGTGCGCGTGGCGAGGAAGCCCACCGCCGCGCTGCGCACGCTGTCATCCCGGTCCCCGGCGGCGCGCAGGAGCGCGGGCAGCGTCTCCGGCGCGTCGTACTCCGCCACGGCGGACAGGGCGACCAGCCGCGTGGCGGGGTCCTCCGAGTGCACCGCCTCCAGCAGCACCGGCAGCGCGTCCGGCCGCCGGGCCACGCCCAGCCCCAGCAGGGCCGCGCGGCGCACGTCCGCGTCCGCGGAGGCGGCCGCCCGGCGCAGGGCCGCCATGGCGCTCTCCGTGTGCATGTGCGCCAGCGCGTCCACCACCGCCACGCGCACCTGGCCCGCGTCGTCGTTGGCCAGCGCGACGATGGCGTCCGCGGCGGCCTCCTCGTTGAGCTTCCCCAGCGACTGGCACGCGTAGTAGCGCACCCACGGGTCGCGGTCGTTCAGGCCGCCCAGCAGCGTGGAGGTGATGCGCGCCTGCTTGTCCGTCTGGCCCAGCGCGCGCATGGCGGTGGCGCGCGTGCGCTCCGACTCGTGGCTGGCGGCGGCCAGCAGCGCGTCCACCGCGCGAGGGTCGTCGATGAAGGGCAGGCCGTAGATGGCCGCGTCGCGCAGCCGCTCGTCCGGGTCCCGCATGGCCAGGAGCAGCGCGTCCAGGCCGCGCGGGTAGCCGAAGTACGCCACGATGCGCAGCGCCGCCCGCCGCTGGCGCGTGTCCGTGGAGCGCGCGGCCTCCAGCGCCAGCGCCTCCGTCGTCTCGCTGCCCAGCGACTGGATGGCGCCCACCACCGCCTGCGACACGCGCGGGTCGTCATCCGACAGCCGCGCGAACAGGGCCGGCACCGCGGACGTGTCGCCAATGCGCGACAGCGTCTCCGCCGCCAGCGCGCGCACCGTCGCGTCCCGGTCCTCCAGGCACAACAGCACGTCCGGCACCGCCGCGGAGCGCTTGCCCACCAGGGGCAGCAGCACCCGCCGGCGCGAGCTGTCCCCCTCGCGCAGCGCCTGCAATATCTGGAGGTCCGCCTCCGCGCCCAGCTCGCCCAGGGCCGCCGCGGCCGCGCGCGACACGCCCAGGTCCTGCGAGTCCAGGAGCTTCAGGAGCCCCGTGGCCGCGTCCGCGCCGCCCACCCAGCCCAGCAGGCGCGCCAGGGCGGTCTTCTCCCCCGCGTCCGCGCCCGCGATGACCTGGGCCAGCCGCCGCCCGGTGGGGTGCGGCTCCGCCGAGCTGGAGCGCAGCACCGACGGCACCGTGCGCGCGCCGCCGAAGCGCTGCACCTGCGCGTCATGGATTTCCACCAGCGCCACCGCCGCCACGCGCACCACCGCGTCGTTGCCGCGCTGGAGCAGCCCCACCAGCGCGGGCACCGCGGCCTCCTGGCCGGTGCGGCCCAGCGCGCGCGCCGCCTCCAGGACGTAGAAGGGGTCGGACAAGAGCGCCATCAGCGCCGGCACGACGGTGGGGTCGCCCGAGCGGCCCAGCACGTCGATGGCGGGGAAGATGCGGAAGAAGTTGCCGCTGCCCAGCGAGGACAGGAGCGCGTCCACCGCCGCGCCGCCGCCCACGCGGCCCAGCGCCTCGATGGCGGCCACCGCCACGTTGTCGTCCGGGTGGACGATGAGCCGCGACAGGAGCGGCACGGACCTCCGGCTGCGGCGGCGCCCCAGCACCTGGGCGGCGTCGCAGACGATGGCCGGGTTGGGGTCGTCCCCCAGGAGCTCCACCGGGCCCTCCACGTCCCCCGTGGCGGCCACCAGCGCGTCCACCGCCGCGGCGATGCGCGCCTCGTTGTCCCGGCGGTGGCGCAGCACCTGGCACAGGGGCTCCACCGCGGCGGAGCCCAGGCGCGCCAGCGCGGACACCACGGCGCGGCGCACCGCCCACGACGGCGCGTCCAGCCCGTCCACCAGCACCGGCAGGCTCGCCGGGCCCCGGCGCGCCAACTGGTCCACCTCCTCCACCCGGGCGCGGTCCTCCGCGGACAGGGACAACGGGTGCTGCTTCGCGGTCATGCTGCTCACGTGGCCTGCTCCCGTGTGTTCCGGGGCGACCCCGGCTCCGTGGCGCCCAACAGGCCGCTCAGGTGGCTCAAGCCCTCCACCTGCTCTCCGTGCAGCCGCGACAACTGCCCCAGCCGGCCCGCCACCTCCTTCACCTCCCTGGCGGTGACGGCCATGGCGCGCGCCTGCTCCGCCGTGGTGCCGGCGATCTCCTTCGCGCGCACGCGCATGTCCTCCACGGACCGGCCAAGCTGTTCGCTCACCGTGGCCTGATCCACGGCGGCCCTCGCCACCGCCGCCACGCCCGTGGCCTGCTTCGCGGCGGACGCGGTGAGCATGGACAGGGCGTCCGTCTGCTCATCCAGCGCGCGCGCGGTGGACTTCGCCACCCGGCGCACCTCCTCCGCGCCGCGCACCAGGCTGGTGAGCGCCTGGGCCTGCTCGTCCGTGGCGCGCGTGACCTCCTTGGCCAGGGTGGCCACCTGGCGGCTGGCGAGCTCCCCCTGCTTGAGCGCGCGGGCCTGCTCCGACATGGCGCGCGTGGACTGGGCCACCTCCTTGCGCGTGGCCTCCATCGCCTTCGTCACCTCCTGCGCGGCCTTGGCCTGCTCCGCGATGCCGGTGAGCGTGCGCTGCGTGGAGGACGCCACCTCCTGCGCCGTGACCCCCAGCGCCCCCACCTGCTGGCCCTGGGCCATCACCGCGGTGCTCACGCCCTGCACCAACTGGCGCATCTGCGCGGTGCCGCGGGCCAGGTCCGTGGCGGCCTGGGCCTGCTCCTGCATGGCGCGCGACACCTTCTCCGCCACGTCCGTCAACTGGTTGTTGGAGCGCACCGCGTCGCGCAGCGCCTTGGCCTGGTCCTGGGTGGCCTGGGTGGTCTGCCGCGCCATGCGCCGCATCTCCGTGCCGCCCTGGGTCAGCGCCTGCGCGGCCTGCGCCTGCTCCACCGCGGACGCGGCGATGACCCGCCCCTGCTCGCTCACCTTCGCCGTGGCCTGCACCAGCGCCTGCACCGCCTGCACCTGCTCCGCGGACGCGCGCGACGCCTCGCGCACGTTCGTGCCCACCTCGTCCACGCCCTTGAGGATGGTGCCCAGCGCGCGCTCCGCGTCTCCCGCCAGCGCCGCGCCCTCGTCCGCCGCGCGCACGCCCTCGCCGGTGGCCACCGCCGCCTCGCGCGCCGTCGTCTGGAGCCCCCGGACAATCTTCGCCACGTCGCTGCTGGCCGCCGCCGCGCGGTCCGCCAGGGCGCGGATCTCCTCCGCCACCACCGCGAAGCCGCGGCCGTGCTCGCCCGCGCGCGCCGCCTCGATGCTGGCGTTGAGCGACAGGAGGTTCGTGCGGTCCGCGATGAGGTTGATGGTCTGCACGATGTCGCCAATCTCCTCGGCGCGCCGGCCCATCTCCTTCATCACCCCGGACGACTCCACGATGGACTGGCGGATGCGGCCGAAGCCCGCGATGGAGCGCGCCACGGTGGCGCCGCCCTCGCGCGCGCTCGCGCCCACGCGCTCCGCGGCCAGCCGCGCCTCCTCCGTCAACTGCGCCGCGCGGCGCGTGGAGGACTCCAGTTGCGAGGACGCGCTGGCGCTGGTGGAGGCCAGGCCGTTGATGCTCTCCGCCGCGCGGGCCACCGCCTGGGCGGAGCGCGAGAGCTGCTCGATGGTGGCCGCGTTGGCGTCCACCACGGCGGCGTTCTTCTCCGCGGTGGCGGCCACCTCCTCCACGCTGGCGGCCACCTCCTGCACGGTGGACGCGGTGGTGACCGCGCTCGCCTCCAGGGTGCGCGTGTGCTCCGCGACGCCGCGCACGCTGCGGGCCACCTGCTCCGTGGTGGAGGCCGTCTCCTCCACGCTGGAGGCCATGGCGCCCGCGTCGCGCACCACGTCCTGGAGCGTCCTGCCCAGGGACACCACGGCGCCGGACACCTGGCCCATGCGCTCGCCCACGCCCTGCGCGTCCGCGGACAGCCGGGTGATGCCCTTGGACATCTCCTCGATGGTGGCGGCGACCTGCTCCGTGGTGGCGGCGCTGGTCTGGTTGCGCGACACCAGGTCCTCCACCGTGGCGGTCATCTCCTGCATGCTCGCCAGCAGCTCCTCGCTGGAGGCGGCCAGGTCCTCCGCGTTGGCGCTCACGCCCTTCACCGAGCGCGCCACCTCCTCCAGCGTGGAGGCCGTCACGTCCGCGGTGGAGGCGAGCGCGCCCGCGTCCTTGCGCACGCTGGACACCGACGCCGTCACCTCCTGCATCGTGGCCGCGGTGGTCTCCGCCTCCACCTGCACGCCCTTCGCCGCGTCGCCCACGGAGGCCTGGCTGCGCACCAGCGCCTGCACCGCGACGCTCGTCTGCTCCACCTGCGTCGCCACGGACTCGATGGCGATCCGCACCTGCTCGCCCGCCGCCGCCTGGTCGTTGCCCGCGGACGCGAGCCGCGCCGCCAGTTGCTCGGTGGACTTCACCAGCCCCACGCCCTCCGCCACCTGGAGCGAGGCGCGCTCGGCCAGCGCGCGAGCGTCCTCCAGCTTCCGCACGCTGTTACCGTTGTCCGTCGACATCCGCCGCCTCCTCCCCCACCACGCGGGGGAAATCGATGAGCATCACCAGCCGCGGGCCCACCTGCGCCACGGCCTTCACGAACCCCTTCGCGCCCTCCACCACCATGGGCGGGGGCGGCTGGATGGTGCGGGGGTCCAGCTTCAACACCTCGCGGGCGCTGTCCACGAGCAGCCCCACGGTGCGCTCGCCCAACTGACCCACCACCACCCGTGAATCCAGGGACTGCGTCCCCGCCGGCAGCCCGAAGCGCACGCGCGCGTCCACCACCGGGATGACCCGGCCGCGCACCTGCACCAGGCCGGCCACGTGGGTGGGCGCCCCGGGCACCGGCGTCGCGCCGGTGAAGGACTCCATCTGCACCACGTCCGCCGCGGGCATCGCGTATTCCGTCCCGTCCACCTTGAACAGCACGTGCAGCACGTTCATGACACCCGCTCCCCGGCCCTGCTCGCACGCTTGCGGCGGCCCGCGCGCGCCGCGCCCAGCGCGCCCAGGTCCAGCACCAGGGTGGGCTGGCCGTCCCCCAGGTCCGTGGCGCCCGCCACGCCGGGCACGCGCACGAGCGGATCCTCCAGCGGCCGCAGGACGATCTCCTGCTGCCCCACGAGCCGGTCCACCGCGAACGCCACCGGCTCCCCGCGCTGGCGCACGATGAGCGCCTTGGCGTCCTGGCCCGCGGCGCGGGCGTCCACGGGCGCGTCCAGGAGCCGCGCCAGCGACACCAGCGGCACCGCCGCGCCCCGGCGCTCCACCAGCCCCACGCCGTCCGCGCCCGCGGGGCGCACCACGCCCGCGACGTCGATGAGCTCCTCCACGGTGCCCACCGCGACCGCGTACCGGCGGCCCGCGCACTCGAAGACGATGGCGTCCATCAGCGTCACCGTGAGGGGGACGCAGACGGTGAAGGTGGTGCCCACGCCCTTGCGCGTGTCCATGCGCAGCTCGCCGCCCAGTTGCTCCACGACGATGCGGCGCACGATGTCCATGCCCATGCCCCGCCCGCTGGTGCGCGTGGCCTCCTGGCGCGTGGACAGGCCGGGCCGGCACAGCAGGTCCAGGAGCGCGTCCGGGGAGTCCGGCACGGGCGCGCTCGCCGCCTTCGCCACCGCCTTCGCGTCCACGCCGCGCCCGTCGTCGCGCAGGGTGAGCTCCAGTTGGCCGCTGGCGCGCGCGTGGCAGGTGAGGCGCACCCGCCCCTCGGCGGGCTTGTTCGCGGCCTGGCGCTCCTCGGGGGACTCCAGCGCGTGGTCCACGGCGTTGCGCACCAGGTGCACCAGCGCGGGCAGGAGCCGGTCCGCCACCGCCTTGTCCAGCTCCGCGTCGCCCACGTCCAGCTCCAGCCGCACCGCCTTGCCCGTGGCGCGGCGAAGCCCCCGCACCAGCAGGGGCAGCCGCTCCAGCACGTCGCCCACGCGCACCATGCGCAGCCGCAGGATGGCCGAGCGCAGATCGCGCAACTGCCGGCCGTTCTCCTGGAGGATGGCGGTGAGCTCCCGCGTGGGCGCGCCCGCCTGGGTGAGCGCCGCCGCCGCGCGCGTCAGCCGGGAGCGGTTCACCACGAGCGCCGCCAGCCACTCCATGGCCTCGTCCAGCCGGGACACCTCCACGCGCAAGAGGCCACCGCCCCGGCGCACCTCCGGCTCGTCCAGCTCCTCGTCGAGCACGGCGGCGCCGGGCAGGCCCGCGGCGCCGTCCGGCCCCAGGTCCGCGGGCGGGGCCTCCGCGGGCGCGGGCGCCTCCAGCGAGCGCACCGTGGCGGGCGCGCCGCCCACGGCGTCCAGCAGCACCGCGTCCTCCGCGCGGGTGAGGAGCAGCAGCGCGAACGCCAGCGACGCGCCCCCCGCGGCGGCGCCGGACAGGGGCAGCACCTTCACGATGTCCGCGAGCTTCGCCACGCGCTCGCGCACGGTGTTGATGTTGAGCCCCTTCGCGGCGCGCTCCGACGACGGCACGAAGTCCAGCCGCAGCGCGCGCTGGCCCCCGGCGAGCCCGCCCTCCAGTTGCTCGCGCTCGGACGGGGCCAGGCGGGAGGCGAACGCGGCCTCCGCGTCCAGCGTCACGGGCCGCGCGCGCCTGGGGGCCGCGTCCCGCACCTGCGGCCCCAGCGCCTCCAGCCGCTCCAGCAGGTTCGCGGGCGCGGGCGACGCCAGCTTCCCGGCGCCCAACTGCCGCACGCGCAGCTCGATGGCGCGCAGGCCCTCCACCAGCGGCTCCACGCTGGACTCCGGCAGCCGGCCGCCGGCCTGATCCGCCAGCCGCAGCGACGCCTCCATCCAGTGCGCCAGGGAGACGACGGGCTCCACGTCCACCATGGCGGACAGGCCCTTGAGCGTGTGCAGCGCGCGGAACAGCTCGCGCACCGCGCGGGGCTGCGCCTGCCCCTTGCGCACGGCCTCCTCCACCGCGAGCAGGTCCTTCTGCGCGGAGGCGAGCAACTCATCCGCCTCCGCCAGGTAGGCGGGGAGGAACTCCGCGAACTCCCCGTTCCCCGTCACCCGCGCGGCGCCTCGGCCGGGTTCTTCTCCAGGAGCGCCCGGGCGGTGCCCTGGATGGAGTCCGGCGTGAAGGGCTTGGTCATGAAGCGGTCCGCGCCGGCCTGCAACGCGCGCTCGCGGGAGGCCTCGTCGCCGCGCGTGGTGACGATGATGATGGGCAGGTCGCGCAGGTGGTCCTGCCCGCGCACGAACTCCACCACCTCAATGCCGCCGATGTCCGGCATGTTGAGGTCCAGGACGAGCAGGTCATACGGTTTGAGCGACAACTGCTCGATGGCCTCCAGTCCGCTGGACGCCTGGGTGAAGCGGCTGTCCGGATAGGGCCGCAGGCAGGCGACCACCATGTCGCGCATCACCTTGCTGTCATCGACGACGAGTACCTCGGGCATGGCGTCCTCTGGCAACGGCCGGCCAAGCTAGATCGATTCCGATCCGCTGAAAGAAATGAGTCATCCGGCGCGCGTTGAACGTTGGCTGGTCCACGCCCGCTTTGAACGATGTGCCACGGCGGACGACGAAGCGCCACGGCCGCCCGCACATCCGGCACCCTGCGCGCCGCTGTTTTTCCGCTCCAGGAACTGAATTCCATCCATGCGCCCCCCTCCTCCGCCCGACGCCTCCTTCCCCCGCCCGCCGGGCCCTCCTCCGAGTCCCCCAGAGCTCGCACCTTGTGTCTGGGTGGTGGATGACAGCGCCAGCGAAGCGCTCTTCATCAAGACGGCGCTTGGAACGGGCTTCCAGGTGCAGACGTTCCCGGACGGCGCGGCGATGCTCGAACGGCTGCACGCCGGACGGGCACCGGACGTGGTGGTGTTGGATTGGGAGATGCCGGGAATGTCCGGTCCGGAGGTCTGTCAGTTCCTGCGCGGCCAGCGGGAGACGCAGGCCCTGCCGGTGCTGCTGCTCACCTCGCACGGGCGGCCGGAGGACCTGGTGCAGGGCCTGCGCGCGGGCGCCAATGACTACGTGTCCAAGCCCTTCCGCACGGAGGAGGTGCGCGCGCGGGTGGACGCGCTCGCGCGCACCAAGCGGCTGGCGGACGAGGTGCGGCGCTCCAGCGAGGAGAAGGCGGAGGTGTTCGCGCAGTTGGACGCGCTGCTCACGTCCTCGCCCGTGGGGCTGTCGCTGCTGGACCGGGACCTGCGCTTCGTGCGCGTCAACGCGCGCATGGCGAAGCTGGACGGGCTGTCCGTGGACGCCTACCCGGGCCGGACGCTGGCGGAGGTCCTGCCCCGCTTCGCCGACCGGCTGGAGCCGCTGCTCCGCCGCGTCATGGAGACGGGCGAGCCCGTGGAGGAGGTGGGCTTCACGCTGGAGCACCCGGACGCGCCCGGCGGCGGGCTGCACGTGATGGCCAGCTACCACCCGGTGCGCACCGCCCGGGGAGAGGTGGTGGGCGTGGGCACGGTGCTGGTGGACGTCACCCGGCACAAGCAGGCGGAGGCCGAGCTGCGCGCGTCCGCGGAGTTCCGCGAGCGCTTCCTGGGCATCGTGGGCCACGACCTGCGCAACCCCCTGCACTCCATCCGCATGGGCGCCAGCTTCCTCGTCGCCAGCGAGCAACTGCCTCCGGCGCTGGAGCGCACCGCCAGCCGCATCATCCTCAGCACGGACCGGATGACGCGGATGATCACCGAGCTGCTCGACTTCACCCGCAGCCGGCTGGGCAGCGGCATCCCGTTGAGCCCCGCCGCCACGGACCTGGGCCAGGTGGCGTGCCAGGTGGTGGAGGAGCTGGAGCTGGTGCACCCCCGCCGCACCGTGAAGGTGACGTCCACCGGCCTCCTCACGGGGAACTGGGACGCGGATCGGCTGGCGCAGGTGCTGAGCAACCTGGTGGGCAACGCGCTCCAGTACAGCCCCGCGGACGCCCCCGTGGAGCTGGCGCTCGTGGGCGAGCCGGACCAGGTCCTCGCGCGGGTGAGCAACCCGGGAGCGCCCATCGCGCCGCAGGAGCTGGCGACCCTGTTCCACCCCTTCCAGCGCGCGCACACGGGCGCCCACGTCCCGTCCGGCCTGGGGCTGGGGCTCTTCATCTCCGACCAGATTGCCCGGGGCCACCGGGGCACGCTCACCGTGACGTCGGACGCGGAGCGCACCGTCTTCACCCTGACGCTGCCGCGCGGCGGCGCATGAGCCACGAGGCGCCCTGCCCCCGCGCCTCCCGGGCGTCCAGGCCCACGAGCCCCCTGGAAACGCTGGAGCCCGTGCCCTACGGTGAAGGGGTGTCCACTTCGCAACACCGCCCCCCGCTGCTCCTCGTGGAGAACAACGAAGACGTCCGCGAGGCGCTGCGCGAAATCCTGGAGTCGGAGGGCTACCGCGTCCTCACGGCGGTGAACGGCCAGGACGCGCTGGACGTGCTGGCGGAGCAGGAGCGGATGCCCGCGCTCGTCCTGCTGGACCTGGTGATGCCGGTGATGGACGGCCACGCCTTCATCGAACACCTGCGCGGCACGGGCGCGCTCGCGCTCACGCGGGTGCTGGTGCTGACGGCGCACCCCACCCTGCCCCTGCCGCAAGGCGTGTCCGGACGGCTGGGCAAGCCGGTGAAGCTGGAGGAGCTGCTGGACGCCATCGCGGTGCACACCGCCCTGGCGTGAAGCCCCGCGCTCAGGCGGCGGCGGGACAGTGCCGCGCCACCATGGCCAGCAGCTCCGCGATGTCCACGGGCTTGCGCAAGAGGCCCACCGTGCCCGGCGGCGCCTTGGCGGAGAAGTGCGCGGTGAGCATCAGCACGGGCAGCTCGCGGTAGCGCGCGTCCTCCCGCAGCCGGTGGAGGAACTCGTGTCCGTCCATCACCGGCATCATCAGGTCCAGCAGCACCAGGCAGGGCGGGTCGCCGTGCGTGGCGAGGACGTCCAGCGCGGCCTGGCCGTTGGCGGCCTGGAGCACCGTGTAGTCCTCCATCTCCAGCAACTCCGCCACGACTTCGCGCAGGTCCGGTTCGTCGTCGACGATGAGGATGATGGAACGCGAGGGGGTGCTGCTCACGGGCGGCAGCCTACGCAGGTATTGCTACGAGCGCCAAGGAATGACGTGACCCCGGGCCCTCGTCGCGCGAGGAAGTGTCACGCGGCGCAGGCCCCGCCCGCCCGCCTGTCGGGAATCGCGAGCGAAACCAGGCGGGTCGGTTGCACCCGCGGGCCCGAGCCCCTAACCCCCTCTCTACGGCACCATGAACCTGATTGCGGACTTCATCGAAGCGAACCTGGACGTCCTGGTGCGGCGCTTCGCGGAGGCGGCGCGCGGGCTGGAGAGCACGCAGGGCCTGAAGCCGTCGGAGGTCATCTCCACGCTGCCGGAGTACCTGCACGCGGTGGCGGCCATCTGCCGGCACGGCGCCACGCCGGAGCGGCTGGAGACGCGGGCGCGCATGGAGGAGGCCCACATCAACCTGCGGCTGCGCGTGGGCGCCACGCAGGAGGACGCGACGGACGAGTACACGCTGCTGGGGCGGCTCATCCCCCAGCTCTGGGAGGACGCCCGGCCGGAGCGCAAGCCCGGCGCCGCGGACCTCCAGTGCCTCTTCGAGCAGTTGGAAGAAGCCATGGACCACGTGGGGGTCCTCTTCTCCGGCTACTCGCTGGAGGACCGCCAGCGGGAGAAGCGCTTCCTGCGCCAGATGGACGCGCTGGCGCCCCGGTCGCTGGAGCCCGGCGCGGACATGCAGGGCGCGGTGAGGCCGCTGGTGGAGCTCATCGTCCGGGCGATGGAGGCCGCCGGAGCGGAGCTGTTCCTCGTGGACGCGGGGGGCCGGCGGATGGTCCCCGTCGCGCACACCCAGCACCGGGTGCCGCCCCCGGGCCGGTGGGTGGACTCGCAGGGGCCGTCGTTCCTGGGCCGCGTGGCGCGCTCGGAGGAGCCGCTGGCGCTCACGCAGGCGCGGGGCCTGGAGGACGCCGCGCGCGAGGGCCTGCACGTCCCCGGCTGGGGCACGCTCCTGGGCCTGCGGCTGTGGCCCCATGGCGAACTGATGGGCGTGCTCTGCGTGGGCTTCGCGGAGGCGCGGCCGGTGCCGCCGCGGACCCGGCGCTTCCTGGAGACGCTGGTGGACACCCTCTCCGGCATCCTCGACCGCGCCCTGCTGATGGGCCAGCTCCGGGAGACCGCCACGCGGCTGGAGGTGTCCGAGTCGCGCTACCGGCTGGCCAGCCAGGCCGCCGCGGACACCGTCTGGGATTGGGACCTGCTCACCCAGGAGGTGACCTGGAGCGGCGAGACGCGCCGGCTGCTCGGCTTCGCGCCCGAGGAGACAGGCCCCCTGGCGAGCTGGTGGGTCGAGCGCATCCACCCGGAGGACCGCGAGCGGGTGGAGCACGGCATCCACGCGGCCATCCGGGGCACGCAGGCGCGGTGGCAGGACGAGTACCGCTTCATCCACCGCCAGGGCGGCGCCGTGCGGGTGCTGGACACGGGCGTCATCCTGCGGGACGCAACGGGCCGGGGCGTGCGCATGGTGGGCGCCATGCAGGACGTCACCCTCCAGCGCGAGGAGGAGTGCGGCCGCGCGCGGCTGCTCCTGGAGGCCCGCACCGCGCGCGTCCAGGCGGACACGGCGCTCGGGCATCTGCACCGGCTGTTGCAGCAGGCCCCCGTCGCGCTCGCCATCCTCCGCGGCCCCGAGCACGTCGTGGAGCTGGCCAACGAACGCGTCTGCCAGCTCTGGGGCCGCGCCAGCGCCCAGGTCCTGGGCCGCCCCCTGCTCCACGTCCTGCCGGAGGTGAAGGAGCAGGGCATCCGGGAGCTGCTGGACGGCGTGCTCACCACGGGCATCCCCTACGTGGGCCATGAGCTGCGCATCCGGCTGGCCCGGGCCCCCGGCGGCGCCCTGGAGGACACCTACTTCAACTTCGTCTACCAGCCGCTGCACGAGGCGGAGGTCGGCCTGCAGGGCATCCTCGTCGTCGCCAGCGACGTCACGGAGGCGGTGCGCGCCCGTCAGCGGGCGGAAGGGCTGGCGGAGACGCTCCAGGCCAGCGAGGAGCGCCTGCGGCTGGCGCTGGACGCGGCGGACATGGGCAGTTGGGACATCGAGCTCGCCACGGGCCGGACCACCTGGGACGCGCGCTTCCGCGCCATGCTGGGGCTGTCCGAGCGGGCGGAGGTGGCGCTCGACGAGGTCATGCGGTTCGTCCTGGACGAGGACCGGCCCCAGGTGGAGCACGCGATGGCGGAGGCCGCCCGGCCCGGGGGCTCCGGCGAGTTCGCGAGCGAGTTCCGCGTGCGGCTTTCCCAGGACGGCCAGCCCGTGCGCTGGATCTCCGGACGGGGCCACGTGCACTTCGGGCCGGACGGTCAGCCCGTGCGCTTCGTGGGCACGGGGCTGGACGTGACGGAGCGCAAGCTCGCGGAGGAGACGGCGCGCCAGCGCGCGGAGTTCGAGCAGTACCTGATGGGCATCGTGTCGCACGACCTGCGCAACCCGCTGAACGCCATCATCCTGGGCACGACGTCGCTGCTGAGGCGCGAGGAGTTGAACGAGCGCGCGACGAAGGCCGTCCTGCGCATCCAGTCCTCCGCGGAGCGCGCGGTGCGGATGATCCGCGACCTGCTGGACTTCACCCAGGCGCGCCTGGGCGGCGGGCTCCCCATCCAGTGCCAGGACCTGGAGCTGGGGGCGCTGGTGCGCCAGGTGGTGGACGAGGCGCGGATGACCGCCCCGGAGCGGGACCTCCAGGTGTCGCTGCCGCAGGCGGGCCCGCGCGGCTGCTGGGATCCAGACCGCGTCACGCAACTGCTCATCAACCTGCTGGGCAACGCGCTGAAGTACTCGCCGGAGGACACGCCGGTGACGGTGCGCCTGCGGGAGGTGCCCGGGAGCGTCCTGCTGGAGGTGCACAACGCCGGAGAGCCCATCCCCGCGGACGTGCTGCCCCGCATCTTCCAGCCCATGCAGCGCGGGGCGCCGGGCGTGGACGCGGCGACGCGCAGCGTGGGCCTGGGGCTCTACATCGTGCGCACCATCGTGCAGGCGCACGGCGGCACCATCGACGTGACGTCCACGCGGGAGGCCGGCACGACGTTCACGGTGAGGCTGCCGCACACCGACGCGAAGCCGGCGGCGGGAGTCTAGGTGCGCGGGGCCGGTGCCACCGGCTCAGGCCGCGGGCGTCGGGAGGTGCAGCACGCTGCCCGGCGGAAACGCGCCCACGTCCGTCTGGAATGCCTTCAGCAGCGGCGCCGTCATCGCGAGCGCCCGCTGGAGCTCCTCCGCCGCCTCCGGCCCTCCGTATGGACCGCCCAGCTCCACGGCCCGGACATGGAGGTCCGCCTCCAGCGCCTCCGCCGTCGCGTAGCGCTCCGACGGCTCCCGGCGCAGCAGCCGGTGGAGGATGGCGCGCAGCCCGGGTGACAGCCGCGCCATCAGTGACTCCAGGTCCTCCGACCGGTAGGCGGCGGCGTGCATCACGACGTCGGCGTATTCGTCCGAGCCGTGCCCCGCCTGCGCCGCCACCATCATCCCCTGGAACACGCGCTTCGCGTCCGCGTCCGTCAGCCGCGCCTCCAGGTCGCCCATGAGCGCGCGCGGCAGGCTGTAGAGGTGCAGGCCCGTCGCCAGCTCCAGCAGGATGAGCCCCAGCGAGAAGAGATCCGAGCGCGCATCCGCCCCCTCCCCGAACAGCACCTCCGGCGCGCCGTAGTACACCTCGCCGTGCGGGCGCGTGATGCTGGAGGGAACCCGTCCCGGCATCCGGGAGAGGACATCCCCCAGGTCCGTGAGCGCCACCGCGCCCCCGGGCCCGAACCGGAGGCCCTGCGGATGCAGGTCGCGGTGCACGAAGCCCAGCGGAGCGCCCCGCGCGTCCGTCTTCCCATGCAGGAACCCGAGCAGCGACGCGAGCTGGCGGCCCACGTGCACCAGGAACGCCTCGGAAAACGCATGCACATACACCAGCGGCAGCATCGCCACGTCATCCAGCGTGCAGCCCGGGACGCGCTCCCACTCGAGGAAGAGCAGGTCACCCACCTCGTGGCCGCCGTGCAGCCGGGCGATGCGCGGATGCTCCAGCAGCCGTGAGAGTGCCAGCGTCTCCTGCAACCGCGCGCGGGGATCCCTCGACGGGGAGAGCTCCCCGCCGCGCAGGGACAGCGCCTGGAGGAACACCGGCACGGGCTCATGTCCGGGCTGCCTCCGGACGGCCAGGAAGTGCTGCTCCCCGTGGCCGCGCCGCCGAAGGATCCGCTCCAGTTCAAACGACCTGGACCCGGTCTTGAACAGCACTTCGGGCAGGGGAGGCTTCACCTTCCTGGAAGGACTCATGCCGTGCGGGCTCCTTGGAAAACAACGCCAGACTACTTTTCGAGTAGCCTGATTCTCCAGGACCCATCAGGTTGTATTAGAACGTTTCTTCCGGCCCGGCGGTCCCGCAAGCAGGACTCACGGGAACGAATCCACGACGGTATATGCGAAGGTGCGCGGCACCCGGACCGCGCCGGGCTTGGAGCCCTCGTTCCACTCGCCGCCATCGAAGTTCCCGTAGACGAAGCACACGGGATGGATGCTCCCGTCCGGCAGCTCCGCCTGGGTGTAGCGGCCCGTGACCCGGCCCTCCCCCGTCCAGAGGCGCCCATACAGGCGGGTCCCCTTGGGCAGGTCGCCGTACTGCTCGATGACGAGGCTGACGATGGGGCCGTCGTGGACGATGGCGTCTTCAGAGCCCATGCCGGGCTGCCTGATGTCGGTGTAGATGCTCGCGCTGCCAGTCTTGTTCAGGCCGAGCTTCCGCATGGCCTCCAGGGCCCCCGTGGGGCATCGGCTCGCGTCCGGCCGCACCTGGGCGCCCGTGCAGGCAGTGAGGACGGCGGCACCCACCGCCGCGGAGCACCGCTTGAGCGTGCCGGACCGGGCGGGCGTGGGAATGACGGCCGCCTGCTGCGGCGAAGGGGGAGTCATGGCTGCTTTCTCCTGTGGAAAGGGGACGGGTGGGGAGGTGTCCGTCAATGGCTTGTGAGCTTCTTCCGGCCCGGGACGGGGCGCCATTTGCTGGACGTTCCGCGCCTCGCTCACCGCCAGCGCGGGCTCCTCCCGCGCCAGGGCCCGCCACAAGCCCCACACCGTGAGCCCGGCGACGAGCGGCCCCACCAGCAGCACCGTGAACGCGCCCCAGAAGAGCAGCCGCGCGCGGCCCCCGCGCCCCCGCGACTGGAGCGACCGGGCCTCGGCGGCGGCCACCCTCGCGGGATCGCGTCTGCGCAGCTCACGGACCTCGCGAAGCCGGCGGACCGCCTCCAGGTGGCGGACGCGGGCGTCCCGCAGGGCGACCTCCTGCCCCGGCATCACGGGCCCCCGGACCTCCTCCGCCTCCAGGGTCGTGCGGGAGCCGCTGGCGGTCCGTTCGCGCCAGTCGAACAGCGGCGCATCCCAGGCAGGCCCGCCATCCGTCAGGCGCTGGCGCAGCTCACCCGCCAGCAACGCCGCACTCTCGGGGCGCCGCTCCGGCTCGAAGGCCAGCAACCGCATCAAGGCCTCCGACAGCGCCTCCGGCACGTGGGGGTTGAGGTCCCGCACGGCGCGCAGGCCATGAGGCTCCGCTGCCTCCCGGGGCATGCCCCATTGCGCGGCCGGGTACTGATCCGTCAACAGGCGATAGAAGCTCACGCCGACCGCGTACAGCTCGTCCGCGACGGAGTAGGCATAGGGGCTGGAAGCGCCGGGCCGACGCTCCGACAGCACGCGCCACATGAACAACTGGGGGCTGTAGTAGCGCGGACTGCCCGGCGGCAACCGGGCGGTGGCGGTGAGCACGGGTGCGCCCGCGTACCAACCGGCGCCCCAGTCCAGGACCTTGACCCTGCCGTCAGGCGTGACCAGGACGTTGTCCCCCTTGAAGTCCCGGTGCAGCGCACCCTGGCGGTGCGCGGCGGCCAGCGCCTCCAGCACCTGCACCAGCAGGCCCGTGACCTGTCGAGCCGTGGGGTTGCGGGCCAGCGCCCATGCATAGAGCGACTCCCCCTCGACGTACTCCATCACCAGATAGGGGTGCTCCACGGGCCCCAACCGCCAGACACCGTGGGTGATCAACCGCACCACCGCGCGGTGCCGCACGCGGGCCAGCAGCGCCGCCTCCCGCGCGAACCACCGCTCTCCGGGTCGCCGGGACAACTTCAAGGCATACAGCCGGCCCCGAGGACGGCCTGCGCGGCGCACGGAGTACGTGGTGCCATACCCCCCCGCGCCCAACCGCTCCACCACCTCCCAGCGGTCCACCCGGGTCCCAGGCGGCAACCACTCGGGGGACAGCAGGACCCGCCCCAGCACCGCCTCCGCATGGCGAAGCCCCAGCTCGGGTGACTCGCTGCTCACAGGGACAGTCCCTTCCATCGCACGGAGCGATCACCTTCCTGATTCCAGACCTCCAGCACATAGCGGGCCTGGGGCACCAGGTCCTGCGGCATGTGCCACTCCAGGACCACCTGGCCGCTCGTGCCGGGTGCCAGCCGGGCCTCCAGCATCCGGACGGGAATCTCCCGGTGGATGACCCGCTCCTCCTTGTCATCCGGCCCCAATTGGATGAGCCGTCCCGCGCCGGGCACCCACGCGGCGGCATCGGGTGAAATCCTCAGGGTGAAGGTCATCAACCGGGTTCGGATGTGGCGGTAGAGAAGCGCACTTCCCACGACCTTCAGGCCCGGCGTTCCAACGGCGGCAGGAGATCGCTCCACCAACACCGCCTCCGACCCCAGCGCGCCGGTGAGCACCGCCCCCGCCAGTCCGGTCTGGGCACACTGCGCGCGCAGGGTGGCGAGCCCCGCCTCCGCGGCGACGCACCGTCCTCGCAACAGGGCCAACTCCTCACCCAGGTCCTCGGCGGACAGCGCGTGGCGGGACACCTCCACGACGGTGTCCACCTCCTTGGGGTCGGTGACGAGCAGGAAGGACACCTGCCGGGGCGCGTCCTCGCCCGCGAAGCGCGCGGTGATGAGCGGCCGGGACGACTCCGGCATGGCCACGGCGGGGCGCAGCACCATCACGCCCGGGTACACCTTCAGTTGCCCGAACAGCGGTGCCAGGGCCTGGGCGTCCACGGACGCGGGCAGGATGTCCTCGTTGAAGACGACGGTGGTGACGGTCCCGGGAGCGACGCGCAGCAGGTGCAGCGTCGTGGCCTCCTCCGCCCGCACCACCAGCTTCCGCTCCCGGGGGACGCGCGGTCCGGGGGCCCCGGCCCACGCCGGAACCGCCACCCCCAGCAGCATCAGCAGCATTGGACAGACAACCATACGGGGTGTGAGCACGAGCGGCAACCTCCAGCATCGCACCCTAACAGACGGGGGTGACGTGACGGGGAGGTTCGAGGCCCGGCATGCGGCGGGTTGCCCCGCGGAAGCATCTACGTTGGGCCCGGGGGGAACTTCTTCATGAGCTCTTCAGGCAAGGGGGTCCGCAAGAGCGCCTGCTGTCCTCCGCGGGTCCGGATGACCTGGAACCCCTGCCCCGCGATCCGGAGGAGGTCTCCATCCTGCCCCCTGCCACTCGCCAACCACTCTTCCGCCGCCTGACGCGTCTCGAACGTCCCCGCGACGACGACATCCTCGATGGCTGGCGTATGGAACGAACGGAAGAACTCCCTGTGCCAGCGTGTCATGGGCCGGGGTAATGGATCGCAGCGGGGTCACCCAAGCTGTTCATAGCGGGGGCGGCCAAGCGGATCGCCCCGGGGACGGCCAAGCGGAGCGCGCTCCGTAGGAAGTGGGCGGCGCACCGGGCGCCCTGA